>NZ_JBFUAI010000022.1:0-75612 GCF_056406355.1 Cellulomonas sp. P1_C4 | reverse complement strand
ACCGCGGTCGGCAGGGCTGCCGCCTCGCGCAGCGCGGCCGTCCGGTAGCGGGCGGCGCCCGCCCGCCACGAGGCGACGAGGACGGCCGAACGGACCTCGCCCGGGTGCTCGGCGCCCGGGACGGCCGCGAGCAGCGTGCCGAACCGCGCGAGGTCGCCGGCCCGCGCCACGGTGCGCGCGGCACCGCACACGGCGTCGACCGTCGCCGCGGGCTGGGTGCCCACCAGGCCGGCGAGCCGCGGCAGCACCTCCACCACCGCGGCACGTTCCGGGTCGCCCGCCCCCCAACGGCCCCGCGYGGCGAGGTCCGTCACGCGTGCGACCAGCGCCCGGCCGAGGACCGGGTCGAGCTCGCCGCCCGCGGCCCACGCCCCGCCGAGCTCCACGACCGCCGACCGCACGACGTCCCGGTCGGCGCCGCGCGCGAGCGCGCCCTGCAGCATCGCGTCGACGGCCGCTCGATCCGCGAGCAGCCAGCGCCCGAAGCCGGAGCCGCGCTCGACGCCGACGCTCACGCCCCGCTCCACCGCAGCCACGTGAGATACGCGGAGTACCGCTGGTGCGCGTACTTGAGGGCGAGCGCGTCTTCGAACAGGCTGCCGTGCAGCTTGGTGGCGTCCTGCCAGCCCGCGAGCACGCCCTCGATCCGCGCCAGGCGGCGGCGGACCTCGGCCTCCCCCAGCCCGTCGAGACCCGCGGCGAGCTCGGCGAGGATGACGCCGACCGGGTCGTCGGCGTCGAGCCCCTCGGCGTCGTACTGCCGGCACGCGGTGTCGAACAGGTCGCGGATCCACGACACCCGGTCGGTGCGCAGGGACTCGCGCTCGGGGTCGTCGAACGCGGTCGACTGCAGGTCGGGCTGCAGCTTGTCGTGCAGCACGAACGGCAGCACCGCGCGCAGGTCGTCGAGAGTGACCTCCGCGTTGCCGCGGAAGTAGGCCATGGCCTTGGCGTAGGCGACCAGCGACTGCAGGGCGCGGACGGACAGCCCGTTGAGCGTCTGGGAGCCGATGTCGGCGCGCTGGTCGCGGCCGGTGTCCAGGGCGGCCAGCAGGTGCGGGTCCTGGCCCGCGAGCCGCGCGGTGTCCTTGGTGCGGTACTCCAGCTGCCGGGCCGCGCGCTCGAGCAGCTCGAGCTGCGACGCGAAGTACTCGAGCCGGCGGCGCACGTCGACCGGGATGGGCACCGCGGTGACCTCGCGGTGCAGGCGCTCGTGCTCGTCCGCGTCGAACACGATGGCCGGCGGCACGTTCTCCTCGGGGCGCAGGCCGCGCTCGGCCCGCTCGACCAGGTCGCCCACGAACCGCGAGTTGAACGACAGAGCCTTCACGACGACGTCGATGCGGTCACGCAGGGCGTCGACCACCTGGAACGTGCCGCCGCCCGCGTCGTCGTTCGCGGTGAGGTACCAGGCCGCCGCGCCGGTCTCGTAGACCTGGTCGAACACCTCGACGTACCCGTCGGCGAGGACCGTGAGCAGAGCCGACTGCGTGCGGGTGGGGATGCGGTTGTACTCGTCGACGATCTTGACCCGCAGGCCGAGCCAGGACCGCCAGGCCACCTCGATGTCCGCCAGGCTCTCCGCGGCGACGAGGTCGCGCGGCAGCGGCGTGCCGAACATGTCCTGCACCGTGAGCTGCGGGTGGCCGTGCTGCATCGCGCGCCGCACCTCGCGCACCGGGTAGCCGGCGAGCACGCCCATGAGGATCGCGCTGGCCGTCTTCCCCCGCCCGGGACCGCCGACGAGCAGGCAGCGGCCGCGGACCGCGAACGTGAGCAGCGGCAGCAGGACGAACGACGAGTACGACTGGTCCGTCGGCAGGTCGACCTCGGCCTTCGAGTCACCGAGCCGGAAGTGCGTGCGCGCCCGGCTCGGGTCCTGGAACTCGACGTCGTAGTGCGGGCTAATGATCGCGTGATTGACCATCCAGAAGTAGGCCTGCCGCAGTTTCTCGTCCAGCGGCGCCGGACCCGCGGCGGCGACGGACCCGTCCGCGTCCGCGAAGAGCTGGTCGACGTCCAGGTCGAGCCGGTCCGCCGGCGCGGTGCGCGCGCCGGCGCGCGTGGGTGCCGCGGACACCTGGCTCAGGGACGGGTCGTGGCGTGTCTCGGTCACGGACGGGAGTCTCGCAGAACGCTCACGCCAGCAGGGTCACGACGTCGCCGTTGCGCTGCTCGAGCGGCTCCGCGAGTGTGCGCGGCGTCGCGAGCAGCGGCTCGACCAGAGCGACCGCCCGGGCCAGGCGCTCCGCGGGGGCGCCCCGCACCTCCACCCACGGCGCGGGCTGCGCGGCCAGCACCGCGCGGAACCGGTCCTGCATCGCGTGCCGCAGGTGCTCGCCGTCGCGCATCCCGTCCTGCACGAACGGGATCTCGTCGCCGGTGAGCAGGTAGAGGTCGGGAATCCGCTCGGCCGCGAGCGCCGTCACCGTCGGCGACGCGTGGCCGACGTATCGCTCGTGCCAGACGGTGGTCGCCAGCACGTCGGTGTCGCAGACGAGCAGCGGGACCGGCGTCGCCGCGGCGGCGTCGTCCTCGCGGCGCGCCTGCTCGCGCGCCACCAGGTCGAACTCGGCCGTGTGCCAGGGTGCCGCGAGGCCGCCCGGCCGGACCTGCGACCACTCGCGGCCGAACTCGGCGACCGTCGGCAGCCCGAAGTGCGCGGTCAGGTCGTCGGCCAGCGTGGTCGTGCCGGTCGACTCGGCACCGAGCACGACGACGCGGCGCACGAACCAGGACCGGACCGCGGCCGGCAGCGCCCACCAGTACCGCGCGGGGTCGGCGCGCACCGCGCTCCCCGAGACCGGGGTCGCGCGGCGGTCCGGGTCGACCTGCACCCACGCCGCACCCAGCCGCCGCGCCAGCTCGGCGCCGTAGCGGTCGGAGGTGAACACCGCGTCGACGGGCGCGTCGAGCAGGTCGCTGATGACCCGCACGTGCGCGTCCCATGCGTCCGGGCTGCCGTAGTCGACGGGCGCGTCATCCAGACCGGCGACGACGTGCGCACCGGGCAGCTCGGCCCGCAGCCAGGCGGCGCGCAGCTCGGGCGCGAGGCTCTCCTGGGACGACCCGAGCACCTGCACGGTCACGCGGTCGCACCGCGCCATGGCGGCCCGCGCGAGCGCGAGGTGGCCGGCGTGCGGCGGGTAGAACTTGCCGATGACCAGGCCGTGGCTCATGCCGCCGCCGCGACGTGCACGAGCGCCGCCTGCGCGGTCAGCGCGCGCCGCCATCGGACCACGCCCTGCACGCACAGGCCGATGAAGAGCGCGTAGAGCACGGCGGTCAGGTACAGCCCCTGGCTCGCATACAGCCCGACCAGCAGGACGTCGGTGACGATCCACACCGCCCAGCTGCCGAGCCACTTGCGGCCCATCATCAGCTGCGCGACCAGGCTCAGCGCCGTGGTGAGCGAGTCCCAGAACGGCGCGGCGGACGCGTCGGCCAGCAGCACCGTGAGCCCGGCGGTCACCACGACCACCGCCCCGGCCCCGACCACCCAGGCGACCGGAGGCGTGCGCCGCACCTCGAGGACCCCGTGGTCCCGACCCCCGCGCAGCCACCAGTACCAGCCGAGCCCGTTGAGGACCAGGTAGACCACCTGCAGGCCGGCGTTGGCGTACAGGCCGGCCGAGGTGAAGAGCACCAGGAACAGCCCGGTGTTGACGATCCCGACGGGGAAGTTCCAGACGTTCTCCCGGGCGGCGAGCCAGACGCACGCGGCGCCGGTCACGAACCCGAGGATCTCGACCCAGCCCACGCTGTCAGGTGGCCGACGCGACGACGGGCGGGAGCGCCGACCACGGGAACACGATCCACTTGTCCGTGCGCCGCCAGACGTAGTCGGGCTCGACGATGGACCGTGGCTTGGAGTAGAGGACCGCCGTGCGGGCCTCCTCGCAGTGCTGCGCCATGATCTTCTGCACGAGCGCGAGCGTCTCGCCCGTGTCGGCGACGTCGTCGACGACGAGCGCGCGCAGCCCGTGCATCGCGTCGGTGTCCAGCAGCGGCGGCAGGACCACGGGGTCGGGCAGGCGCTCGTCGATGCCCGTGTAGAACTCGACGTTCAGCGTGCCCACGGCCTTGGTGCCCAGCGCGTACGCGATCGCGCCGCCCGGCGGCAGTCCACCGCGGGCGACCGCGATGACGATGTCGGGGACGAACCCGTCGTCGACCACCGCCTGCGCGAGCTCCCGGGCCGCCGTGCCGAAGAGCTCCCAGTCGAGCACTTCCCGCTCGGGCTGCTGTTGGCCGGGTGCGGTCTCGGTCGTCGCCATGCGGCCAGCGTAGGTTGCTCCGGGCATGATCGGGACGTGACCTCCCCCCTCGTCCTCCTCGACCTCGACGGCACGCTCATCGACTCCATCCCCGGCATCGTGGCGTCCATCGCCGTCGCCTACCGGCGATGCGGGCTGCCTGTCCCGACCGACACGGAGCTCCGGTCGTTCGTCGGGCCGCCGATCGGCGACAGCCTCCGCGCGCACGGCGTCCCCGACGACCGCGTCGACGAGGTCGTCCGGGCGTACCGCGAGGACTTCGGCGCGACCGGCATGCACGACGCGACGGTGTTCGACGGCATCCCCGAGCTGCTCACCGACCTGCGTGCGGCCGGCTGCCGGCTGGTCGTCGCGACCTCCAAGCCGGAGGTGTTCGCCGTGCCGATCTGCGCGGACCACGGGCTCACCCCGCTGGTCGACGGCATCTTCGGCGCACCTCTCGACGAGTCCGGCACGAAGGCGGACGTGATCGCCCGGGCGCTGGCCGCCGAACCCCACGCACCGTCGCCGGCGACCACGCTGATGGTCGGGGACCGCGAGCACGATGTGCACGGTGCCCGTGCGCACGGCATCGACTGCGTGGGTGTCTCCTGGGGGTACGCGGCGCCGGGTGAGCTCGCCGCCGCKGGCGCGGTCGCCGTCGTCGAGACCGTCGTCGAGCTCCGGCGCACGGTCCTGGCCCGCGTCGGCGACGGGATCTCTCGCCGGGCTTGACCTTGACGCTGCGTCAACTCTTACCGTGGACGGCATGGAGGCATCGATCCAGGAGGTCGCCCGGCTGACGGGCACCACCAGCCGCGCCCTGCGGCACTACGACGCGATCGGGCTGCTGTCGCCCACCCGCGTGGGCGAGAACGGGTACCGGTGGTACGACGACCGGGCGCTGGTCCGGCTGCAGCGGGTCCTGCTGCTGCGCCGGCTCGGGCTCGCCCTGCCGGACATCCGGCGGGTGCTCGACCGCGAGCAGGACGAGACCGCCGCCCTGCGCCACCACCTCGACTGGCTGCGCAGCGAGCAGCGCCGGCTGGAGCGGCAGGCCGCGTCGGTCGAACGGACCATCACCGCACGAGAGAACGGAGGGCCACTCATGGCCGAGGACATGTTCGACGGCTTCGACCACACGCAGCACAAGGAAGAGGTCGAGCGGCGCTGGGGCGCCGACGCCTACGCCACGTCCGACGGATGGTGGCGGGGCATGACCGACGACGAGCGCGCCGCGTGGAAGGCCACGACCGCGCAGCTGGCCACCGAGTGGGGCGCCGCCGCGTCCGCGGGAGCCGACCCGACGTCCGACGAGGCGCAGGAGCTTGCCCGGCGGCACGTCGCCTGGCTCGGCAGCATCCCCGGCACGCCCGGGCACGGGTCGACGCCTGTCAAGGAGTACGTGGTCGGCCTCGCCGAGATGTACGTGGCCGACCCGCGGTTCGCGGCCAACTACGGGGGCGAGGAGGGGGCGACGTTCGTCCGGAACGCGCTGCACGAGTACGCGGCGCGGCACCTCTAGGGGGCCGGGCGCTACGTGGTGCTGCGGATCGACCGTTGCCAGTCGGCGTGGAGCTCCGCGAACCGCCCGCCCGCCGCGACCAGCCCGTCCGGGGTGCCGTCCTCGACGATCCGGCCGCCCTCGATGACGAGCACCCGGTCCGAGCCCATGACCGTGGACAGCCGGTGCGCGATGACGACGCTCGTGCGGTCGGCCAGCAGGGTCTGCAGGCCCAGCTGCACCAGGGCCTCACCGGGCACGTCGAGCGAGCTGGTCGCCTCGTCGAGGATCAGCAGCGCCGGGTCCGCCAGGAACGCCCGCGCGAACGACACGAGCTGGCGCTGTCCGGCCGAGAGGCGCACGCCGCGCTTGTCCACCTCGGTGTCGTAGCCGTCCGGCATCGACGCGATGAGGTCGTGCACGCCGACCGCGCGCGCGGCCGCCTCGATCTGTTCCGGTGTCGCACCCGGCTTGCCGAGCGCGATGTTGGCGCCGACGGACCCCGAGAAGAGGTACGCCTCCTGGGTCACCATGACGACCGCCCGCCGCAGGTCCACGGGCTCGATGGACCGCAGGTCGAGGCCGTCGAGGCGGACCGCGCCCTCGCGGACGTCGTAGAACCGGGCGAGCAGCTTGGCGATGGTCGACTTGCCGGCACCGGTCTCCCCGACGAGCGCGAGCGACTGGCCGGCGGGGATGTGCAGGTCGACGTGCGGCAGGACGGTCGGGCCGGTGCCGTAGCCGAACTCCACGTCGTCGAACCGCACGTCGCCCCGGGCGTCCGCCAGCCTGGTCGGGTGCGTCGGGTCGGGGACGGTCGGCTCCTCGGCCAGCAGGGAGGCGACCTTCTCGAGGGCCGCCGTCGCCGACTGGAACGAGTTGTAGAACATGCCGATCTGCTGGAGCGGGCTGAAGAACCGGCGCGCGTACAGCACCGCCGCGACCAGCACGCCGACCTCGATCCCGCCGTCCAGTGCGCGCAGACCGCCGACCAGCAGCACCGCGGCCACCGTGACGTTCCCGATGAGCGTCAGTCCGGTGTCGAAGACGCCGTTGAGCCGGATCGACTCCGCGGTGGAGCCCCGGTAGTCCTCCGCCAGCCCGCCGTACACGCCCTCGACCTGCGGCTCGCGGCGGAACGCCTGCACCGCGCGGATGCCCGTCATGGTCTCGACGAACCGCACGATGAGCCGCGCCGCCGCCGTGCGCTGCTTGCGGTACTGCAGCTGCGAGCGGACCTGGAACCAGCGGGTGAGCACCACGCCCGGGACCACCGCGATGAGCAGCACCAGGCCGCTGCGCCAGTCGAGCAGCACCAGCGACACCGCGGTGAACACCATCGCGAGCACGCTCGAGGCCAGCGTGGTGACGCCGCCGTCGAGCAGCTCGCGCAGCGCGTCGACGTCGGAGGTCTGCCTCGAGATGATCCGGCCCGACGTGTACTTCTCGTGGAACTCCAGGCTGAGCAGCTGCGTGTGCCGGAAGACCCGGCGACGCAGGTCGAGCAGCATCGTCTGGCTCACGCGCGCCGACGCGCGCACGGTCGCCGCGGTGAGCACCCCGCCGAGCAGCGCGGCCGTGAGGTAGGCGAGGGTCGCCAGCGTGATCGGCACGGCGTCGCCGGCCGTGAGGGCCGGCAGGGCCTTGTCGATGCCGTACGCGACGAGCGCCGGACCGGCGACCGCGGCGAGCTGCGAGCCCACTACCAGGGCGGCGGTCCACCATGCTGGGCCGGCGACGGGCCGCAGGAGGAGGCCGAGCAGCGCGAGCGAGCGGCGCCGGATCCGTCGCGACTCGGCCTTGGTGGTCTCGTCCTCGAACCCCTCGGTGGTGAGGACGCTGGCGGGCGCGCTCATCGGTGCACCGCCGTCAGGTGGTCGGCGTCGTCCAGCGCCGAGAGTGCCGTGAGCACGTACCGGTAGTGCGGGTGGCTGGTCAGCAGGTCCGAGTGGCGGCCGACGCCCGTGATCCGCCCGTCCTCGAGCACTGCGACCCGGTCGGCCAGGGCGACCGTGGAGGGTCGGTGGGCGACGACGAGGGTCGTGGTGCCGGTGAGCATCCCGCGCAGCCGCGCCGTGACCGCGGCCTCCGTCGTGACATCGAGCGCGGAGAGCGGGTCGTCGAGCAGCAGCACCCGGGGTCGGACCGCGATGGCGCGGGCGAGCGCGACGCGTTGCCGCTGACCGCCCGAGAGGCTGAGCCCCTCCTCGCCGATCACGGTGTCGAGCCCGTCCGGCAGCCCGTAGGCGAAGCCCGCGCGTGCGACGTCGAGCGCCTCGGCGACCAAGTCGTCGGCCTCGGGCCCGGTGAGGTCCGTGCCGAGCAGCACGTTCTCCCGCACCGACGCGGAGAACAGGATCGGGTCCTCGAACGCGATCGACACGGCCGCGCGCAGGTCTGCCCGCGTGAGGTCCCGGACGTCGACGCCGTCGATCCGCACGCTACCGGCGGTCACGTCGTAGAGCCGCGGGACCAGCTGCAGCAGGGTCGTCTTGCCGCTGCCGGTCAGCCCGACGAGCGCCATGGTCTCCCCCGGCTCGAGCACCAGGTCGATGCCCGCCAGGATGTCCGAGCCGCCGCGCACGTGCCCCTCGGCGTCGAGGCCTCTGGGATGCCCGAAGTGCAGGTCCCGCAGCTCGATGCGCGAGCCGGCCGGGTCGGCGGGCGGCAGCTGCGCCGGCGTCGCGGGGTCGCGCACGGCCGAGCCCGTGTCCATGACCTGCAGGTACCGGTCGGTCGCCGCCTTGGCATCGAGCGTCATCGCGAGCAGCATGCCGAGCCGCTCCACAGGGCTGTTCACCACGGCCGCCGTGGCGAAGAACGCGACCAGCGCGCCGACGCTCAGCTCCCCGCGGGAGGTGAGCACGACGCCGAGGCCGAGCGAGACGGCGAGGATCGCCTCCGGGATCGCGCTCAGCGCGAACGACACCCGGGACTGCGTGCTCGCCTTCTGCACCTCGACCGCGCGCAGAGCGGCGGCCTGCCGCGCGAAGTCCTCGAGGGCGTCCTCGCCGCGCCCGAACGCCTTGAGCACGCGGATGCCATGCACCGACTCCTCGACGGTCGTGGCGAGGTCGCCCGCCTGGTCCCGGGCCTGGCGCGCGACCACCTTGTAGTTCTCGCGGAAGCGGAACCCGAGCCAGATCATGGGCACCGCGCCCACCAGGTAGACCAGCCCGAGCACCCAGCTGGTCCACATCATCAGCCCGATGCCGACGACGACCGTGGTCGAGCTGACCAGCAACATCACGAGGCCGAACACCGTCCACCGCCGGATGGTGCTGAGGTCCGACATCACGCGGGACAGCAGCTGCCCGCCCGACCAGCGGTCGTGGAACTCCACCGGCAGGTCCAGCAGGTGGCGGAACAGGTCCGTGCGCATGTCGCGCTCGACCGTGGTGCCCGGCGTGAGGATCAGGGCGCGGCGGCACCAGACGAGGAACGCCTCGAGCACCCCGAGCGACAGCACGACGAGCGCTCCGAGCACGACCCCGCGCTCCGAGCCCTCGCTGAGCAGCGGGCCGTTGACGATGACGCGCAGGACCTGCGGCACCGCGAGGGCGAGCAGGCTCGCGCCGAGGGCGGTCAGGCCGCCGAGCGCGATCCGCGGGAGCGCCGGCCGGGCCCAGTGGCGCAGGCGCAGGAGGACCCGGGTGGTGGACTCGGGTTTCGCGCCGGCAGTCGGCGGGGTGGCGGCGGGGGGAACGGCGGGTGGCGCAGAAGGCACACCTGCACCCTACGTACGACGTCCGACAGTTGCCCGACCGATCCGACCCCCGGGACGGTCAGGCGCCGGTGCGCGCGATCTTGTTGTTGCTCGCCTGCGCGCGCGGGCGGACCACCAGCAGGTCGATGTTCACGTGTGCCGGGCGGCTCAGCGACCACGCGATGGCGTCGGCGATGTCGTCCGCCACCAGCGGCTCGTAGCCCGCGTAGACGGCGGCCGCCCGCTCGCTGTCCCCGTCGAACCGCACCATCGAGAACTCCTCGGTGGCCACGGCGCCGGGGGCGATCTCGATGATCCGGATCGGCTCGCCGAGGATCTCCCAGCGCAGCGTCGTCGCGAGCATGCGCTCGGCGTGCTTGGCGCCCACGTAACCGGCGCCGCCCTCGTACGTGCCGTGCGCCGCGGTCGACGTCACGACGACGATGTCGCCGCCGCCCTCGCGCAGGTGCGGGAGCAGCGCCTGCGTGACCCGCAGCGTCCCGATCACGTTGAGCTCGTACATCTGGCGCCAGTGCTCGAGGTCCGACGACTCGACGGGGTCGAGCCCGAAGGCGCCGCCCGCGTTGTTGACCAGCGCGTCGAGCGGTCCGCCCTCAGCGACGTACGACGCGAGCCGCGCCACGTCGTCGTCGTCGGTCACGTCGGCGACGAACACGTCCGCGCCCGTCTCCTGCGCCAGCGCCTCCAGTCGGTCCGCGCGCCGGGCGGTCGCGACGACCTCGTACCCCTCCGCGCGCAGGCGACGGACGGTCGCCGCGCCGATCCCGGAGGAGGCGCCCGTGACCAGGGCGCGTCGGGGCGTGCTTGTGCTCATGCGGAACTCCAGGGGTGGTGGGGACTACGCAGAAGGCTAGGCGACCTCGGCCAGGACCTCGGTCAGCAGGCCGAGACCCGTGGCGGCCTCGTCGGCCGTGACCACGCACGGCGGGACGACGTGCACGCGGTTGTCGGCGAGGAACGGGAGCAGCCCGCGGGCGAGCGCGCCGGCCTTGACCCGGCCCATGAGCGCGGCGTCGACCGGCTCGCGGGTGGCCTGATCCTTGACCAGCTCGACGGCCCAGAAGACGCCGAGCCCCCGCACCTCCCCCACCAGCGGGTTCTTCTCGGCGAGCTCCGCCAGGCCGGGGCCGAGCACGTCGCGACCGATGGCGGCGGCATGGTCGATGATGCCCTCGTCGGCCATCGCGTCCAGGGTCGCGACGATCGAGCTCATGGCCAGCGGGTGGCCCGAGTACGTGAGGCCGCCGGGGAACACGCGGTCCTCGAACGTCGCCTCGATCGCGTCGCTGAGGATCACGCCGCCCGCCGGGACGTACCCGGAGTTGACGCCCTTCGCGAAGGTGATGAGGTCCGGGACGACGTCGAACCCGTCGAACGCGAACCACTGCCCCGTCCGGCCGAAGCCGGCCATGACCTCGTCGAGGATCAGCAGGATGTCGTACCGGTCGGCGATCGCGCGGACGCCCGCGAGGTAGCCCGGCGGCGGCACGAGCACGCCGGCCGTGCCGGGGATCGTCTCCAGCAGGATCGCCGCGACCGACCCCGGCCCCTCGGCCTGGATCACGCGCTCGAGGTGGTGCAGCGCGCGCTCGCTCTCCTGCTCGGGTGTGGTCGCCCAGAACTCCGAGCGGTAGAGGTACGGCCCGAAGTGGTGCACGTGCGCGCGGGCGAACTCGTTGGGCACGCGCCGCCAGTCCCCCGTCGCGACCACGGCCGCGCCCGTGTTGCCGTGGTACGAGCGGTACGCCGAGACCACCTTGTCGCGGCCCGTGTGCAGGCGCGCCAGCCGGATGGCGTTCTCGTTGGCGTCGGCCCCGCCGTTGGTGAAGAACACGCTGGAGAACCCGTCGGGCGCGTGGCTCAGCACCTTCTGGGCGGCCCGGCCGCGCGTGAGGTTCGCCGTCGCCGGCGCGACCGTCGTCAGGGTCGCCGCCTGCTCCTGGATCGCGGCGACGACCTTCGGGTGCTGGTGGCCGATGTTGGTGTTCACCAGCTGGCTGGAGAAGTCGAGGTACCGACGGCCGGCGTGGTCCCAGACGGTCGAGCCCAGCCCACCCGCGATGACCATCGGGTTGAGGTGGGCCTGCGCCGACCACGAGTGGAAGACGTGGTCCCGGTCGAGCCGCAGCGCGGTGGCGTCGTCGTCGGTGGTCATGGTGCCTCTCCTTGGTGGTGCGGGCTCACGCGCGGGCGCCGTGGCCGACGCCCGCGCGCGAGGGGTTACTTGCCGCCGGCCTCGAGTGTGACGTCGATCGGCTCGAACTCCTCGCCGGACACGTCGATGCCCTCGTCCTTCAGCGCGGCCAGTGCCTTCTCCACGTACTCGTTCGTGTACGCGTCGGCGTCGGGCTCGGCCGTGATGACAGTCGCCCCCTGGTCGTTCTTCGTCTTGAGCGCGACGTCGACCGTCTGCTTCCAGGCGTCCTCGTCGATCATGCCGATGCCGTCCGGCGACGGCCAGATCAGCTTGTTGATCTCGTTGGCCTGCCACAGCTGGTGGCTGGCGCCCAGCTGCGAGCCCTGGGCCACGACGATGTCCCGGGCCATCTCCGGGTAGTCCCGCGCGTAGATCCAGCCCTTCAGGCTCGCCTTGATGAACTTCACGGTCTGGTCCTGGTAGTCCTTGTCGTTCGCGAGCTTCTCGGAGTTCGCCCAGATGGCGTCCTGGAGCATCGCCGTGCCCTCGTCGTTCCAGTTGACCGCGGTGAAGTCGTCGGCCGTGTACAGCTCGCCCGTGTCGGGGTTCTCGGCCTCGAGCAGCTGCGCGTACTCGTTGTAGGTCATGGCCTGCGCGGCATCGATGTCGCCCGCCAGGAGCGCGTTCATGTCGAACTGCTGCTGGACCAGCGTGACGTCCGTGGCCGGGTCGAGGCCCGCCTTCGTGATGCCGGCGAACAGCTCGAACTCGTTGCCGTAGCCCCAGTTGCCCACCTTCTTGCCCTCGAGGTCGGCGGCGGTGGTGATGTCCTTGTCCTTGAACGCGACCTGCAGGGTGCCGGACTTCTGGAAGATCTGGGCGACGTCGGTGATGCCGGCGCCCTGCTCGCGCGACGCCAGCGCCTTGGGCACCCACGCGATCGCGTAGTCGACCGAGCCGTCGGCGAGCACCGACTGCGGCACGATGTCCGTGCCGCCCTCGACGATCTGGACGTCGAGCCCCTCGTCGACGTAGTAGCCCTTCTCGACCGCCGCGTAGTAGCCGGCGAACTGGGCCTGGGTGAACCACTGCAGCTGGAGCTTGACCGGGATGAGCACCTCGGAGCTCACCGAGGGTTCCTCCCCGGCATCCCCGCCGTCGTCGGAGCTGCATCCRGTCAGGACGAGCGCGGCGGCGACGCCGACCACGCCCCACGCAGTACGCCTGGTGAGTCTCATCGTCAGTCCTCTCGTTGGGCTGTGCTGTGCGGATCGGCCGGCCTGGCGGCGGTGGCAGGCGGACGTGTCTAGCCCCCTTGACGCCTCGCGACCGCGCGCTCGAGCGCGAGCGTCGCGAGGTAGAACACGAGCCCCAGCAGGATGGCGCCGAGGACGAAGGCCCAGGCCCGTGCGTAGGCGCTGTTCGACGCCGCCGACGTGATCCGGGAGCCCAGGCCGTTCTGCAGGCCGCCGAAGTACTCGGCGACGATCGCGGCGATCACGGCCGTCGAGGACGCGATGCGCAGACCGGTGAACAGGTACGGCAGCGCACCGGGGATCGTCACCGTGCGCGTGATCTGCCGGGGGGTGGCCGCGTACGCCCGGAGCAGGTCGCGGTGCACCGGCTGGACCTGCCGCAGCCCGCGCAGCGTGTTGACGAACACCGGCGCGAAGACGACGACCGAGACCACGATCCGGCGCGGTGTCGTCGAGGTCGTCCCGAACATCGTGTTCAGCGCGGGCGCGAGCGCGACGATCGGCATCACGGACAGGGCGGCCGCGGTCGGGGACAGCAGGGTGTCCGCCATCCGGCTGCGTGCCGCAACGATCGCCGCGCCGATGGCCGCGAGCCCGCCGACGACCAGCCCGACCAGCACGTTGAGACCGGTAGCCACGGCGGCCTGCCAGACGAGCGGGACGACCAGGAGCAGCTGCTCCAGGATCGCGGTCGGGCTGGGCAGCAGGTAGGGCTTGATCCCCGTCCCGACCACGATCGCCTGCCACACGAGGAGGGCGACGATGCCGAGCGCGACCGGCGCGACCCAGCGACGGACGGTGGCGCCGGTCATCGCAGGTCCCTGCCGCGCGCGGTGACCGGGGTGCCGTGCAGCGCCTCGCGGACGGCGGTGACCGCCGCGAAGAACGACGCGTCCTCCCGGAGCTGCTCGCCGCGGTCGGCACCAAGGTCCACCGGGACCACGGCGCTGATCCGTCCCGGCCGCGGCGACATGACGACCACCCGCTGCGACAGGAACACCGCCTCGGGGATCGAGTGGGTGACGAACACGACCGCGGCGCCGCTCTCGGCACAGATCCGGACCAGCTCGGTCTGCATGCGCTCGCGCGTCATCTCGTCGAGCGCCCCGAACGGCTCGTCCATCAGCAGCATGCTCGGCCGCTCGGCCAGCGCGCGGGCGATCGCGACGCGCTGCTGCATGCCACCAGACAGCTGGTGAGGGAAGTGCCCGCCGAAGTCCCCGAGACCGACCAGCTCCAGCAGCTCGACCACCCGCGCCGCGCGCTCCGCCTTGCCGACGCCGTGCAGCTCGAGCGGCAGCTCGACGTTCGCCGTGACCGTCCGCCACGGCAGCAGCCCCGCCTGCTGGAAGGCGATGCCGTAGTCCTGCGCCTCGCGCGCCTGCTGCGGGGTCTTGCCGAACACCGTGATCTCGCCGGACGTGGGGACGTCGAGGTCCGCGATCAGCCGCAGCAGCGTCGACTTGCCGCAGCCCGACGGGCCGATGAGGGACACGAACTCCCCGGCCGCGACGGTCAGGTCGATGCCCTCGAGCGCCGTGACGTCGCCGGACCGCGACGAGAAGACCTTGCCGACGCCGGTCGCCGCGACGGCCGTCGCCCCCGGGGTCGTCGTGCTCGCGTCGTTCATCTGACCTCCGCGTAGCGGTAGCGGCCCAGGCCGAGCCCGAGCAGGGACACCAGGCCGGCGGCGACCAGCCCGAGCAGCGCGGCCGCGATGATCGCGGCCCACGGCTTGGCGGGATCGCCGCTGGCGGACTGCGCGTAGCCGATGATCAGCCGCCCGATGCCGCCCTTGGTGCCCGTGGACACCTCGGCGACGATCGCGCCGACCACGGCCGTCGCCGCCCCGAGCCGCAGGGCGGGCAGCAGGTACGGCACGCTCGCCGGCAGCCGCAGCGAGAGCATGGTGCGGCTCCAGCTCGCCGCCAGGGACCGGTAGAGCTCGACCTGCGCGGCGGGCGGCGACTGGAACCCCCGCAGGGCGCCGATGGTCACCGGGAAGAACGCCAGGTAGCTCGCGATGAGCGCCACCGACATCCAGCGCTGCCACTCCAGCCCGCCGAGGTGGATCCGCCCGCCCCAGCCGACCACCAGGGGCGCGAGCGCGATGAGGGGCACGGTCTGGCTCAGCACGGCCCAGGGCACGAGCGCGGACTCGGCCAGCTGCGAGCGCTGCATGAGCGCCGCGAGCAGCAGCCCACCGATCGACCCCAGCAACCAGCCCGCGAGCGCAACGCGCAGCGTGAACCAGCAGGCCGCGAGCATCGCGCTGAGCACCGTCGGCGACCCGGCAGCGGACGTCTCCGGCTGGAGCACCCGCTGCCCGATGGACCACACGTGCGGCATGGCGACGTCGTCCGTGCGCGGCAGCAGGCTCGCGCCGCCCACGTAGCCACCGGCGTCGGGGACGACGACCTTCACCAGCTCCCACAGCGCCGCCAGCAGGAGGACGGCGAGCAGGCCGACGACGACGCGCCGCCCGACGCCCCCGCGACGGGCACGCCCGGGCACGGGCACCGGTGCGGTGCGCTCGGGCGCGAGCGTCGTCGCGAGATCGGTCATGCGGTGGCCACGACCGGGGTCGCCAGCGCGGGGATGACGTGCTCGCCGTAGACGCGCATCGTCTCCTCCTTGTTGTCGTGCTGGAGGTAGCCGGCGAACTGCGTCACGCCCAGGTCGCGCAGCGCCTCGAGCCGCTCGACGTGCTCGCTCGAGTCGCCGAGGATGCAGAACCGCTCGACGATCTCGTCGGGCACGAAGGCGGCGTGCGTGTTCCCGGCGCGGCCGTGCTCGTTGTAGTCGTAGCCCTGCCGCCCCGCGATGTAGTCGGTCAGCGCCTTGGGCACCGACGAGTCGGCCCCGTACCGGGCGACGATGTCGGCCACGTGGTTGCCGACCATCCCGCCGAACCAGCGGCACTGCTCGCGCATGTGTGCTCTGCTTTCGGGCGAATCCTCCCCGATGTACATCGGCGCCGCGACGCAGAACTTCACGGCGTCCGGGTCCCGCCCGGCCTGCTCGGCGGCGTCGCGCACGACCTTGATGGTCCACGCGGCGATGTCGGGGTCGGCCAGCTGCAGGATGAACCCGTCGCCCACCTCGCCGGTCAGCTTGAGCGCGAGCGGCCCGTAGGCGGCGACCCAGATGTCCAGCGCCGACCCGCGCGACCACGGGAAGTGCACCTTCGCGCCGTTCACCTCGACCGACCGGTCGTTGGCCAGTTCCCGGATCACGTGCACGGCCTCGCGCAGGGTCGCCAGGTTGGAGGGTCTGCCGTGCAGTGTCCGGACCGCCGAGTCGCCGCGGCCGATCCCGCAGATCGTCCGGTTGCCGTACATCTCGTTGAGAGTGGCGAACAGCGACGCGATGACCGTCCAGTCCCGGGTGGCGGGGTTGGTCACCATGGGCCCCACCATGACCTTGCGCGTGGCCGCGAGGATAGCCGAGTAGATGACGAACGGCTCCTGCCACAGCAGGTGCGAGTCGAAGGTCCACACGTGGCTGAACCCGTGGGTCTCCGCCAGGCGGGCCAGCTCGACCGTCCGCGACGCGGGCGGGTTCGTCTGCAGGACGACGCCGAAGTCCATCTCAGTCCGATCTACAGGAGGTACTGGGACAGGCCGCGCGGCACGTACTGCCCGTGCCCGGCGCGCCCGTGGTAGCCGGACTCGTCCACCACGACGGACCCGCGGGACAGGACGACGTCGACATGCCCGTCGATCTCGTACCCCTCCCACGCCGAGTGGTCCATGTTCATGTGGTGCGTCTTGCCCACCCCGATCGACGTGTGCCCGGCGGGGTCGTAGACCACGACGTCGGCGTCGGCACCCGGGGCGATGACGCCCTTCTTGCCGTACAGGCCGAACATGCGCGCGGGTGTCGTCGAGGTGAGCTCCACCCACCGCTCGAGCGTGATCTGCCCGGTGGCGACCCCCTGGTACATGAGGTCCATCCGGTGCTCGATGGAGCCGATCCCGTTCGGGATCGCCCGGAAGTCGCCGACGCCCAGGTCCTTCTGGCCCTTCATGCAGAAGGGGCAGTGGTCCGTGCTGACCATCTGCAGGTCGTTGGTGCGCAGCGCCTGCCACATGTGCTCCTGGTGACCCTCGGCCCGCGAGCGCAGCGGGGTGGAGCACACCCACTTGGCGCCCTCGAAGCCCGGCGCGCCCAGCTGCTCCTCGAGGCTGAGGTACAGGTACTGCGGGCACGTCTCGCCGAACACGTTCTTGCCGGCGTCCCGGGCCCACGCCAGCTGCGCGACGGCCTGCTTGGCGCTCACGTGCACGACGTAGAGCGGGGCGCCCGTGACGTCGGCCAGCATGATCGCCCGGTGAGTGGCCTCCTCCTCGAGCTGCCAGGCGCGCGCGATGCCGTGGTAGTAGGGATCGGTCTTGCCCTGCGCCACCAGCTGCGCGGCCAGCACGTCGATGGCCGGCCCGTTCTCCGCGTGCATCATCGTCAGCAGCCCGAGGTCGGCCGCCTTCTGCATCGCGCGCAGGATCTGGGCGTCGTCGGAGTAGAAGACCCCCGGGTAGGCCATGAAGAGCTTGTAGCTCGTGATCCCCTCGGCGACCAGGCCCTCCATCGCCTTGAGCGAGTCGTCGTCGACGCCGCCGATGATCTGGTGGAAGCCGTAGTCGATCGCGCAGTTGCCGGCGGCCTTCTCGTGCCAGGCGCCGAGCCCGTCCATGACGCGCTCCCCCGTGCGCTGCACGGCGAAGTCGATGATCGTGGTCGTGCCGCCCCAGGCGGCGGCCCGAGTCCCCGTCTCGAACGTGTCCGAGGCGTTGGTGCCGCCGAACGGCAGCTCCATGTGGGTGTGCGCGTCGATGCCGCCGGGAATGACGTACTTGCCCGTCGCGTCGATGACCTGGTCGACGTTGGCCGCCAGGTCGAAGCCCAGCAGGGTCGAGCCCGGGCTGAGCACCGCGGCAACCGTCTCGCCGTCGATGAGCACGTCCGCGGCCGTCCGCCCCGTCGCGCTGACGAGGGTGCCGCCGGTGATGAGGGTCTTCATCTCACGCTCCCCGTGCTCAGGGCGCCACGATCGGGCCGTAGGCCTCGGGTCGGCGGTCGCGGAAGAACTGCCACCGCTCGCGCACGATGCGCACCTGGTCGAGGTCGAGATCGCGGACCAGCAGCTGGTTCTCGCTCGACGAGCCCACCTCGCCGACGTAGTTGCCGTCGGGGCCGACCGCGTACGACGACCCGTAGAAGTTGACCGCCTGGTCGCCGTACTCGTTGTCCTCGAGCCCCACGCGGTTGTTGGCGACGACGAAGTAGCCGTTGGCCACGGCCGCGGCCGGCTGCTCGATCTCCCAGAGCTTGTTGGAGATGCCGGGCGCCGTGGCGTTCGGGTTGAACACGATCTCGGCGCCGTTCAGCGCCAGCACGCGCCAGCCCTCGGGGAAGTGCCGGTCGTAGCAGATGTTCACGCCGATCTTGCCGACGGCGGTCTCGAACACCGGGTACCCGAGGTTGCCGGGCCGGAAGTAGAACTTCTCCCAGAACTTGGGCAGGTTCGGGATGTGGTGCTTGCGGTACTTGCCGAGGTAGCTGCCGTCGGCGTCGATGACAGCGGCCGTGTTGTACAGGACGCCGGGCTGCTCCTCCTCGTACACCGGGAGCACGATGACGATGCCCAGCTCCTTGGCCAGCGCGGAGAAGCGCTCCGTCGTCGGGCCCGGCACGGACTCCGCGTAGTCGTAGTACGCGGTGTCCTGCGTGATCCCGAAGTACGGGCCGTAGAACAGCTCCTGGAAGGCGATGATCTGGGCGCCCTGCGAGGCGGCCTCCCGGGTCCAGGCCTCGTGGAGCGCGGTCATCGACTCCTTGTCGCCCGTCCAGGTGGCCTGGGTGAACGCGACGCGTACGACGGTCATAGGGCTCCTCCGCATCTCTGTCTCGACCGGCCTCGGAGCCCCACGTGGCGCCTGAGTGCCCGTTCTTGGCACCGTAGCCTGGAATGTGACTGTCGGGGTTGAACATTTCTGCGGCGTTACTCCCCGTTACCTGGGCGCGAACATCGATGACGCCCACGTAAACACTTCGGCCCACGAGCAGGCTCGACGCCTCCGCGGCCTGGTCAGCCCCCTGCGGACGGGCATCCTGACCCGCATGGACCTCGCCGCGTACGTCGACGACCGAAGTCCGCGGGGCATCGCCGCGACCGTGGCGCGCCTGGTCAGAGGCGGTGACCTGCGCCCCGGCGACCGCCTGCCCACGGTCCGGACCCTCGCAGCCGAGCTCGGGGTCAGCCCGGCGACCGTGAGCGGGGCGTGGCAGGCGCTCTCCGCGGTCGGCATCGTCATCTCCCGCGGCCGTGCCGGCACGGTGGTGCTGCCGCCGCCCGCGAGCTGGTTGCCGCCGCGTTACCGCGACCTCGCCGGCGGCGCCCCCGCCCGGCTCGACCTCTCGACGGGCACCCCCGACCCCGAGCTCCTCCCCCTGATCGGTCCGGCGCTCGCCCGCGTCGCGCTCCAGCGCCCCGCCGCCGACACCGGCGCCTACCTCGCGGCGCCGGTCGTCCCGGCCCTCGAGGAGCTCCTGCGCGAGTCGTGGCCGTTCGCCGCCCAGCGCCTCACGGTCGTCGACGGCGCCCTCGACGCGATCAGCCGCGTCCTCGAACGCGTCGCGAGCTACGGCTCGCGGGTGGCCGTCGAGCACCCCGGCTTCCCGCCGCTCTTCGACCTGCTGGACCAGCTGGGCCTCGAGCGCGTGCCGGTCACGCTCGACCGCCAGGGCATGCGTCCCGACGAGCTGGACCGGGCGCTCGAGGGCGGCGCGGGCGTCGTCGTCCTGCAGCCCCGCGCGCACAACCCGACGGCGGTGAGCATGACGTCGACCCGGGCCCGCGAGCTCGCCGTGGTCCTGCGCCGGCACGGCGCCCTCGTCGTCGAGGACGACCACTCCGGCGAGATCGCGTCCGCCCGCGACGTCAGCCTCGGCGCCCTGCTGCCGGACCGCGTGGTCCACGTCCGCTCGTACTCCAAGTCCCACGGCCCGGACCTGCGGATCGCCGCCGTCGGGGGCCCCGCCGCGGTGCTCGACGGCATCGTGGCCCGCAGGATGCTCGGTCCGGGCTGGACCAGCCGCCTGCTGCAGCACGTCCTGGTCGACCTCCTCACCGACGGCGCCGCCATGGAGGCCGTCGCCCACGCCCGCCGCGTCTACTTCGCCCGCCGCCGGGCCCTGCGCGAGGCCCTGGCCACCCACGACATCGCCCTCGAGCCCGGCGACGGCATCAACCTCTGGCTGCCGGTGCACGACGAGCGCACCGCACTGGTCCGCCTCGAGGCCGCCGGCATCCGCGTCGCCCCCGGTACCCCGTTCTCCGCCGAGGGTCCGTCCGTGCAAGCCGACACGCCCGGCGACCACGTCCGGGTCACGGTCGGCCTGCTGGGCAGCGAGGTCGACGACGTGGCCCGCGCCCTCGCGCTCGCGGCCGCCCCCTGACGCCCCGGTTGCAGACCTCCCAGGTCAGAGGCCTACTCTGTGCGCGGAACCTGACCGGATGTGGTCGGGTCGTGCTGCCCGGCTGTGGGCGGCCCTCCGGAGGTGCGACGTGCACCCCACCCCCAGCGCGAGCGACCCGCCGCCGCGCGCCCCACGAACCCCCGGAGCCAGCATCCCCATGCGCAGAACTCGGATCGCCGTCGTCGCCGTCGCGGCCGCGAGCGCCCTCGCCGCCTGCTCGGCCCAGAGCACGCCGGAGGCCGCGAGCAGCCCGACGACCGAGAGCACGGCGTCCTTCGCACCCGTCACGCTCGACAACTGCGGCACCGCGGTGACCGTCGACGCGCCCCCGACGAAGGTCGTCACGATCAAGTCGACGGCCACCGAGATGCTGCTCGCGCTCGGCCTGCAGGACGCGATGATCGGCACGGCGTTCGCCGACGGGCCGGTGCCGGACGACCAGCAGGCGGCGTACGACCAGATCCCGGTGATCTCGGACAAGGTGCCGGGCCAGGAGGCGCTGCTCGCCCTCGAGCCGGACTTCGTCTACGGCGGCTGGGAGTCGAACTTCTCGGCCGACGGCGTCGGCGAGCGGGCCACGCTCCAGGACCTCGGGATCGGCACCTATGTCTCCCCGGCGGCGTGCAAGGAGGAGGGCTACATGCCCGACCCCTTGACGTTCGACAAGGTGGACGACGAGATCCGCGAGGTCGCGAGCATCTTCGGCGTCCAGGACCGGGCGGAGGAGCTCATCGCCGAGCAGAAGGCGACGCTCGCGAGCGCCACGCCGCCGACCGGCGAGACGACGGCCCTCTGGTACAGCTCCGGCACCGACACCCCGTACGTCGGGGCGGCCATCGGCGCGCCGCAGATGATGATGGACGCCGCGGGCCTGACCAACATCTTCGCCGACGTGCACGACACCTGGACGTCGGCGGGCTGGGAGCAGGTCGTCGCGGCGGACCCGGACGTCATCGTGCTCGTCGACGCCAGCTGGAACACGGCCGCCAAGAAGATCGAGTTGCTCGAGGCCAACGCCGCGACCAACCAGCTGACCGCCGTCAAGGAGCACCGGTACCTGACCATCCCGTTCCCGGCGTCGGAGGCCGGCGTGCGCAACGCGGACGCGGTGAAGTCGCTCGACGACCAGCTCGCCGCGCTGGGGTGAAGGGCCGGACACCGCTGAGCCTGCTGGTCACGGCAGGCGTCGCGGCGCTCGTCGTGACCGTGCTGGTGGCCGTGACCATCGGTCCTGCCGCCCTGAGCGTCGCCGAGGTGGCCCGCAGCATCGGCGGGCACCTGGGGCTACCGGTCGAGAGCGTCTCGCGCCTGCACGACGCGATCGTGTGGGACCTGCGCCTCCCCCGCGTCCTGACCGCGGCGGCGGTCGGCGCCGGCCTGGCGCTCGCCGGCGCGGTGATGCAGAGCCTGACCCGCAACCCGCTGGCCGACCCGTACCTGCTCGGCCTGTCGTCGGGCGCGTCGCTGGGGGCGGTCGCGGTGCTGGTGGTGGGCGTGAGCGTCCTGCTGCCCGTCGCGGCGTTCGCCGGGGCGCTCCTCGCGCTCGTCGCGACCCTCGCGCTCGCCCGCACGGGCGGCACGCTCGCGCCGGGTCGGACCGTCCTGGCGGGTCTCGCGGTCTCGCAGCTCGCCGCGGCGGGCACCAGCTTCGTCATCTTCTGGACCGCCACGGGCGACTCCTACCGCGAGATCCTCAACTGGCTGCTCGGCTCGTTGGCGGGGTCCACCTGGGGCTCGGTCGCGATCGCGGGMGTCGCGGTGCTCGTCGTCGGCACCGTCCTGATCCTCAGCTCGACGCGCCTCGACGCGTTCGCCTTCGGGGACACGTCGGCCGCGGCCCTGGGCATCGACGTCAACCACACCCGGTGGACGCTCATGACCGTCGTCGCCCTGCTCACGGGGGCGATGGTCGCGGTCAGCGGCGCGATCGGCTTCGTCGGCCTGATCCTGCCCCACGCGGTCTCCTCGCTCACCGGGCCGGCGCACCGCCGGCTCCTGCCCGTCGCCGCGCTGAGCGGCGCCGTGTTCCTGGTCTGGGCGGACACGCTCGCGCGCACCCTGTTCGACCCGCGCGAGCTGCCGGTCGGCATCGTGACGGCCCTCATCGGGGTGCCGGTGTTCGCCTACCTGCTGCGGCGCGGGAAGGGGACTGCATGGACCTGACCCTCGACGGCGTCGGCACCCGCCTGGGCGGACGGTGGGTGGTGGACGGCATCGACGCGACCCCGCCCGACGGCCACCTCACCGGCCTGCTCGGCCCCAACGGCGCGGGCAAGACGACGCTGCTCCGGCTCATCGCGGGACTTCTGCTCCCCGAGAAGGGGGCCGTGCTGGTCGAGACCACGCCGGTCCACCACCTGCCGCGGAAGGGTCGTGCGCAGCGGATCGCCCTGCTCGAGCAGGAGTCGACCAGCACGATCCCCCTCACGGTCCGCGAGGTCGTCTCGCTCGGCCGCATCCCGTACCGGACGATCTGGGGCAGCGATCCCGACGACGCGGCGATCGACCGTGCCCTGGTCAGCGCGCAGGCGGACCACCTCGCCGACCGCCCCTGGTCCTCGCTGTCCGGTGGCGAGCGGCAGCGCGTCCAGATCGCCCGCGCGCTCGCGCAGGAGCCCGACCTGCTGCTCCTCGACGAGCCCACCAACCACCTCGACGTCAGCGCGCAGCTCAGCCTGCTCGCGTTCGTCCGGGACCTGGGCACGACGACGGTCGCCGCCCTGCACGACCTCAACCTCGCCGCGGCGTTCTGCGAGCACGTGCTCGTCCTCGCCGACGGGCACCTCGCGGCCGCCGGCCACCCACGCGACGTCCTGCGACCGGACCTCCTGCGCCAGGTCTACGGCGTCGAGGCCGACGTCCTCGAGCACCCCCGGACGGGTCGTCCGGTGATCGCCTTCCACGAACCGTCCAAGGAGTCCCGATGAAGGTCACCGTCCTGTCCGGCGGCGTCGGCGGCGCGCGCTTCACGCGCGGGCTGCGGGAGCTGGCCGACACCGAGATCACGGTGATCGCCAACACCGGCGACGACATGTGGCTGCACGGCGTGCGGGTGTGCCCCGACCTCGACACCCTGATGTACACGCTGGGCGGCGCCGTGCACGAGGACCAGGGCTGGGGCCGGCGCGACGAGTCCCGGCGCGTGAGCGACGACCTCCAGGCGTACGGCCTGGGCTGGGAGTGGTTCACGCTCGGCGACCTCGACCTGGCGACGCACCTGGCCCGGACCGAGCTGCTCCGCGGCGGGCTGCCGCTCTCGGGCGTCACCACGCGGCTGGCCGACCGCTGGCAGCCGGGCGTGACTCTGCTGCCGATGACCGACGACGAGGTGGAGACGCACGTCGTCGTCGAGGACGGCCGGACGATCCACTTCGAGGAGTGGTGGGTCCGGCACCGCGCCGCGCTGCCCGCGACGCAGTTCGTCCAGACGAACCTGGCGACGGCCCGACCGGCGCCCGGCGTGCTGGAGGCGATCGCCGACGCCGACGTCGTCGTGATCCCGCCGTCGAACCCGGTGGTCTCCGTCGGCACGATCCTCGCGATCCCCGGCATCCGCGACGCGCTGCGCACCACGGCCGCGCCGGTGGTCGGGGTCAGCCCGGTGATCGGTGGCGCCCCCGTGCGGGGCATGGCCGACGCCTGCCTGGCGGCCATCGGCGTCGAGACGACGGCGCTCGCGGTGGCGGAGCACTACGGCCGACGGCCGGACGGGATCCTCGACGCGTGGCTGGTCGACGCGCGCGACGCCGACGCGGTCGTCGCGCTGCGGGCCGCGGGACTGACCACGCGCGCCGTCGACACGCTCATGACGGACGTGCCGACGACCGCCCGCATCGCGGCGGACGCCCTCGCGCTGGTGGGCCGCTAGGCCCCGAACGGGTGCTCGACCCGGGAGGCCGTCACGACGCGGTGCACGAAGTCGAGCTTGCGGGCGACGGGCGTGGAGATGGTGAACGGGTACAGGTCGTGCTTGCCCATCGCGCGGTTGACGCGGTTGAGGAACGTGGCCAGCGGGAGCCAGTCGGCCAGGACCTCGTCCATCGTCGCGTCGGCGTAGCTGGTGCGCGGACGCACCTCACCGTCCGGGAACTGCCGGACGCCCTCGACCTGCACGGTCAGCCGCCCGGCGGCCGCCGTCTGCAGGGTGCCCGTGAGGTGCAGGTAGTGGGCGAACGACTCCGCGAAGTCCTCCCACGGGTGCATCGTCGCGTACTCCGAGATGAAGCTGTCCGCCCAGTCCCGCGGTGCCCCCGTGCGGTAGTGGCGGGCGATCGCGTCCCGGTACGAGGCGCGCTCGTCGCCGAAGATCGTGCGGCACTCGTCGATCCAGCCCGTCTGCTCGACCAGGATCCACTCGTAGTAGTGCCCCACCTCGTGCCGGAAGTGCCCGAGCATCGTGCGGTACGGCTCCCCGAGGCTGATCCGCAGCGCCTCGCGGTGCGCGTCGAGGGACTCCGCGAGGTCGATCGAGATGATCCCGTTCGCGTGCCCGATCGGCACGCGCGCACCGTCGGAACGCGACGAGAGCAGGTCGAACCCGAGGCCGCCCGGCTTCTCGTGCCAGGGCACGACGGGGAGCCCGAGATCGGCGAGCTGCACGAGCAGCCGCCGTTCGTCGGTCGAGGCCTTCGCCAGCTTCTCCAGCGCGAGGGTGTCGTCGTTGCTCGGGCGCGTGCGGATCAGGCGGCACGCGACGCATCGACCGGCACCCGAGTCCGACGCGGCGAGCCAGTTGCAGCCCCAGCTGCGGTTGGTGCACGGGAACCACCACGTGCCGTCGATGTCGGTGCCCTGCTCGGGCGCCGGGCGCATCGTCAGCGTGGGTGGGTGCAGCCCCATCTGCAGGCCGCAGGCGTCGCACGCGGTGGTCTCGATGAAGGCGACGCTCTCGCAGCGGGGGCAACGGTAGAGGAGCACGCGGCCGACGCTAGCCCACGCGCGACCCGACTCGGACCGGACCCTCAGTCCACGCCGAGCACCGCGCGTGTCGCGGCGCCGACCCCGAGCCGTTGGACCTCGGCCAGGTCGTCGGCCACGTCGACGTCCCGCCGCAGGGTCGACGTGGCGGGCACCGCCAGCCGGACGTGCCCGGCCCGCTCGTGCGCCGCCGCGGAGCCCGCGCCGAACCGCGGATCGAGCGCGAGCCCGGGCAGCGCCGTGAGCAGGGTCGTGCCGGTCCCATCGGCGTCGGCGACGACGGCACGGTCGTGCGCCGCGGCCATGCTCAGGGCGTCCGCGAGGTCGGCCGGTCGCAGCGCGGGCAGGTCGCCCAGCAGGGCGGCGACCCCGACGTCCCCCACGCGGGCGCGGTCGATCCCCGCGCGCACGGCCGCGTTCAGGCCGCCGCCGGGCTCGTCCACCAGCTCCACGGTCGCCGCGAGCAGCTCCCGCAACGGCCCGTCGGCGGTCACGACCACCACCCGGTCGACGCCCTCGGCGGCCGCCGCCGCGACGATCGTGTCGATCGCCATCGCCCGCACCAGCCGCTCCCGCGACGACGGGGACAACGCCCCGGCCAGCCGCGTCTTCCCGTCGGCGGCCGGCTTCACGGGTACCACCACGACCCATCGCACGGGCGCATCCTCCCCCACTCGCGAGAGGATGCCCTCATGACGCTCTGGCTCACCGGCGACCCGACCGCCGACCAGCTCCTGACCGACGACCCGTTCGCGCTGCTCGTCGGCATGCTCCTCGACCAGCAGGTCACCATGGAGTCGGCCTTCGCGGGTCCCGCCAAGATCGCCGCCCGCATGGACGGTCTCGACGTGCACCGCGTCGCGGAGGCGGATCCCGAGGCGTTCGCCGCCCTGTGCGCGACCCCGCCCTCGGTGCACCGCTACCCCGGCTCGATGGCCGGCCGCATCCAGGCCGTCGCCGCGGCGATCGTGCACGAGTACGACGGCGACGTGACCCGGCTGTGGACCGACGGCGACCCCGACGGGCCCACGGTGCTCAGGCGGCTCAAGGCGCTGCCCGGCTTCGGCGACCAGAAGGCCCGCATCTTCCTCGCGCTCCTGGGCAAGCAGCGCGGTGTGCAGCCCGCCGGCTGGGCCGAGGCGGCCGGCGCCTACGGGGAGCCGGGCGCTCGTCGGTCCATCGCGGACGTCACCGATCCGGTCTCGCTGAGCGAGGTCCGCGCGACGAAGCAGGCGGCCAAGGCGGCGGCGAAGGCGCAGAACGCCTCGACCGCTCACTGATCGCGCAGCGCGTCCTTCCAGCCCTGCGAGTACGCCTCGGCGCTGCCCTGGGCGAACATGTCCTCGGCCCCGAGCCGCACCAGCGCCCGCGCACCGGGCCCGTCGTCGTCGGTCACCAGGTGCCCGAGCCCGCGGACGACGGCCAGCGGCCGCCCCTCCGCCTTGCCCTTGACCAGCTCGCCGGCCGACGCGATCTCGTCGGCCACGGCCGCCTGCGTCATGACCAGCGGGCGGCCGAACGTGTCGACCTGTCCGCGCAGGTCGTCCAGCACCACGAGCCCGGCGGCGCCGATCGCGATGTCGGTGACGCCCTGCCGCCACGGCCGCCCGGCGGTGTCGGTGATGACGACGCCGATCCGCGCGCCGAACACGTCCGACAGCCCGGCCCGCAGGCGACGCGCCGACGAGTCCGGGTCGACCGGCAGCAGCAGCACGGTCCCCTCGGGCGTGTTCGAGGCGTCGACCCCGGCCGCGGCCATGACGAGGCCGAGCCGGTTCTCGACGATCCGCGTGACCCCGGTCGAGTGCTCGCGGGTGGCGACGACGCGCACGGTCTCGTCGGTGATCGCCTGCTCGCGGTCGTCGGCGGACACCACGCGGCCCTCGGCCTTGGAGACCACCTTCGACGTGAGCACGAGCACGTCGCCGTCGACCGGCGGGTCATCTCGGAGCAGGTCGGCGAGCAGCGCGACCAGGTCGTCGCCGGGTGCGATCTCCGGCAGCCCGGCCGGCGCCCAGACCTCGAGGCGCGCGGTCATCGCACCAGCTTGGGCAGCACGTCCGCCCCGAAGGTCTCGATCCACTCGCGCTGATTGCGCCCGACGTTGTGCAGGTAGATGCGGTCGAAGCCGAGGTCGACGTATTTCTGGATCTCGGCGCGGTGCTTGTCGGGGTCCGCGGAGATGACCATGCGGCCCTCGAAGTCCTCGGGCCGGACCAGCTTGGCCATCTGCTCGAAGTCGAACGGCGAGCGGATGTCGGCCTTGGGGAACTTCATGCCGCCGTTCGGCCACTCGTGCATCGCGTGCGCCAGCGCCAGCTCGTCGGTCTCGGCCCACGAGAGATGCAGCTGCAGCACCTTCGGCATCGACGCGGGGTCTTTGCCGGCCTCGCGCGCGCCCTCGTCGAACTTGCCGAACAGACCGGAGATCTTCTCCAGCGGCGCCCCGACGGTGATGAGCCCGTCCGCGAGCCGGCCCGCGCGCTTGGCGGTCACGGGCCCGGCTGTGGCCACGAGGATCTCGGGCGCGACCTCCGGCATGGTCCACAGCCGCGTCGACTCGAGCTTGTAGAACTGCCCGGCGTGCTTGACGTCCTTGCCCGCGATCGACGACGAGAACAGCTTCTTGATGATCTCGATGGCCTCGAACATGCGGTTGATCCGCTCGGGGGCCTCGGGCCAGTAGTTGGCCACGATGTGCTCGTTGAGCGCCTCGCCCGAGCCCAGCCCGAGCCAGTGCCGGCCCGGGTACATCGCGGCGAGCGTCGCCGAGGCCTGCGCGACCATCGCCGGGTGCCAGCGGAACGTCGGCGCCGTCACGCCGGGGCCGATGTCACCGGTCGTGCGCTCGCCCAGCGCGGTCAGCACGTTCCAGACGAACGCCGCCTGCCCCTGCGCCGGCACCCAGGGCTGGTAGTGGTCGGCCGCCATGACGCCGGAGAACCCGTGGGCCTCCGCGTGGGCGGACAGGTCGACCGCCTCGGTGGGGTGGAACTGCTCGAGCATCGCCGCGTACCCGACCGTGAGGCCGTCCGCCGTGACCTGTGCCATCAACACTCCTGGTGAACGAGGGATTCGCGGTGGTCCGCGAGGTCATCCCCGCATTCACCCTAACCGCGCGCGGGCACCGGCAGCGCGGGCAGCGCCGCGGCGTAGAGCCACTCGTCGAGCAGCGGCCCGAGGAAGATCCCGGAGACGTGGCTCGCGGTCGCGACGAACAGCTCGGTGCTCACGGACCCGTGCCGGAACCGGGCGGTCCACGCGCGCAGGATGTCGAAGAAGGTCGTGTCCCCGACCGTGACCCGCACGGCGTGCAGGGCCAGCGCACCGCGCTTGTACAACCGGTCGTCGAACATGGCGTGAGGCCCAGGGTCCCCGATCACGAGGTCCTGCGGCAGGCCGGCGAGTCGCCCCCAGGCCGCCCGCGCGTGCCGGTCGGCGGCCCAGCCGCCGGCCTCCTGCGACCACAGCCACTCGGCGTAGCAGGCGAACCCCTCGTGCAGCCAGATGTCCTTCCAGCGCGCGACCGTGAGGCTGTTGCCGAACCACTGGTGCGCGAGCTCGTGCGCCACCAGGCGCTCCGACCCGCGCCGCCCGTCCATGTGGTTGGCGCCGAACACGGACAGCCCCTGCGCCTCGAGCGGGATCTCGAGGTCGTCGTCGGTCACCACCACGGTGTACGAGCCGAACGGGTAGGGCCCGAAGCGGTCCTCGAAGAGCGCGAGCATCTGCGGCTGGCGCCCGAGGTCGTGCATGGCCGCGGCGCGCAGGCGTGCCGGGACGAGCACCTCGCCGCCGGAGAAGGCCCGCGCGTACCGGCCGATCTGCACGGTGGCGAGGTAGGGCGCCATCGGCTCGCTCTGCTCGTACACCCACCGGACCCGGCCCGCGCGCGGGGTGCGCGACAGCAGGCGCCCGTTGGCGACCACCTCGTAGCCGGCCTCGGCCGAGATGGCGATGCCGAACGTCGCCTTGTCCGCGGGGCTGTCGTGGCACGGGAACCAGCTGGGCGCGCCGTCGGGCTGCCCGGCGACGATGACGCCGTCCTCGAGCTCCTCCCAGCCGACCTCACCCCACGGGCCCTTGACCGGCCCGGGCTGCCCGCCGTACACGACCTCGATGGCGAGCACGGTCCCGGCGGGTACCTCGCGGCCCAGCCGGATGGAGATCCGGTCCCCCCGGTGCGTCCACCGGTCGGGGCGCCGGCCGCCGACGAGCACGTGCGACACCCGCAGCCCGTGCAGCTCCAAAGACACCTTGTCGATCGGCCGGGTCGCGCGCGCGTGCACGACCGCTCGGCCCGCGAGCCGGTTGGTGGCGACGCGGTACTCGAGCTCGAGCTCGTACCGGGCGACGTCGATGCCCCCCTCGGGCCGCCCAGGCAGGTAGGGGTCCTCCGCCGGGCTGGTCACGCGGGGGCCACCGGGTTGCCGGTCCACCGGGAGCCCGCGGGGATCGCGTCGCCGCGCAGCACGAGGGACGCCGGACCCACGCGAGACCCGTCGTCGAGGCTGGCCGCGGGCAGCACCACCCCGTGCGGACCGAGGCTCGCCCCGCGTCCGAGCACCACGGTGTCCATGCTCATCACCCGATCATGGAACAGGTGGGTCTGCAGGACGCAGCCGCGGTTCACCGTCGAGGAGTCGCCGAGCGTCACCAGGTCGGCCTCGGGCAGCCAGTACGTCTCGCACCAGACGCCGCGGCCGATGTGCGCGCCGAGGGTGCGCAGCCACACCGTGAGCGCGGGCGAGCCGATGGTGGCCGGCCCCATCCAGGGGACGGCGACCGACTCGAGGAACGTGTCCGCGAGCTCGTTGCGCCAGATGAACGAGCTCCACAACGGGTGGTCGCCCGCCCGGAGGCGGCCGACGAGGATCCACTTCGCGGCCGTCGCGAGCGCGCAGGCCACGCCGGCGGCGGCCAGCACGACCACCGGGGAGAGCACCGCGGCGGCTCCCAGGCCCCACGTGTCGAGCACCGCCTGGAGCGCGAGCAGCACGAGCACGCCGAGCCCGAACGTGCAGATCACGGGCACGATTCGGCACAGCTCGACCAGCGCGCGGGCCACCCGCAGGCGCGTCCGCGGCTCGAACGTGCGCGCGTCGTCGGACTCCCCCGCCACCCGTCGCAGCTTCACGGGCGGGGAACCCAGCCAGCTGGTCCCGGCGCGCGCGTCCTCGGGCGTGGCGGACAGGACCGCGACGAGCCCGCGCTTGGGCACCGTGCGGCCGGGCGCGATCATCCCCGAGTTGCCGAGGAAGGCGCGCTTGCCCACCTTGCTGCGCTCGACCCGCAGCCACCCGTGCCCGAGCTCGTACGAGCCGATCAGGGTGTCGTCGGCCAGGAACGCGCCGTCCCCGACCGAGGTCATCGACGGGATCATCAGCGCGGTCGACGCCTCGACGTCGCGGCCGATGTCAGCGCCGAGCGCCCGCAGCCAGACCGAGGTCGCCATGCTCGAGTAGAGCGGGAAGAGCGTGGTGCGGGCGTCGTCCATGAGCCGCAGCGTCGCCCAGATCTGCCAGCCCGTCCGGCTGCGCACCGCGTGGTAGCCCTCGCGCATCCCGACCGCGAGCAGGCGCACCGCCACGAGCGTCACGACCGCGAGCACGAGCACCATGGTGACGGCACCGAGCGGCACGGCAATGAGGGCGTCGACCGCCGCGTCCCCCAACGTCACCGAGCCACGCAGCCCGAGACCCACGACGAGCAGCCCGCACACCGCGGCGACCACGGGCAGAGCCGCGAGCAGGGCGGCGGTCGCCCCGTAGGCCGCGACCCAGCGGCGGCTTCGCGGGGCGCGGTCGCGCGGCCAGCGCCGGCGCGACGGCCCGTCGAAGGTGGCCGGAGAGCCGACCCACAGCTCGCCGGGCGGCACCGACGTGAGCACCGCGGACCCGGGCGCGACCTCGGACCAGGCACCGACACGCGTGCCCGGCGCGAGCGTGCTGCGGGTCCCGACGGTCGCGCGCTTGTCGATCCGCACGCGCCCCACGCGCAGCACGTCGCCGTCGAGCCAGTGCCCGCGCAGGTCCACCTCCGGCTCGACCGCGCAGCCGTTGCCGAGCGTGAGCAGGCCGGTGACCGGCGGGAGCGCGTGCAGGTCGACGTTCTTGCCGACGGTCGCGCCGAGCGCGCGTGCGTACTCGGAGACCCACGGCGCGCACGACAGGTTCTCGGCCCCCGCGGCCGAGGCCCAGGACTCGGTGAACCAGAGCCGCAGGTGCATCGACCCGCCGCGGGGGTAGCGGCCCGGCTCGATGTCGCTGAGCAGGGCTCTCGCGACGAGCACGGTGGTCCCCATCCGGCCCAGCGGGCTGATGAGCACCACCCAGCCGAGCGCGACCCACCACCACACGCCCGGCACGACGGGCACCCACGGAGCGGACGTCGTCGCGACGAGCACGGCGTCGGCGGCCAGCAGCCAGGTGAGCCAGCGCAGGCCCACCAACGTGGCGAGCGGGATCCCGAGCACCGTCTGCAGCAGCTGGGCCCGCCGCGGCGTCGGGACGACGACGCGCTCGTCGGCCGCGACCGGCGCGTCGAACTCGTCGAGCCGCGCGGCCAGGTCCCCGAGGCGCGGGTAGTCGTAGACGTCGGCGACCGTCACCGTGGGGAACCGGGCGCGCAGCGCGCTGACCAGCTGCGCGGCGACCAGGCTGCCGCCGCCGGACGCGAAGAAATCCTCGCCGGGGCCGGCCACCGCGACGCCGAGCGCGGCGGTCCAGCGCTCGGCCACCCACTCACCGGTGGGCGTGAGCCCGACGGCGGGCGCGGACTCCTCGTCGGGCCGCTCGAGCGGCCAGGGCAGGGCGTCCCGGTCGACCTTGCCGGAGCCGCGCGTCGGGATCGCGTCGACCCGCGCGAGCAGCGGGACCAGGGCCGCGGGCAGGCTGGCGCTGAGACGCCGGCGCGACTCGGCCAGGTCCAGCTCGACGCCCGGCTCGGGCACCACGTACCCGACGAGCACGGCCGTCCCCGCGGGCGTCCGCCGGACCGCCGCCGCGGCGCCGGCCACGCCCGCCAGGCCCAGCAGCGCGGAGTCGACCTCGCCCAGCTCGATCCGCCGGCCACCGACCTTGACCTGGTCGTCGGCCCGACCCTGGAACAGCAGCCCGTCGGCCTCGTACCGGACCAGGTCACCGCTGCGGTACGCCCGCTCCCAGCCGAGCCCGTCGACGGCCGCGTACTTCTCGGCGTCCTTCACCGGGTCGAGGTACCGCGCGAGGCCGACGCCGCCGATGATGAGCTCGCCGACGCCGCCCTCCTCGACCTGGGTCCCGTCGGGAGCGACGACCGCGAGGTCCCAGCCGTCGAGCGCATGGCCGATGCGCACGGGTCCCTCGCCGGTGAGCAGCGCCGCGCACGCGACGACGGTCGCCTCGGTCGGGCCGTAGGTGTTCCACACCTCGCGCCCGTCCCCGACCAGCCGTGCCGCCAGCTCGGGCGGGCACGCCTCGCCGCCGAAGATGAGCAGCCGCACGCCGGCCAGCTCCTCGCCGCGCCACAGCCCCGCCAGCGTCGGGACCGTCGAGATCACGGTGATGCCCTGCGCCACGAGCCACGGCCCGAGGTCCATGCCCGTGCGCACCAGCGCGCGCGGTGCGGGCACCAGGCACGCACCGTGCGCCCAGGCGAGCCACATCTCCTCGCAGCTGGCGTCGAACGCGACCGACAGGCCGGCGAGCACGCGGTCGCCCGGGCCGAGCGGCGCGTCCTGCAGGAACAGCCGGGCCTCCGCGTCCACGAAGGCCGCGGCGGACCGGTGCGTCACGGCCACGCCCTTGGGGGCCCCGGTCGAGCCGCTCGTGAAGATGATCCACGCGTCGTCATCGAGTCCCGGCCGCGACGGGGGCGCCGCTTTCCTGGTCTCCAGGTCGCCCTCGGTGAGCACCCGCGCCACGTCCGCCTCGCCGAACACGGTCCGCGCGCGCTCGTCGGGATCGTCCACGTCCACCGGCACGTACGCGGCGCCGGCCGCCAGCACGGCCAGGATCGCCGTGTAGAGCTCGGCCGTGCCCGACGGGATGCGCACCCCGACCCGGTCGCCCGGCCCGATGCCGACCGCGGCGAGTCCCGCGGCCCCGGCGCCGACCGCCTCGGCCAGCTCCCGGTAGGTCAGGACCGCGCTGCCGTCGTCGATCGCGGGGGCGTCCGGGTGCGCGGCCACCGTGGCGTCGAGCACGTCCAGGAGGGTGCGCGCGGGTGCAGCGAGGTGCGACCGGAGGAAGCCCTCGGAGGCCATCGCCCAGCCTCCCCGTCGCTCCGTCTGCATGAGTCCACCCGATCATCCGCTCCCGACCGGCGAGTGGCGATCCTTGCATCACGCGCGCTCCGGTCGCGCACGCGTCCAGCCGTGTTCACCGACTGTTCGTCGGATGGTCGCCCGGCCACCCCGGCCCCACCGATCTGGGAAGATGTCTGCCCATGAGCTCCGCGCACCCCAACATGCCCACCGCACCCGTCGTCACGACCGGCACGCGGCAGGTACCGGACCGGGTCTCGCTCGACGGCGTCGAGACCCGCTGGGACGAGGCGTGGACCGCGCAGAACTTGTACGGGTTCGACCGCACCGCGACCCGCGAGCAGGTCTACTCGATCGACACGCCGCCGCCCACCGTGTCCGGCTCGCTGCACATCGGCCACGTGTTCTCCTACACGCACACCGACGTCGTCGCGCGCTTCCAGCGGATGCGTGGCCGCGAGGTGTTCTACCCGATGGGCTGGGACGACAACGGCCTGCCCACGGAGCGCCGCGTGCAGAACTACTACGGCGTCCGCTGCGACCCGTCGCTGCCCTACGAGGCCGAGTTCACCCCGCCCTTCGAGGGCGGCGAGGGCAAGTCCGGGCCGCAGGTGCCGGTGAGCCGCAAGAACTTCGTCGAGCTGTGCGAGCGCCTGACCGTCGAGGACGAGCAGCTGTTCGAGGCGGTCTGGCGCCGGCTCGGCCTGTCCGTCGACTGGTCGCGGACCTACCAGACGGTCTCGGCGGAGTCCCGGGCCGTGGCCCAGCAGGCGTTCCTGCGCAACCTCGCGCGCGGCGAGGCGTACCAGGCCGAGGCGCCGGGCCTCTGGGACGTGACGTTCCAGACGGCCGTCGCGCAGGCCGAGCTCGAGGCGCGCGACTACCCGGGCGCGTTCCACCGCGTCGCGTTCCACGGCGCCGACGGACCGGTCTACATCGAGACCACCCGGCCCGAGCTGCTCCCCGCCTGCGTCGCGCTCATCGCGCACCCCGACGACGAGCGCTACCAGCACCTGTTCGGCACCACGGTCCGCTCGCCGCTGTTCGACGTCGAGATCCCCGTCCTGGCCCACACCCTGGCCGAGCCCGACAAGGGCGCCGGCATCGCGATGTGCTGCACGTTCGGCGACCTCACCGACGTGCAGTGGTGGCGCGAGCTCCAGCTGCCGACGCGTTCCGTCGTGGGCCGTGACGGCCGCATCCTGCGCGACACCCCCGAGTGGCTGAGCACCGACGAGGCGCGCGCCCGCTACGAGGAGCTCGCCGGCAAGACCACCTTCTCCGCGCGCGAGGCGGTCGTCGCCGGCCTGCGCGAGACGGGCGACCTCGACGGCGAGCCCGTCACCACCCAGCGCAAGGCGAACTTCTACGAGAAGGGCGACAAGCCGCTCGAGATCGTCACCAGCCGCCAGTGGTACATCCGCAACGGCGGTCGCGACGAGACGCTGCGCGCGGCCCTGCTGGCCCGCGGCACGGAGCTGGGGTTCAACCCCGACTTCATGAAGGTCCGGTACGAGAACTGGGTCAGCGGCCTGAACGGCGACTGGCTGGTCTCGCGGCAGCGGTTCTTCGGCGTCCCGTTCCCGGTCTGGTACCCGCTCGACGAGCAGGGCGAGCCGCGGCACGACGCGCCGCTGCTGGCCACCGAGGACGAGCTGCCGATCGACCCGTCCTCCGACGTGCCCGCCGGCTACACGGCCGACCAGCGCGGCGTGCCCGGCGGGTTCGCCGCCGACCCCGACATCATGGACACGTGGGCCACCAGCTCGCTGACCCCGCAGATCGTCGGCGGCTGGCGCACCGACCCCGACCTGTTCAGCCGCGTGTTCCCCATGGACCTGCGCCCCCAGGGGCAGGACATCATCCGCACCTGGCTGTTCTCCACGGTGGTCCGCTCGCACCTCGAGCACGGCTCGCTCCCGTGGTCGGCCGCGGCCATCAGCGGCTGGATCCTCGACCCGGACCGCAAGAAGATGTCGAAGTCCAAGGGCAACGTGGTCACCCCCATGGGCCTGCTCGAGGAGCACGGCTCCGACGCCGTCCGCTACTGGGCCGCCTCGGCGCGCCTGGGCACCGACGCCGCGTTCGAGATCGGCCAGATGAAGATCGGCCGCCGCCTGGCCATCAAGGTGCTCAACGCCTCCAAGTTCGCGCTCTCGTTCGGCGCGGCCGACGAGCCCCTCGCGCTGGACCCGGCGCTGGTCACCGTCGAGATCGACCGCGCGATGCTGGCGGGCCTGGCCGACGTCGTCGACAAGGCCACCGCCGCCCTCGCCGCGTACGACCACACCCGCGCGCTCGAGCTGTCGGAGACGTTCTTCTGGACGTTCTGCGACGACTACCTCGAGCTGGTCAAGGACCGCGCGTACGGCGACCCCTCCCCCGAGACGGTCTCCGCCCGCACCGCCCTGGCGATCGCCCTCGACGTGCTGCTGCGCCTGTTCGCTCCGGTCCTGCCGTTCGCCACCGAGGAGGTCTGGTCGTGGTGGCGCGACGGTTCGGTGCACCGCGCGCCGTGGCCGTCCGCCRAGCCGCTGCGCACCGCCGCCGACCCCGGCGTCGTCGCCGCGGCGGGCTCGGCGCTCGCGGCGCTGCGCAAGGTGAAGTCCGAGGCCAAGCTGTCGATGCGCACAGAGATCACCGCCGTCGAGCTCGCCGTCCCGGCCGCCCTGCGACGGGGCGTCGAGGTCGCGCTCGACGATATCCGCGCCGCGGGCCGGGTCACCGGCACCCTCACGCTGGCGGACGGCAACGGCGAGACCTGCGTCGCCCGCGACGCCGAGCTGGTGCCCCCCGAGCCGAAGGCCTGACGTGCGCGAGATCCGGTCCGAGCCCCTCGTCGAGGTCGACCCCGCGGACAGCATCCCCGGGATGCTCGCGGAGCGGCTGCTGCGTGACCCGACGGGGACGTTCGCCGAGCGGCAGGTCGACGGCGCGTGGACCGCGATCACCGTCGCGGAGTTCGTCGCCGAGGTGACGGCCGTGGCCAAGGGCCTCGTCGCGCACGGCATCGAGCCGGGCGAACGCGTCGCGATCATGTCCCGCACGCGCTACGAGTGGACCCTGCTCGACTTCGCCTGCTGGGCGGCCGGAGCGCTCGGCGTGCCCGTCTACGAGACCTCGTCGGCCGAGCAGGTCCGCTGGATCATGGCCGACGCCGGGGTCCGGCTCGCCCTCGTCGAGACCGCGAAGCACGCGGCGGTCGTCGCGCAGGTCCGCGACGACCTGCCCGGCCTCACCGAGGTTCTCGTCATCGACGACGGCGCCGTCGCGGCCGTCGTCGAGTCGGGCGCCGCGGTTTCGGACGCCGAGATCCGCCGTCGCAGCGCGATCGCCCGCGCCGACGACCTGGCGACCGTCATCTACACGTCCGGCACCACCGGCCGGCCCAAGGGCGTCGAGCTCACGCACGGCAACTTCGTCGCGATCACCCGCAACGGGGTGGCCGGCCTGGGCGAGGTCGTCGCGATGCCCCACTCGCGCACGTTGCTCTTCATGCCGCTCGCGCACGTGTTCGCGCGGTTCATCCAGGTGCTCTGCGTGCCCTCGGGAGCGGTGCTGGGCCACACCCCGGACACCAAGTCCCTGGTCGCGGACCTCGGGACGTTCCAGCCGACGTTCATCCTCGCGGTGCCCCGCGTCTTCGAGAAGGTCTACAACTCGGCCGAGCAGAAGGCCGGCTCCGGGACGAAGCTCAAGCTCTTCCGCTGGGCCGCCAAAGCTGCCGAGGACTACTCCCGCTCGCTGGAGACCGGCGGCCCGAGCGCCGCCCTGCGTGCCCGCCACGCGCTGGCTGGCAGGCTGGTGCACGCGAAGCTGCGCGCGGCGCTGGGCGGCCACGCGGAGTTCGCGATCTCCGGCGGTGCGCCGCTGGGCGAGCGGCTCGGGCACTTCTACCGTGGCATCGGCGTCGAGGTCCTCGAGGGCTACGGCCTGACCGAGACCACCGCCGCGACGGCCGTGACGCACCCCCGCGCGACGACCATCGGCACCGTGGGTCCGCCGTACCCCGGCACGGCGCTGCGGGTCGACGACGAGGGACACATCTTCGTCTCCGGCCCGCACGTGTTCCGCGGCTACCGGCACGACGCCGAGGCGACCGCGGAGGTGCTCGTCGACGGCTGGTTCCGCACCGGCGACCTGGGCTCCTTCGACGATCTGGGCAACCTGCGGATCACCGGCCGCACCAAGGAGATCATCGTCACCGCGGGCGGCAAGAACGTCGCCCCGGCGGTGCTCGAGGACCGGCTGCGCGGGCACCCCCTGGTCAGCCAGGTCGTCGTCGTCGGCGACCAGCGCCCGTTTATCGGCGCCCTGGTCACGCTCGACGCCGAGATGCTGCCCGGCTGGCTCTCGAACCACGGCATGCCGGCGATGTCCGTCGACGAGGCCGCCGCCGACCCTGGCGTCGTCGAGGCGCTCGACCGCGCCGCCGACCGCGCCAACGAGGCCGTCTCGCGCGCCGAGTCCATCCGCAAGCTGCGCGTGCTCACCACCGACTTCACCGAGGCCAACGGCTACCTCACGCCGTCCCAGAAGGTGAAGCGCGCCCTGGTCCTCAAGGACTTCGCGGCAGACATCGACGCGCTCTACGTGGACACCCGCCCCACCGACTGACCACAACGTCCGAGCAGATGCAGGTCCTGACCCCCATCTGCTCGGACGCAAGCCTCGGCAGCAGCGCAACGTCCGAGCAGATGGGGGCCCTGGGCTTCCTCTGCTCGGACGTTGCGTGCTGTCACACCACCGTGCGCAGGCGGGCCTGGTCGGCGGACTGGGTCGGGACCGCCTCGCTCGGGGTCGAGTCGTCGGACCAGCGCAGGACGGCGCCGATGCCGTCCACCAGGTCGACCGTGCCGTCCTCGGCGAACGTCAGCCCGGCGTCCTGCCCGAGCGCCGCCCGGACGAGCGCGACGCCCGCGTCCATCTCCCGCGCCTCACCGGTCACGCCGATCGACGAGAGGTCGGCCGCGCTCGTGGCCAGCTGCAGCGGCTCGGGTCCCACCCAGAGCGTCCGCTCACCGAGGCCCGAGGACAGCGCGTCGATGTGCATCACCAGCTCGGCCACCTGGCCGCGCCGCAGCACCTCGATGACGTCGTCGAGCGCCGTCACCGCACCGCCACCGCGCCCCTGAGCCTCCCGGAACCGGTCCACCACGGCCTGACGGCGCCGCTCGCGGAACGCCGCCAGCGTCTCGGTCACCTTGGTCTCGAACGCGTCGCGACGGACACCGTCCCCGCGCCCGCCGCCGGGCACCTCGACCACCAGCTCCCGCGCGTGCTGCCCGAGCTCCTCGCAGACGAGCGAGACGGCGCGCACGTCGCCGGTCACCAGCACCAGGTCCGGACTGCGCTCGGTGACCCGCTTGTCCAGCACCGCGGCGACGGCCTCCGCGTTGCGCTCCCAGGAGTCCTCCGCGCGGGTCTGGCTGCGCCGGTCCAGCCCTCCCTCGCGCGTCTTGTGCACGTCGTCGTGCCCGCCCTCGACGGTCTCGGTCTCCGGACCCCCCTCGGTCCGTACGGTTCCCCCCGCCGCCCACGTGAGGTCCGCGCCGTTGCGGTCCACCTCCACGAGCAGATAGGTCACGGTCTGGTCAGCCGCCCGCACCGCGGGCAGGAGCGCAGGCGCCGGCCCGAACACCGCGTGCGACTGCGCCGGCGGCTCGGAGAGCACGCGGTCCACGACCACCCCCTGGGCGTCCGCAACGACGACCCGACCGTGCGGACCACGCACGCCGGTCGGCACGGACACGACGTCCGCGATGTCGTCGAGCACGCCCGCGGGCGCACCGTCGCGCTCGAGGGCGCGGCGGACGGCCTTCCACCGCTCGAGAGCCTCCGCATCACCGGTCGCCCCGGCGCGCGTGGCGTCGAGGTAGACGGTCGTGAATGGCGACGGGCGGCCGAGCAGCGGCTTGAGCCAGTGCAGGTCCATGGGCAGCACCTCCGGGATCGACGATCCCCGGCGACCGCAGGCGTGCTCCGCCCCGCACGGCCCGCCGGAGCTGACCCCTCCTACCTTCCGCCCCTCGGGGACGGTGCGCCACCCCGGACGGTCAGTCCCTGCGTGCGTGCCCCTGCGCGATGGCCTCGTGGTGGCGGATGACCTCTTCGACGATGAACGCGAGGAACTTCTCCGCGAACACCGGGTCCAGGTCGGCCGTGTGCGCGAGCTCCCGCAGGCGGGCGACCTGCTGCTCCTCGCGTGCCGGGTCCGAGGGGGGCAGCCCCGTGGTCGCCTTGAGCACGCCCACCTGCTGCGTGGCCTTGAACCGCTCCGCCAGCAGGTACACGAGGGCCGCGTCGATGTTGTCGATGCTGCCGCGCAGGCGGGCCAGCTCGGCGGGGATCGGGGTCGGCAGGTCGCTCACGGACGCGATCCTAGGCCGGGACGCTGGACGGTCAGGCGCTCTTCTCACGGGGCGGGCGCTTCTCCTGCGCGGTGTCGCGCGGGATCAGCGTCGGGTTGACGTTCTCGAGCACGACCTCGCGCGTGATGACCACCCGGGCCACGTCGTCGCGGCTGGGCACCTCGAACATCACCTGCTGGAGGACCTCCTCCATGATGGCCCGCAGGCCACGCGCACCGGTGCCGCGCAGCAGCGCCTGGTCGGCGATCGAGGCCACGGCCTCGTCGTCGAACTCGAGCTCGACGCCGTCGATCTGGAACATCCGCTGGTACTGCTTGACCAGCGCGTTCTTGGGCTCGGTGAGGATCCGCACGAGCGCGTCCTGGTCGAGCCGGGAGACGGCGGCGACGACGGGGAGCCGGCCGATGAACTCGGGGATGAGTCCGTACTTCTGCAGGTCCTCGGGCCGGACCTCGGAGAACAGGTCGCCCTCGTCGACGGTGTCGAGCAGCGGGGCCCCGAAGCCGACGACGCGCTTGCGCGCGCGGGCCGCGATGATGTCGTCCAGGCCGGAGAAGGCACCCGCCACGATGAACAGCACGTTCGTCGTGTCGATCTGGATGAACTCCTGGTGCGGGTGCTTGCGACCGCCCTGCGGCGGGACCGAGGCGGTGGTGCCCTCGATGATCTTCAGCAGCGCCTGCTGCACGCCCTCGCCGGAGACGTCGCGCGTGATCGACGGGTTCTCGCTCTTGCGGGCGATCTTGTCGATCTCGTCGATGTAGATGATCCCCGACTCGGCCTTCTTGACGTCGTAGTCGGCGGCCTGGATGAGCTTCAGGAGGATGTTCTCGACGTCCTCGCCGACATAGCCCGCCTCGGTGAGGGCCGTGGCGTCCGCGATGGCGAACGGGACGTTGAGCATGCGGGCCAGGGTCTGCGCGAGGTACGTCTTGCCGGTGCCCGTGGGGCCGACCAGCAAGATGTTCGACTTCGCGATCTCGATGTGGTCGTCCGTGGTGGACGTCCGCGTCTCACCGGCCTGGACCCGCTTGTAGTGGTTGTACACCGCGACCGCGAGGGCCCGCTTCGCGGACTCCTGGCCGATGATGTACTGCTCGAGGAACTCGAAGATCTCCTTCGGCTTGGGCAGCTCGACCAGCCCGACCTCGGTGGCCTCCGCCAGCTCTTCCTCGATGATCTCGTTGCACAGCTCGATGCACTCGTCGCAGATGTAGACGCCAGGCCCGGCGATGAGCTTCTTGACCTGCTTCTGCGACTTGCCGCAGAACGAACACTTGAGGAGATCGGCCCCGTCCCCGATACGAGCCACGTCGATCCCCTTCCTCGTGTCGCCCTCCGCCCGTCGGGCGGTGCGTCGTTCTGGCGCCGCCCCGCGGGGTGGCGCGTCCTCCCCCATTGCACACCACCGCGGCCGGGATGTCAGCCGTACACACGCCGAGAGTCAGCACGTAGTGTCACGACCGCCACCCGTTCAGAGGCGACCCGAGCCGGGCCCGCTGGTCGCGGACCCGGCCCGAGGTGGTGCTACGGCTTGGGCTGGACCGTCGTCGGGACGACGCCCTTGCGGCTGGCCAGCACCTGGTCGACGATCCCGTACTCCAGCGCCTGCTGCGCCGTGAGGATCTTGTCGCGCTCGATGTCCTTGCGGACCAGCTCGATGTCCCGCCCGGTGTGGTGGGCGATGGTGAGCTCGAGCCACTCGCGCATCCGGATGAGCTCGTTGGCGTGGATCTCGATGTCGGACGCCTGCGCGTAGCCGCCACCCTCCATCGCCGGCTGGTGGATGAGCACCCTCGCGTTGGGCAGGGCCAGGCGCTTGCCCGGCGAGCCCGCCGCCAGCAGCACGGCCGCGGCCGAGGCGGCCTGCCCGAGGCAGACCGTCTGGATGTGCGGCTTGATGTACTGCATCGTGTCGTAGATCGCCGTGAGCGCCGTGAACGAGCCGCCGGGCGAGTTGATGTACAGGATGATGTCGCGGTCCGGGTCGGTGCTCTCCAGCACCAGCAGCTGGGCCATGACGTCGTCGGCCGAGGCGTCGTCCACCTGCACGCCGAGGAAGATGATGCGGTCCTCGAACAGCTTGGTGTACGGGTCCTGGCGCTTGAAGCCGTAGGCCGTGCGCTCCTCGAACTGCGGCAGCACGTACCGGCTGGCGGGCGACGACGGCGCAAGGCCGCCGGGGCCGGCCAGCATCCCGGCACGGGCCATGAACTGGGATTCCATGCTCACGAGCTTCTCCTCAAGATGAAGGGTGGTCGACCGGCGCTGCCGTCAGGCCGTGCCGCCGCCGCCGGCGACCGAGTCCGCCTTGGTGACGACCTTGTCCACGAACCCGTACTCCAACGCCTCCGGGGCGGTGAACCACCGGTCGCGGTCGGCGTCGGCGTTGATCTGGTCCACGGACTTGCCGGTCTGGGCCGCGGTGAGCTCGGCCAGCACGGTCTTCATGTGGAGGATCAGCTGGGCGTTGATCCGCACGTCGGTCGCGGTGCCTCCGATGCCGCCCGAGGGCTGGTGCATCATCACGCGGGCGTGCGGCAGGGCGTAGCGCTTGCCCTGGGCGCCCGACGAGAGCAGGAACTGGCCCATCGAGGCGGCCATGCCCATCGCGATCGTCGCGACGTCCGGCTGGATGTACTGCATGGTGTCGTAGATCGCCATGCCCGCGGTGATCGATCCACCGGGCGAGTTGATGTACAGCCAGATGTCCTTGTCCGGGTCCTCCGCGGCCAGCAGCATCATCTGCGCGCAGATGGCGTTGGCGTTCTCGTCGCGCACCTCGGAGCCGAGCCAGATGATGCGCTCGCGGAGCAGTCGGTTGTAGATGGAGTCATTGAGGCCGAAGGCCGGGCCGTCTGCCCTGGCCATCATCGGCACTAGCTCGTTCACGAAGGCTCCCTCGTCTGACGGTGACGTCTGTCCTGCACCGCGCGGCACTCCCCTGTCGGGGACCCGTGCGATGCAGTGACCCTAACGCGCGGCCCCACCCGCCCATGTCCCGCCGCCGTGCGTTTTCGCTGACGGCAGAGCCGGGCCCGTGGACCCCGCCAGAACGCGGAAGGCCCCGCACCCGAGCGGGTGCGGGGCCTTCCGACGAGGTGACGCGTCAGGCCTTGGCTTCCTCGACCGTCTCGGCGTCGTCGAGCACCGAGATGTCCGCGGCGGCGTCGCCACCGGCGATCGTGGCTGCCTCCTCGGCGTCCGCTGCGTCCTCAGCGTCCGAGCCGATGAACTCCGACAGGTCGACGGCCTGCCCGGCGTTGTCGGTCACCGCGACACGGCGCAGCGCGACGGCGAGCGCCTTCGAGCGGGCGACCTCGGCGACCATCGTCGGGATCTGGCCCTGCTGGTCGATGGTCTGGATGAAGGTGTTCGGGTCCATGCCGTACTGGCGCGACGCGTTCACCAGGTAGTCGAGCAGCTCGTTCTGGCTGACCTTGATCTCGAGCTGCTCGGCGAGCGTGTCCAGGAGGATCTGGTTGCGCAGCGCGGTGGTGGCCTGCTCGCCCACCTCGGCGCGGTGCTCGTCGTCCTCGAGCCGGCCCTCGCCCTCGAGGTGACGGTGCACCTCGGCCTCGACGACGCCGTTCGGGACCGGGATCTCGGTGCCGGCGAGCAGCTGCTCGAGCAGGAGGTCGCGGGCCTGCACGGCCTGGTTGGAGATCTTGATCCGCGACGCCTGCTCGCGCAGGTCCGCCGTCAGCTCCTCCAGGGTGTCGAACTCGCTGGCCAGCTGCGCGAAGTCGTCGTCGGCGTCGGGGAGCTGACGCTCCTTGACGGTCGTGGCGGTGACGGCGACGAGCGCGGTCTCACCGGCGTGGTCGCCGCCCGCGAGGGCGGTCTCGAACGTGGTGGACTCGCCGGCCGACAGGCCCGTGAGCGCCTCGTCGAGACCCTCGAGCATGTTGCCCGAACCGATCTGGTAGCTGACGCCGGAGACGTTGTCGACCTGCTCGTCGCCGATGGTGGCGGTGAGGTCGATGACGACGAAGTCGCCCTCGGCGGCCGGGCGGTCGATGCCGACCAGCGTGCCGAAGCGCTCGCGCAGGGCGTCGAGACGGCCCTGGACGTCCTCCTCGGAGACCTCGACGTCGTCGACCGTGACGGCCAGGCCGTCGAGCGCCGGGACGGTGATCTCGGGACGGACCTCGACCTCGGCGGTGAAGTGCAGCTCGCCCTCCTCGCCCTTCGGCGCGGCGGTCAGGCCGGGGACCTGCGTGACCTCGACCTCGGGCTGACCCAGCGGGCGGAGCTTGTTCTCGCGCACGGCCTCGGCGTAGAAGCCGGACAGGCCCTCGTTGATCGCGTGCTCGAGGACGGCCGGGCGGCCGATGCGCTGGTCGATGATGCGCGGCGGCACCTTGCCCTTGCGGAAGCCCGGGACCACGACGTCCTGGGCGATGTGCTCGTACGCGTGCTCGATGCTCGGCTTGAGCTCGTCGTACGTCACCTCGACGGTCAGCTTGACCTTGGTGGGCTCCAGGGTCTCGACGGCGCTCTTCACTTCGATGGTCTCCAACTGATCGGGGCGGGCGCCGGCGACTCCGGCGATCTCCGTGGTGTCAGGGCCTCGCACCGTCGCACCGCCACCCTGTGGAGGGGGCCGACGACCGCACGCTGGCGACCCTCGACAGTACGCCACGGCGGGCGGCGGTCCCAAGCCCGCAGGTTGTGGGACCGCCCACGCCGTCCGTACCCCGTCGGTATCCCGTCCGCACCCGCTCACCGACCCGCGCCCGCGACCTCCGTGACGACCGAGACGGTCCGGGCGATCCCGTCGTACTCGGCGTACTCCGCGGCCAGCTCGCCGGCCCGGCGCGCGAATGACGGGTCGTCCAGGACCCGCCGCACACCCTCGCGCACGGCCTCCGCGGTGGTGGCGTCGGTGGTCTTGTCGGTCGCGATCGACAGCCCCACGCCGGACCAGACCACCCGGGCGCCCACCTCGGCCTTGTCCTCCGACCGCCCGGCGACGACGACCGGGACCCCGGCCGCGAGCGCCTGCTGCACCCCGCCGAACCCGCCGTCGGTGACCAGGACGTCCACCAGCGGCAGCAGCCGGTCGAACGGGATGAACGGCGCCGCCCGCACGTTCGACGCGAACCCGAGGTCCTCGGTGGTTGCGACGACGAGGACGTCTTCGTCGGCGAGCGCGTCGATCGCTGGCCACAGCAGCCGCTCGGGGTCGGTCGCGATCGTGCCCTGCGTGACCAGCACGACGGGCCGACCCGCGGCCCGGGCCTCGAGCACGTCGTCCCACCACGCCGGGGGCTCGAACCAGTCGCTGCCGGAGGGCAGGTACGGGCCCACCAGCTCGACGTGCTCGGGGAGGTCGCTGCGCGGGTACTCGAACGACGGCACGGACGTGTGCAGCACGCGGGTGACCTCGGTCTGCGTCCAGTCGAGGAAGAAGCCGGCGGGGACGGGCTGGCCGGCGTCCGCGACGACCCGCTGCGCCGCCCTCTGGGCGTCCCGGAACACGACGTTCTGCGTGAACCAGCCGAGGAACGCGTACCGCAGGCCGTCGAGGCCCGTCCGCGGCGGCTGCAGCCCCATCCCGTAGGGCGCAGCGTCCTTGCTGGGGATGGCCAGCGGCGAGACGGTGAACTGGACGGTCGGCAGGTCGTGCCGCCGCCCCGCGATCGCCCCGGCGACGAACGCGTTGTCGAGGACGAGCACGTCGGGCCGCTCGGCGGCGACGAGGTCGTCGATCTCGGCGAGGAAGCCGGGCACGGTCTCGACGACGTGGTGCAGCACGTCCCACTGGAGCCGCGTGGGCCCGGTCGCCGGAGCGCCGTGCGCCAGCGACCAGGCGTCGAGCTCGGCGTCGTCGAGGTCGCGTCCCTGCACGATCGGCGCGTGCTTGGCGCCGGTCGCCGCGACCGCCTGCGCGAACTTGCGACCCGTGTAGACGACGACGTCGTGGCCCTCCTCGACGAGGGCACGAGCCAGCGGCAGCGCGGGTCGCACGTGGCCGGTGACGGGCGTCAGGGTGAACAGGATCCTGCTCATGGTGCGGATCTCCCAGAGGTGTCGGGGCGTTTCCCGAACAAGACCCTGGGCGATTCGCCCTGATACATCCCCGCGTCAGTGGTGATGCAGGATCCGGTCGCGCAGGCGCTCGCGCCGCTCGGCGAACCGGTTCCACACGGTCTTTTGGAAGACCAGCGTGAGCCAGCCCGCGAGCGCCATGCCGACGATGTTGACCGCCAGCTGCAGCGCGCTGCCGCGGACCTCGGCCATCTGCCCGAACGCGAGGCCGAGCGCGACGTTGCCCGCGGCCGGCACGGTGGTGACCGAGATGAAGACCCCCGCGAGCCCACCAACGCGTGCGGACGTCAGCGAGAGCACGCCGGCCGCTCCGGCGATGACCGCCACGATCAACGACCACTTGTCAGGGGTGTAGATGAACTCGGTGTCGGGCCGCGGTGCCGTGACCTGCTCGACCGTCGCCCAACCGAGCTGCTTGCCGACGAGCGCGGCCACGCACGTCACGGCGATCGCGATCAGGAAGCCGACCACCAGCGTCCACAGCGCGCTCCGCAGGAGGTTGAAGCGGCGGCGGACCAGCGCGATGCCGAGCGCGGCGATGGGGCCGAACTCCGGCCCGAGGACCATCGCGCCGATCACGAGGATCTGCGAGTCGAGCACGATGGCGATGCCGGCGATCATGGTCGCGAAGCACATGAAGCTCAGGTAGGTCCAATTGAGCTCCGAGTCGGCGTACGCACGCCTGGTGACGTCGATCCACACGACCGCGTCGGCGCTGCTGCCGGGAGCGAGGCGCTCGGCGTCGTACCCGGGCTGGGACACCCACGTGTCCACGGGCTCGACCTGCACGGTGCCCTCGCGCTGCACCCCGAGCTCGAGGAGCTCGTCGAGGATGTCGTTGGCCGCCTCCCGCGCCACGTCGGCGAGCACCACGTCACCCGGCGGACGACGCGACGCCCCGTCGAGCACCGCGAGACTGCTCACCGCCGGCGCGCGCTCGAGCGCGGCGACGACGCCCTCGGTCAGGTGCGTCGGGCTCGCGATCCGCAGGTGCAGCACAGCGCCAGTGTGTCGTCGCGGACCCCCCGGACCGGGGAGCCGCTCCGTACCCACTCCCCTGACCGTGGTCAGGCGTTCTGTCGGGGTGGCGGGATTCGAACCCACGACCTTCCGCTCCCAAAGCGGACGCGCTACCAACCTGCGCCACACCCCGTGCGCACCCGGCAGCGGCCCTCGCGGGCGACCCGGGTGCACGAGACGCCCTCCTGCACCCGGTACCCTGGGTGCCGCGGTCCGGGCTCGACCAGAGCCGGGACCAGTGCGGACGTAGCTCAATGGTAGAGCCCCAGTCTTCCAAACTGGCTACGCGGGTTCGATTCCCGTCGTCCGCTCCAACCCTCGGTGGTTTCGTCGCGCTCCCTGCAATTCCGGAAGGTCCGTCGCGAGTCCCCCATGCCGGAATGGGGTTTGGGGTCGGGCCATTGCGGGGAGAACTCGGTGGGCGTGCGGTAGGCCAGCCCGGCGTGCACTCGTGGTCGCCGGTGGCGCCGAGGTGGCCGCCTCCGCGCGGGACACGCCGGCCTCGACGGAGCCGGCCGGCCCCGCGGGCGTCACCCGATCCAGCGAGCCGCGGCCTCGTACGTGGTAGCGGGGGTGCTGTTGAACGCGATCGCCGCGTCGGGCGCGTGCCGCCGGATGAGGTTGACGACCTGCTCCAGCAGCTCGACGTTGTCGTCCGAATGGCGCAGGCCTCCGCCCACGACCACGCACTCCCACCGGTGAGCCCGCAGCGCGCGACCAACGACCGCTCCCACGTCGTCGCTCCCGTCGATTCCCACGAGGCAGACCTCGACCCCGACGCCGTGGTCGGCGAACGTGGACAGTCCCTGCGCGATCGCCTGGGCGACAGGCGCCGGGTCCCACGGCCCGGGGACCCGGTAGGGATCGAGGCCGATGACGAGTACCTGGGGTGAAGCGGTGATGGTGTCCACGTCAGCACCATAGGACTGGACGTGACACCCGGGTGTCCAGGGCTCGCGCCGTGATCGCCACCGGATGTCGCCCAGTTCATCGCCGTCGACTCAGAAGGATCAGCGTCGGCGAGATCGCTGTCATGAGCGCTCCACACCGGGGTGCGGGTCGGCCGATTTCGACGAACCAGGCCGCCTCAGCCTTGCTCACCGACTCGCGATGACCCGCGTGCAACGGAGTTCGCGGCTGATCTACGCAACCCGCAGGTCAGAGCGCGTGTGTGGAGCGCGTGACACCCAGTGTGTGGAGGTACTCCCCGGATGTCACGGGCGCCGCAGCTCAGACCCTTTCCGGAACCACCCTCCAGCCGTCCGTCCTCGGACGGGCCGACCGTCAGTACGTGGTCAGGCCGTGTGCACGGAACTGGCCCCGAGCCCGGTCCATCAGCTCGGGGTCCGGCGAGGGGACACCGTCCAGCTCGTACGTCATGCCGAGCTCAGCCCACTTGTCGCGGCCCATCTGGTGGAAGGGCAGCACCTCGACGCGGGTGACGACGGCGCCCAGCGAGGCGACGTACTGCGCCACCGCCTCGACGTTCTCGACGGCGTCGGTCAGGCCCGGGACGAGCACGAAGCGGACCCACACCTCCTCCGTGCCGCGCGCCGCCAAACGCCGGCCGAACGCCAGCGTGGGGGCCAGCTCCTGACCGGTGACCCGCTTGTACGTCTCGGGCAGGCCGGACTTCACGTCCAGCAGGACCAGGTCGATGTCGTCGAGCATCTCGTCGGTGCAGGACGCTCCGAGGAAGCCGGAGGTGTCGATCGCGGTGTGGACGTCCATCGCCTTGGCGCCGCGCAGCAGCGTGCGGACGTACGGAGCCTGCAGCAGCGGCTCGCCGCCGGAGAGTGTCAGCCCACCGCCGGTCGCCGTCATGACACCCCGGTAGCGCTTGACCCGACGGAGCAGCTCCTTGGCGGTCACGCTCTGGCCGCGTCGGATCTCCAGCGTGTCGGGGTTGTGGCAGTACAGGCACCGCAGCAGGCAGCCAGCCAGGAACACGGTCAGGCGGGTGCCGGGCCCGTCGACGGCCGTCACCAGCTCCCAGGAGTGCACCGACCCGAGCTCGCCGGCGCGCACGGCTGCGAGCCGACCGCCGTGGTCGTACTCGACGTCCTCCAGCCCGGCGGTGCCGTGACCTACCGGACGCTCGTTCGAACCCCCGACGACAGGGAGCCCGAGAGGCACCACCTCTGCTCCCGTGGTCTCGTTGCTGACCATCGCCTCTCCTGCGCGGACGACCGGACCGTCGGCAGACAAGCTCAGATGGAGCCGTGGAAGGTCCGCGACAGCACGTCGAGCTGCTGCTCGCGGGTGAGGCGGACGAAGTTGACCGCGTAGCCGGACACCCGGATGGTCAGCTGCGGGTAGTTCTCCGGGTGCTCCATCGCGTCGAGCAGCGTGTCCTCGTTGAGCACGTTGACGTTCATGTGGTAGCCCTCAGCCATCATCTGCGCGTCCAGCAGGCCGACCAGGTTGTGCACCTGCTCTGCGCGCGTGCGGCCGAGGCCCGGAGGGGTGACCGTGTTCGTCAGCGAGATGCCGTCCTGCGCCTCGTCGAAGGGCAGCTTCGCGACGGACAGGGCGGAGGCGAGCATGCCGTGCGAGTCGCGGCCGCTCATGGGGTTGGCGCCCGGCGCGAAAGGCTCACCGGCGCGGCGGCCGTCGGGGGTGTTGCCCGTCGCCTTGCCGTAGACGACGTTCGAGGTGATCGTCAGCACCGACTGGGTGTGCACCGCGTCGCGGTAGGTCGGCAGCTTGCGAATCTTCGCCATGAACGTCCGGACCACGTCGACGGCGATCTCGTCGACCGAGTCGTCGTCGTTGCCGTACGTGGGGTAGTCGCCCTCGATGGTGTAGTCGACAACCAGGCCCGACTCGTCGCGCACCGGGTGGACCCTGGCGTACTTGATGGCCGACAGCGAGTCGGTCACCACCGAGAGCCCGGCGATGCCACACGCGAGTGTGCGCAGAACCTGGCTGTCGTGCAGCGCCATCTCGATGCGCTCGTAGGCGTACTTGTCGTGCATGAAGTGGACGACGTTGAGCGCGTCGATGTAGGTCTGCGCGAGCCAGTCCATCATCGCGTCGAACTTGGCGTCGACGTCCGCGTAGTCCAGGACGTCGCCCTCGACCGGCGCGGACACCGGCGCGACCTGCTTGCCGGTCACCTCGTCGCGGCCGCCGTTGATGGCGTAGAGCAGCGCCTTGGCGAGGTTGACCCGCGCGCCGAAGAACTGCATCTGCTTGCCCACCCGCATCGGGGAGACGCAGCATGCGATGGCCCCGTCGTCGCCGCAGACGGACGTGATGTGCGCGTCGGACTCGTACTGGATGGCCGAGGTGTCGATCGAGACCTTCGCGCAGAACTCCTTGAAGCCCGCCGGGAGCTTCTCGCTCCAGAAGACCGTCATGTTCGGCTCCGGGGCGGGGCCCAGGTTGTACAGGGTCTGCAGGAAGCGGAACGAGTTCTTCGTGACGAGTGTGCGCCCGTCGTCCCCCATACCGCCGATCGACTCGGTCACCCACGTCGGGTCGCCCGAGAACAGCTCGTCGTACTCCGGGGTGCGCAGGAAGCGCACGACCCGGAGCTTGATGACGAAGTCGTCGATGAGCTCCTGCGCCTGCTCCTCGGTGAGGACGCCCGTCGCCAGGTCACGCTGCAGGTAGATGTCCAGGAACGTCGACGTGCGGCCGAGCGACATCGCGGCGCCGTTCTGCTCCTTCACGGCGGCCAGGTAGGCGAAGTACAGCCACTGCACGGCCTCGCGCCCACTGGTCGCCGGGCCGGAGATGTCGTACCCGTAGGAGGCGGCCATGACCTTGAGCTCACCGAGCGCGCGGATCTGCTCGGCCAGCTCCTCGCGGTCGCGGATGACGTTCTCGACCGAGCGCTCCATGTCGAGCATCGCGCGGTCGCGTTGCTTGGCCGCGATCAGTGCATCGACGCCGTACAGCGCGACGCGGCGGTAGTCGCCGATGATCCGGCCGCGACCGTAGGCGTCCGGGAGCCCGGTGATGAGGTGCGCGGAGCGTGCCTTGCGCACGTCCGACGGGTAGGCGTCGAAGACGCCGTCGTTGTGCGTCTTGCGGTACTTGGTGAAGATGTCGCGCACGAGCTCGTCCGGCTCGTAGCCGTAGGTCGTGAGGGCGTTCTCGACCATCCGGTAGCCGCCGTTCGGCATGATCGCGCGCTTGAGCGGGGCGTCGGTCTGAAGCCCGACGATCAGGTCCTTGTCCCTGTCGATGTAGCCCGGCGCGTGCGACGTGATGGTCGACGGCGTGTGCGCATCGACGTCGTAGATGCCCTTGGCGCGCTCCTCGGGGAACATCGCAGCGATCTGCGCCCAGACCGCGGTGGTGCGCGCCGTCGGACCGGCCAGGAACCGGTCGTCACCCTCGTACGGCGTGTAGTTGCGCTGGATGAAGTCCCGGACGTCGATGCCGTCAGCCCACGGCCCGGTGGTGAACCCAGCCCACGCGTCGAGGGCGACCGGGTCGATGGTGGAGGTGTTCATGATTGCTCCCTTGAGGGTCTTTCACCGACCGCACCCGCCTGCTGAAGTAGACGCGTAGCACCACTGGGGACCTCGGAACCGCTGATGACGAGCAGACCTTCACCGTAGACCTCGAACGAACCCAGATCGACGGGCGTCCCGGGCAGGCCGGGTGGGTCATCCGCCTGACGCGACGCCTGCGCGGCCGACCGTGCCTCTCTACGGTGGTCCGGTGGGTACCGCACTGATCACCGGGGCGGCCGCCGGCCTGGGGCTCGAGTTCGCCTGGCAGCTCGCCACCGCGCACCACGACCTGGTCCTCGTCGACCGGGACTCCGAGCGGCTCGAGCGGCTGGCCGGTCAGCTGCACGCCGCTGCCGGCGTCCACGTGGAGGTCCTCGTCGCGGACCTGTCGGTCCGCAGCGACGTCGAGCTTGTCGCCGAGCGGCTCCGGTCGACCGAACGCCCGGTCGGGCTGCTCGTCAACAACGCCGGTGCCGCGCCCGGGCAGCGGTTCGTGGGCGGCGACCTCGGGCGCGAGGAGGCCGTGCACGACGTCATGGTCCGCTCTGTCCTGGTGCTGTCGCACGCCGCCGTCCGGCAGATGACCGCGCGCGGGCGTGGCGCGATCCTCAACGTCGCGTCGGTCGCCGCGCTCATCGCCCTCGGCACGTACTCCGCGCACAAGGCGTGGGTTCGGACGTTCACCGAGGGCCTGGCGGTCGAGCTGCGGGGTACCGGGGTCACCGCGACAGTCGTGTGCCCCGGGTTCGTCCACACCGAGTTTCACGACCGCGCCGGCATCGACATGTCGTGGCTGCCGGAGATCGCCTGGCTCCGCGCCGACGACGTCGTCGCCACCGCCCTTGCCGACGTCCGGCGCGGCGTCGTCATCTCCACACCGAGCCTGCGGTACCGGCTGGGGTCCGGCGTGGCCCGGGCGATGCCGCGCTCCGTCGTGCGCGCGATCGGGTCGCCGCGGTCGCGAGGTCGTTCTCGCGGCCCCGCTGGGTAACCACCGCCGCTCAGCAGATCCACCCCCGTGTGCGCGCCAGCGCGACATGAAGCCGGGCCGTGCAGCGACGCTCGCCGAGCCCCGGGGATCCCACATCGGCGCCCACCTTCGCGCGTGCCGGTCGCGAGGCGGCGCCGACCGGCGTGACACTGGGCCCATGAGCGACTGGAACCAGCAGATCATCGACGAGTTCCGCACGAACGGCGGCGACGTCCGCACCAACGGGTTCGGCAAGGGCCTCGTTCTGCTCCACCACCGGGGCGCGAAGTCCGGCGCCGAGCGCATCAGCCCCGTCGCCGGCATCGCGGACGGCGAGGCCGCGTGGCTCGTCGCCGCGTCGAAGGGCGGCGCACCGCAGAACCCCGCCTGGTTCCACAACCTGCTCGCGCACCCGGACGTCGAGATCGAGACGCCCGAGGACGGGACCGTGAAGGTGCACGCGACACAGCTGGTCGGCGCCGAGCGCGACACGGCCTGGGGCAGGTTCACCGCCCGGTCGGAGGGGTTCACGTCCTACGAGCAACGCACGTCGCGCACGATCCCTGTGCTGCGCCTGACTCGCCGAGACGCGTGACGAGCACCATGGACATCACCGTCGAGGACCAGCCGACCACGCTCGTCGCCGTCGTGCGTGAGCGCGTCGCCATGGACGCCCTGGCGGCGTTCTACGACCGGGCTTACGGCCTGGTCGTCCAGGAGGTCACGGCCGCGGGACTGGCCATCACCGGTCCGGCGTTCGGCTGGTACCTCGACATGCCGACGGACTCGGTCGACCTCGCTGCCGGCTTCGGGGTCGGCGCCGAGGCCGTCGGCGTCCTCGCGGGCGGCGTCGAGGTCGTCGAGCTTCCCGGCGGCCCGGCCGCGGTCGGGGTGCACGTCGGCACCTACGACGGCCTCCCCGGCGCCTGGGCCGAGCTGCGGGCGTGGTTCTCGGGGCAGGCAGCCCAGATGCGCGGCGACTTCCTCGAGGTGTACGTCACGGACCCGTCGGAGGTCGAGCCCAACCAGAACGAGACGCGCCTGGTGCTGCCGATCGTCCCGTGACCTGGGTCGATGCCAGGCTGTGCGCATGCTGACGCTTCCCGAGCCGCGAACCCCCGACCCGGTCGACGCTCCCCCTCTGCGCTGGGGGATCCTCGCCCCCGGCCACATCGCCGGGCACTGGGCAACCGCGCTGCGCGAGCACACCCGCCAACGGCTGGTCGCGATCGGGTCGCGCTCGCCGGAGCGCGCTGCGGCGTTCGCGCGCGAGCACGGCGCGGACCGGGTGCACACGTCGTACGACGCGCTCGTCGAGGACCCCGAAGTCGACGCCGTGTACGTCGCGAGCCCGCACAGCCACCACCGCGACCACGCCCTGCTCGCGCTGCGGGCCGGCAAGCACGTCCTCGTCGAGAAGGCGTTCACGCGCAACGCGGCCGAGGCGCACGAGCTCGTCGCCGCCGCGGGCGAGGCGGGCGTGCTGCTCATGGAGGCCATGTGGACGCGCTACCTCCCCCACACCGACGTCGTGCGGCGCGTGCTCGAGGACGGCCTGGTCGGCGAGGTGCACCGGATCACCGCGGACTACGGCGTGCGTGCCGCCCAGGACCCGAAGCACCGGCTGCTCGACCCCGCCCTCGCGGGCGGCGTGCTGCTGGACCTGGGCATCTATCCCCTGTCGTTCGCCTCCGCGGTCGCGCGCGCGGCGGGCCTCCCCCTGCACCCGACCAGCGTCCAGGCCGCCGGATCGCTCGCCGCGACCGGGGTGGATGCGCAGGTCAGCGCCCAGATCGGCTACGGCCCCGCGCAGGCGCAGCTCTTCACGTCGATGCTCACCGCCTCCGGCCACACCGCGCAGGTGTACGGCTCCCTGGGTCGGATCGAGGTGGACGACCGCTGCTACGTCCCGGCCGGCGTCACGGTGACCGTCGGCGAACGCACCGGCTCGTGGGACGCCAACCGGATCCACGGCTACGGCGGCCTGTGCTTCCAGGCTGCCGCGCTCGCAACCTACGTCGCGGAGGGCCGAACGGACTCGCCGCTGCTGCCCCTCGACGAGACGGTCACGATCCTCGAGACGGCCGACGAGATCCGCCGCCAGGTCGGGGTCGTCTATCCGGGCGAGGGCTGAAGCCCGGCCCGACCGCGCACGGCGTCTGCCTTCAAGCAGGGCGGCCCGCTGAGCCCTCAGTACTGCGTCGTGCCCTGCTCGGTGTCGACGATGTGCCGGCAGCCGGGGCACTCCCCCGGATCCGGTCCGTCGTCCTCGGGGAACTGGGTCCTCGGCGCGACGAACCGGCCGCACACGCTCACGCCGTCGCGGAAGTAGTGCTGCCGCTGGTCGTTGCCCGTGAGGCGCAGCCAGCCCTCGGTGTAGGTCAGCATGTCGATCTCCTGTCCGGGGTCGAAACCCCTCGTTCCATGCTCGCCCCGATGTCGCTCGCGCGGGCATGACGAAAGACCCCCGCCGACGGCCGGGGTGCGCCAGGCTTCGCCGATGCCGACCCCACGCGCACGGGCGGCCCTGGTGCCCGTGGCAGCCGTAGCCGTGGTGCTCGCCCTCCTCGCCGTGCTCGTCGCGCGCGGCGTCCTGTGGCCCAACCGCCCCTGGCCGGGCGGTACGACGTGCGCGGCGTCGACGTGTCGTCGCACCAGGGGCAGATCGACTGGCCGACGCTCGCCGCGCAGGACGTCGACTTCGCGTACGTCAAGGCGACCGAAGGGTTGGGGTTCCCGACGTGAACGTGTTTGACGGGGATCTCGACGACCTGCCGGCGCTGCGGGCCGGCGGTTGACCCTCGGGCCACCCGAGGGTCCACAGTTCTGCTGTGGACACCGACGACCTCACCATCGGCAGGTTCGGGCGCCTCTGCGGCCTCTCCGTGCACACGCTGCGGCATTACGACGACGTCGGCCTGCTGACCCCGGCCCGGGTCGACGAGTCGACCGGCTACCGCTACTACCGGGCCGACCAGCTGGACCGCGCCCGCCACATCCGTTCCCTGCGGTGGACCGACCTCTCCGTCGAGGACACCCGCACGGTCCTCGACGACCCCGACGGCGCACCGGCCGTGCTCGACGCCCACCGCGCCCGGCTCGAGCGCGAGCGCGCACGGATCGCGGCGAGCCTCGGGGACACCGCACGGGTCGCCGACAATGGGCTGCCCAACGAGCCCCGTCCGGCGGGCGCCCGTCCCGTGCAGATCAAGCTGCTGGTCGCCGACCAGGACGCCGCGGCCGCGTTCTACATCGACGCCTTCGGGTTCGACTCCGAGGTGACCCAGCGCACCGCCGACGAGGACTTCTCCGGCTTCGTCTTCGGCCGGTACGGCGCGGACGACTTCTTCCTCGTCCACCTCCAGACGGCCGACTACCCGGGCGCCGCGGGACCGGCGACCATCGGCCTGCTCGTCGACGACCTCGACGCGGCCCACCGCCGAGCGCTGGCCGCGGGTGCGACCGAGGTGCTCGGGCCGCACGAGTCCGAAGGCATGCCGCGGTCGTCGGCGGTGCGGGACCCCGACGCCAACGTGGTGTGGCTGTACCAGGGGTGAGGGGACGACAACGGCCCCGGTGCTGCGCCGCGACTCTCGTCGCGGGCTGCACCGGGGCCGCATGTCCGTCAGCACCTGTTGGCCTTCGCCCACCGCGCCCGCTTGTCCTTGTTGCGCGCGGCTTGAACCGCCCCCAGCGCCATTGGGGGCTGTCGAAGATCAGCCACCCGAACCATGGCCGTCAGCCGCTCTCGTAGCGGCGCGTTCCACATCCGGGCCGATCCTTCGCGATGGGATGCTGACACCATCACGCAGACCGGGAGATCCAAGATGGAACTATACACGGATCCTGGTCATCTGTCCACATCGACCCGGACCGGAGTGCCGACGAACGCCGCGAACCGGTCGAACGCCGTGTGCACCGCGACCATCTCGGCGTCCGACACGGGGGCGGCCAGATGCACCTCGGCGGCGACCTCGCCCCGCCCGACCTTGCGACGCCACCAGCCGATCCCCTGACTGTCGAGCAGCAGCGGCTGGATCACCTGGTTGGCGTCCGCCGGCGCGATCGCGCGGCCCGCGATGTTGAGCACCAGCCGGCTCTCCGTGTACGCGACGCCGTACTCGTCGTACCCCTGGAGCACGTGTGCGGTGGGCGACGGGTCGCGCACCGGCGGGGCCGACGGGGCGAACCAGCAGGTCAGGCCATCGACGTCGACCGCCTCGAGGTCGTCGCCGACGATCTGGAGCCCGCGGCGGACCTGCGTGAGGGTCAGGCTGGACCACCACGAGAAGTCCTTGACGGTGGCCGGGCCGTGGCTGCTGAACCAACGCCGGGTCAGCTCGGCGAGCGCCTCGTCGGGCTCCCGCGGCGACGTGGGCGGCACGCGTTCGTCGACGAGGGCGTACGTCTGCTGGTTGCCACGTCTCACCCCGCTCACGACCACCGCCGCCAGCTCCGCCGCCATGACCAGGTACGCKAGCCGCACGCCGTCGGCCTCGATCCCGGCGCCCGCGAGCGCCGCAGCGAGCTCCTGCCGGGTCAGGTGGTTGCCGCCCTGCAGGGCACCGACCATGACCGCCGTCGCGCGCTCGACCAGCTCGTCGTCGATGCCGGCCTGCCGCTCGTAGTACGCGCTCAGCCGGCGGACGCGCGGCCCGGTCAGCGTCTGGATCCAGCGCAGGTCCTCGGGTGCGACGAAGTGCCACGTCGGCCGCATCGCGTGGGTGCGCAAGACGGTCCCCGCGTCGAGCGCGGCCAGCACGGCGTCGTCGTCGACGCCCGCCGACCGCTGCCCCAGCGACCACCTGGCCATCGCGAGCTCCTGGGCCTGCACGGCGCCGAGGTGTCGCACGACCGCCGCGGGGTCCTGCAGCGGCGGGCCGGACAGATGCTGGGTGTGCAGCCGTCGGTGCGCCGCCTCGAGGCGATCCATGGACATCGATCCTGTTGCATGTCGGCGGCCCGTGGAAAGGTGAAAGGCGCCAGCGAAGGACCGTCGAAGGAGACCCCTGTGCCCACGTACCTGAACCCGTACCTGAACTTCCGCGACACCGCGCGCCCGGCGATGGAGTTCTACCAGTCCGTGTTCGGCGGCGAGCTGACGCTCAGCACCTTCGGGGAGTTCCACGCGAGCGAGGACCCGGCCGACACCGACCACATCATGCACGGGCAGCTCGAGACGCCCTCCGGGTTCGTCCTCATGGGCGCCGACACCCCGACGCACATGGAACTTCCCGCGGAGAGCAGCACCTCGGTGTCCCTCAGCGGCGAGGACGAGTCCGAGCTCCGGGGCTACTGGGACAAGCTCGCCGACGGCGCCACAATCGTCGTCCCCCTGGCCGCCGCGCCGTGGGGTGCCACGTTCGGCATGCTGGACGACAAGTTCGGCACCCACTGGCTGGTGAACATCACGCCGACGCAGGGGTAGCCGCTAGCGTGCCGCCGTGACGTTCCTGCAGCCCGACGACCGCGTCCTGCTCACGGGCGACTCCATCACCGACTGGGGCCGGGACCGTTCCGACCCGACGAGCCTCGGCCACGGGTACGCGGGCATCGTCGCGGCGCTCGCGGGGGCCCGCCGGCCGGACCTCGGCCTCACGTTTTTCAACCGGGGCGTGGGTGGCGACACGTCCGGGATGCTCCGGGCCCGGTGGGACGCCGACGCCGCCGGCCTGGCGCCGACGGTCGTCTCGATCCTCGTCGGCGTCAACGACACCTGGCGCCGCTACGACGCCGGCACCCCGACGTCGACCGACGAGTACGAGGACAACCTCCGGGCGATCGTCGCGACCGTCGACCGCCTGGTCCTGGTCGAGCCGTTCCTGCTGCCCGTCACGGCCGACCAGCACGCCTGGCGCGAGGACCTCGACCCGCGCATCGCGGTGGTCCGCCGGGTGGCCGCCGAGCACCGCGCGGTGCTGGTGCCCGCGGACGGGCTGTTCGCCGCGGCGGCGGTCCGCACGGCCCCGGAGGAGTGGGCCTTCGACGGCGTGCACCCGACGCCGGCGGGGCACGGGCTGCTCGCCGAGGCGTGGCTGCGCTCGGTCGGGATCGGCCCGTCGTCCACCTGATGGGGATGCTTTGCGCCCGCGGCGGCGTTGACGCTAGCGTCGTGGCCGATCGTGTCCCGCACCCGCGTGACGACGAGCGAACTGACCGACCGAACGGTCTCGGAGGACGAAGCGATGAGCGTGCAGGCTGCCGCCCCCGCCGTCCTCGTGCGCGCCTGCGTGGCGCGCCCCTGTTGTCGCTGTCTGTAGAGCGCTGGCCGTTCCTTCGCGCGAGGATCCCCTGACCGGGTTCCCTCCCGCGCCAGCGCTCGCCCCAGGCGTGGACACCCCCGTGACCCGCGCTGACCGACCGGCGCACAGTCGTCGCCGGAGCCCCAGACTCCGCTAGTCCCCCACCAGCTGTCGGCCGGCCGGCAGCTTCGACCGAAGAGGAACCATGGCACGCATCTACGACGACGCGACGGCGCTCATCGGCAACACCCCGCTGGTCCGCATCAACAAGATCACCGACGGTGCCCCCGCCACCGTCGTCGGCAAGCTCGAGTTCTACAACCCCGCCAACTCGGTCAAGGACCGCATCGGCGTCGCGATCATCGACGCGGCCGAGGCGTCCGGCGACCTCAAGCCCGGCGGCACGATCGTCGAGGCCACCAGCGGCAACACCGGCATCGCGCTCGCGTTCGTCGGCGCGGCGCGCGGCTACGACGTCGTCCTGACCATGCCGGAGACCATGTCGAAGGAGCGTCGCGCACTGCTGCGCGCGTTCGGCGCCGAGCTCATCCTCACGCCGGGCTCCGAGGGTATGAAGGGCGCGGTCAACCGGGCCGACGAGATCGTCAAGGAGCGCGACGGTGCCATCCTGGCCCGCCAGTTCGCCAACGAGGCCAACCCCGAGATCCACCGCACCACCACGGCCGAGGAGATCTGGGCCGACACCGACGGCAAGATCGACATCTTCGTCGCCGGCATCGGCACCGGCGGCACCATCACGGGCGTCGGCCAGGTGCTCAAGTCGCGCAACCCGAACATCCAGATCGTCGGCGTCGAGCCTGCCGAGTCGCCCATCCTCAACGGCGGCGCCCCCGGCCCGCACAAGATCCAGGGCATCGGCGCCAACTTCGTGCCCGAGATCCTCGACACCACGATCTACGACGAGATCATCGACGTCGACGCCGAGACGGCCGTCAAGGTCGCCCGCCGCGCCGCCGCCGAGGAGGGCCTGCTGGTCGGCATCTCGTCCGGCGCCGCCCTGCACGCCGCGACCATCCTGGCCAACCGGCCGGAGAACGCCGGCAAGCTCATCGTCGCGATCATCCCGTCGTTCGGTGAGCGCTACCTGTCCACCGTGCTCTACGCGGACCTGCTCGACTGACCGTCCTCCACGTCCCCCGCACACCCCCACAGGACGAAGGCTCCATGCCCGAGCACCAGCACCTCCTCGCCACCCTGAGGGAGGACCTCGAGGCCGCCCGGCACCGCGATCCCGCGGCCCGGTCGCTCGCCGAGGTCGCCCTCGGGTACCCGGGGGTGCACGCCGTGTGGGTGTACCGGCTGGCGCACCGGATGTGGCACCAGCCCGGCCTGCAGCTGCCCGCGCGACTGGTCTCCCAGCTCGCGCGGGCAGTCACCGGGATCGAGATCCATCCCGGGGCACGCCTGGGCCGGCGGCTGTTCATCGACCACGGCATGGGCGTCGTCATCGGGGAGACCGCCGAGGTGGGCGACGACGTGGTGCTGTTCCACGGGTCGACCCTCGGCGGCAAGACGATGCGGCACGGCAAGCGGCACCCGACGCTCGGCGACGGGGTCGTCGTCGGGGCGGGCGCCAAGGTGCTGGGTCCGGTGTGGATCGGTCCCGGCGCGCAGATCGGCGCGAACGCGGTCGTGATCCACGACGTCCCCGCGGGGGCGATCGCCGTCGGGGTCCCCGCGACCATCCGCCTGCGCCCGAAGGCGGCGCCGTTCGACGTCGAGATCGACGACCCGGCGATCTACATCTGACGCTCGCCCGCACGAACGCGAAGGACGACTGGGAAGCCCTGCCGGGTCCGACAGTGCGGAGCAAGGAACCCGACCGGACTTCGGCCGGGTTCCTCCGCGTTCCCGAAGTTGTTCTAGTTGTCCTCTAACAACTAGGGTCGGAGTGTGCTGTTCCGCGTCGACCCGTCCTCCGCCGACCCGCTGTTCACGCAGCTGGCCGGGCAGGTGCGCGCCGCCGTCGCGCGCGGGGAGCTGGCCGATGGCGAGCGCCTGCCCGGCGCCCGGGACCTGGCCGCCTCCCTCGACATCAACCTGCACACCGTCCTGCGCGCCTACCAAGAGCTGCGCGACGAGGGTCTGATCGAGCTGCGGCGGGGCCGCGGCGCGGTCGTGACCGCGCCACCGCAGGACAACGCCGAGCTGCACGCCGCCATCGAGACCCTGGTTCGCGTCGCCCGGTCGCTCGGTATCGCACCCCAGACCACGACAGCCCTCGTCAAGGAGGCCCTCCGGTGACCCCCGTTCCGCACCGCACGCTGACCACCGTGCTGACGGCCGTCGTGCCCGCCGCCCTGGTCGCGGGCACGTTCGTCGTCGCCGGCGCCTGGCGGGACGAGCTGCCCGATCCCGTGGCGGTGCACTTCGGGAACGACGGACCCGACGGCTTCGGCTCCGTCGCCGGCCTGCTCTGGCCGCCCGCGATCATCGCGCTGGTCGTGGCGGCCGCGTGCTGGGCGGTCGCGTTCTTCTGGGGTCGTACCGCATACGTCCGCAGGGTCTGCGCCGGGCTGGCCCTCGGGCTCACCGCGTTCCTCTGCACCGTGACCGTCGGGCTGCTCGACCTGCAGCGCGGGCTGGCCGACGCCGCGGACATCAGCAGCATCGGCCTGGTCGCCGCACTCGCGTTCGCCGTGGGCATCGCCGCGGCCGCCCTGGGTGCGTGGCTGACGCCCGGCGACCCGTACGACCCGACGACCGCGCCGCCGCCGCCCTCGGCCGCCGTGCTCGACCTTCGTCCGGACGAGACGGCCAGCTGGGTCACGCATGCGCGCAGCCGCGTGGCGCTGCTCGTCGGCGGCGGCGTGGCGGTGCTGGTCGCGGTCCTCGGGCTGCTCCTCTCCACGCCGTTGGTGCTGGTGCCGGCCCTCGTCGTCGCGGCCGCCGTGCTGGCCAGCACGTGGTTCATCGTCACGGTCGACCGCCGCGGTCTCACCGTGCGCTCGGCCGTCGGCTGGCCGCGGATGGTCGTGCCCCTCGACGAGGTGGTGCGCGCCGACGTCGTCACCGTCCGCCCGTTCCCGGAGTTCGGCGGCTGGGGCTACCGCGTCGGGCGCGGAGGACGCGTCGGCGTGGTGCTGCGCACCGGCGAGGGGCTGCAGGTCGAGCGCACCGGCGGGCGGTCGTTCGTCGTGACCGTCGACGACGCCGGCACCGGAGCGGCGCTGCTCAACACCCTCGCCGCGCGGTCCCGCGTCCCCCAGGCACGCGATACCCGCGGTACCAGGTAGCCTGGCGCGGGCGTCGACGGCGACGCCGGACCGGGAGGACTGACGATGCGGCTGGGCTACCACACGGGCTACTGGTCGGCGGGACCGCCGCCCGGCGCGCAGGAGGCGGTCCTCGGCGCGGAGCAGCTCGGTTTCGACTCGGTGTGGACCGCCGAGGCGTACGGCTCCGACGCCCTGACCCCGCTCGCCTGGTGGGGCTCGCGCACCACCCGCATCCGGCTGGGCACCGCGATCGCCCAGATCTCGGCCCGCACCCCCACGGCCGCCGCGATGGCCGCGCTCACGCTCGACCACCTCTCGGGCGGACGGTTCGTCCTCGGGCTCGGCGCGTCCGGGCCGCAGGTGGTCGAGGGCTGGTACGGCCAGCCGTACCCCCGCCCGCTGGCCCGCACCCGGGAGTACGTGTCGATCGTGCGCCAGGTCCTCGCCCGCGAGGCGCCGGTCACGTTCGACGGGCAGTTCTACCGCCTGCCCCTGGGACCCGACGAGGGCACCGGCCTGGGCAAGGCCCTGCGCTCGACCGTGCACCCGCTGCGCGCCGACCTGCCCATCCACCTCGCCGCCGAGGGCCCCAAGAACATCGCCATGTCGGCCGAGATCGCGGACGGCTGGCTCCCGTTGTTCTACTCGCCGCGGATGGACGCCGAGTACCGGGCGCTGCTGGCCGAGGGCTTCGCGCTGCGAGCCCCCGAGCGCAGCGCGATCGAGGACTTCGAGGTCGTCGCGACGGTCCCCGTGGTGCTGGGCGCCGACGTCGAGAGCGCGGCCGACAGCGTCCGCCCGTTCATCGCCCTCTATGCCGGCGGGATGGGCGCCAAGGGCGCGAACTACCACCGCGCGGTGCTCGACCGGCTCGGGTACACCGAGGCGTGCGACGAGATCCAGGCGCACTACCTGGCCGGGGACCGTGCCCGGGCGACCGCCGCGGTGCCGCTCGAGCTGGTGCGGGACATCGCGCTCGTGGGCACCGTCGACGACCTCCGCGCCCAGCTGCCCGCGTGGGAGGCGACGGCGGTGACGACGATGCTGGTGCAGGCCGACCCGCGGACCCTCCCGGCGATCGCGGAGGCGCTGCGCCCGTCCGCCTGACCCGCTGGTCGAGCCGGACCCTGGGAGCCGACATGGACGACGACTACGCCGAGGCCGTGCTCGACCTCGTGGACGAGATCCCCGCCGGGCGGGCGATGACGTACGGCACGATCGCCGAGGTCGTCGGCGAGCGCCTGGAGGCCCGTGACGGCCGGCGGCGAGGCGGTCCGCGGCAGGTGGGCCAGGTGCTCAGCCGGGCCGGTTCGGGTGTGCCGTGGTGGCGCGTGGTCAACGCCGCGGGGAGCCCGCCGGCCCGGCACCGGACCCGCGCGCTGGACCTGCTGGCCGACGAGGGGACTCCGCTGAGCGCCGACGGCACGCGGGTCGCGCTGCGCACGGCGATCTGGTTCCCGGAGACCTGACCCGCCCCGCGTGTCCTCGCGCTCTGCCCCGCACCGCCCGACTTAACCTGGCCGCACGGGTGGTCCGCCGCCCGCGATCGAGGCACCGACCGGGGGATCCATGACCATCACCGCCCAGCGCTCCGCGCCCGCGGTGGTCCTCGCGGAACCCCCTGCGCCGGTCCGGCTGGTGCAGCCCGCAGCCCGGATGCCCCACCTGCGCGGGCTCGACGGGATCCGGGCCCTGGCGGTCGCGGGCGTCGTCGTCTACCACCTCGGGGCGCCGTGGATGCGCGGCGGGTTCCTCGGCGTCGACGTGTTCTTCGTCCTGTCGGGCTACCTCATCACGACGCTCGTGCTCGACGAGGTCGAGGGCACCGGGCGCTTCTCGTTCCGGCGCTTCTACGCGCGCCGCGCCCGACGCCTGCTCCCGGCGCTCGGCCTGCTGCTGCTCGCGATGGCCGGCGTCGCGGTCGCCATGCCGAGCGAGGCGGCCGAGCTGCGCGGGGACATCGCCGCCGCGGCGGGGTACGTGTCGAACTGGTGGCAGGTGCTGGCCGAGCGCTCCTACTTCGAGATGGTGAGCAGGCCGCCGCTGCTGCAGCACCTGTGGTCGCTCGCGATCGAGGAGCAGTTCTACCTGGTGTTCCCGCTGGTGGTCCTGCTGGCGCTGCGCGCCGGGCGCGCCCGCGTCGGGCAGGTGGCGGCCGTGCTGGCGCTGGTGTCCACGGTGACGATGGCGGTCCTGGCCATCCGCGGATCGGCGCCTGTACCGAACGACCCGAGCCGCGTGTACTTCGGCACGGACACGCACTCGATGGGCCTGCTGGTGGGTGCGGCCATGGCCACGGTCTGGATGCCGTGGCGCACCTGGCAGCGGTCGGGACCGTGGTGGCGTGAGCGCGGCAGCTCCGTCCGGCGGTTCGAGGCCGGGGTGACCGACGTGCTCGGCGTCCTGGCCCTGCTCGGCGTCCTCGCCGCCTTCGTCTGGGTCGACGAGTTCAGCGCGGCGCTGTACCGCGGCGGCTTCCTCGCCTTCTCGTTGCTGGCCGCCGTGCTCGTCGCGGCGGTCGCCGACCCGGCCGGCATCCTCGGCCGCGCCCTCGGCCTGCAGCCGCTGCGCTGGCTCGGCGAGCGCTCGTACGGGATCTACCTCTGGCACTGGCCCGTGCTCATGCTCACCCGTCCGGGCGTCGACCTCGAGGCCTCGCCGTGGCTCGCGACGCCCCTGCGACTCGCTGCGGTGCTCGGCATCGCGGAGCTGTCGTACCGCTGCGTCGAGCTCCCCGTGCGCAACGGGTCGCTGGGTCGCGTGCTCGCCGGCGTCCGCCGACCGGGCGGTGACGGGCCGCGGACGCTCCTGCGGGTGGTCGCGGCCGCGGTCGGGCTGCTCATCGTCGGCGGGGCCGCGACCGCCGCCCTCGCCCAGGTCCCCGGCGCGACGACCGACGCCGCCGCGTGGCGACCGGGCGCCCAGCCGACCATGACGTCGTTGCGACCGTCACCGACCCACACGACGACCTCCGCACCGACGCCGACGGTCACCAGCACCCCCACGCCCACCCCGACGGTCGCGGTCGTCCCGCCGCCACCGCCGCCCGAGGAGATCGGCGGTGCCTCCGCGTTCGGCGACTCGGTGATGCTCGGCGCCGCCGCCGAGCTCGCCGCCCGCGGCATCGCGGTCGACGCGGTGGAGTCCCGCCAGTTCGGCACCATGGTGGATCAGGTCCGCGCCGTGGCCGCGGCCGGCACGCTCGGCCACACCGTCATCGTGCACGGCGGGACCAACGGTCCCATCGACGAGGCCACGCTCCGGGCGTTCCTCGACCTGACCAAGGACCGCCGGGTCTACCTGGTGAACGTGCACGTCCCGCGGACGTGGGCGGGCTACGACAACGACCTGTTCGCCCGGGTGGTCCCCGAGTACCCGAACGCGCACGTGCTCGACTGGAACACCCTGGCGGGTGGGCACCGCGACTGGCTGTACGGCGACGACATCCACCTGCGGACCGGCGGCGGGCGCGACGGCTACGCCGACTGGCTGGCGGCCTCGATCCAGCCCTGAGTCAGGCGCGCCGCAGCAGCACGACTGCACGGTCGTCGTCGTCGCCCGCCCGCACGCCTGCCAGCACCGCTGCCGCGGTGCCGCGGCCGGACGCGAGCACCCGGTCGGCCGCGCCCATCAGCCGGTCGATCCCCTGGTCGAGGTCACCGCCGCGCTTCTCGATGAGGCCGTCGGTGTAGAGCAGGAGCACGTCGCCGTGGTCGAGGCGGCCGGCGCGGGCCTGCCACCGGACCCCGGCGACCACCCCGAGCGCCGGGCTGCCCACCGTGTCGAGCAGCTCGAGGCGACCCGATCCCGCGTGCAGCTGCACCGCCGGCGGGTGTCCGGCGGACGACACCCAGAAGTCGCCCGTGGTCAGGTCGGCCGCGACGTGGATCGCCGTGGCGAACCCCTCGTCCCACGCCTGGTCGATCAGGTACTGGTTGGCCGCCGCCAGGAACTCGTCGCGCGGCATCGCGCCGAGCAGGCCGCCGAACGCGCCGGACAGCTGCAGCGAGCGCACGCCGGCGTCCAGGCCCTTGCCCGACACGTCGACCAGCACGATCTCGAGCGCGGTGCCACCGGACCGGGCCCCCGCGACCATGAAGTCGCCGGAGAAGCCGTCGGCGTGGGCGGACCGGATCTCGCTGTCGACGCTCCACCCCTCCGGCAGCGGCGGGACGCGCCCGTGGGCGGCGAGCCGGTCGCGCAGGTCGACCAGCATGAGGTCGCCGGGAGCGCCCTGCAGCCCGAGCCGTTCCCGCTCGCGCGCGAACGCCACGATCGCGACCACCGACGCCGTGATGACGACGAGGATGCCGGGGATCATGGTCGGCGCACCCCACCACCACAGGCCCCAGGCGCAGCCCAGGACGACGACGCCGAGCACCACCAGGGTGCGGAGCCGGAGCAGGAACGCCGCGACGACCTCGAGCAGCAGGAAGGTCGACGGCGGCACCCACTCGGGCAGCTGCGCGACCCCGACGGTCACGAGCCCGGCGCACAGCACCAGCACGGCCGTCAGGCTCGCCTGCGACCGCCCGCTCCACCGGCGCAGCGCGAGCGTGGCGCGCGTGAAGCGCCCCTGCTCCGGTGCCCGTCGTCTCCCCCACACCCGGCGAGCGTATCCGCAGGTCGCACGCCCGCCATGCGTCGTCCGCGCCGGAAATGGGGGTGCCACCGCGACCTCCGATGGCGCACGATGGCTGGCATGAGCCCCCTCCCCGCCGGATACCGCCTCGTCGACGTCCCTGAGAGCCGCAAGGGCGAGTTCCTCGAGGTCGACCAGCTCGCGTTCGGGTTCCACCCGACGCCCGAGACGGACGCACTCGTGCCGATCACCTTCGCCTGGGATCGCGCGCAGGCGGTGGAGGACCCGGACGGCCGCCTCGCGGCGGTCCACGCCTCGTACGAGCACGCCCTGCCGGTGCCGGGCGACACGATCGCGTGCTCGGGCCTGACGTGGGTGGGCGCGCGGCCCGACCAGCGCCGCCGGGGCCTGCTCACGGCCATGATCGAGTCGCACTTCGCCCGCTCGCTCGCGCGCGCGGAACCCGTCTCTGCGCTGTTCGCGGCCGAGCACGCGATCTACGGCCGGTACGGCTACGGCTCGGCCGCCGACGACGTCCGCGTGAAGATCGCCCGCGGCGCCGCGTTGCGGGACGTGGCCGGCAGGGACGGGCTGACCGTCAGGCTCGCGACGGCCGACGTCGCGGTGCACAGCACGGTCGTCGACGAGATCCACCGGGCAGGCGGCGCCGGCCGACCGGGCTGGACGACGCGCGACAGCGACGCGTGGCGCACGCGCGCCGTGGTCGACCCGCCGGAGTGGCGGGACGGCGGCGAGCCGCTGCGCATCGTCACCGTGCACGACGCGGCCGGGGCGGTGCGCGCGTACGCGCTGTTCCGACGCAAGGAGAACTGGGCGGAGGGCGGCTCGGCCGGCATGGTCAAGGTCCGTGAGGCCGTGGCGCTCGACCCCGCGGCCACGCACACCCTCTGGGCGTTCCTGCTCGATCTCGACCTCACCGCCACCGTCGAGGGTCCGATGCTCCCCGTCGACGATGCGCTCCTGCACCTGCTGGTGGACCCCCGCGCCATCGTGCCCAAGGTGAACGACAACCTGTGGATCCGCCTGCTCGACCTGCCGGTCGCCCTGGCCGGCCGACGGTACGCGGCGCCGGTCGACGTGGTCCTCGAGGTGACCGACGCGCGGCTGCCCGCGAACGCCGGTCGCTGGCGGCTGGTCACGGGTGAGGCGGAGGCGGACGGGACGTTCGCCGCGACCGTCGTCCGCACGCACGAGGCCGCCGACCTGCGGCTCGACGTCCGCGAGCTCGGGGCCGCCTACCTGGGCGGTCGGTCGCTCGCGGCACAGGCCCGGGCCGGTCTGGCGGTCGAGGAGACGCCCGGCGCGCTGCAGTCCGCCGCGGCGGCGTTCCTGTGGCCCGTCGCGCCCTTCTGCTCGTACGTCTGGTAGTCAGCGACCGGCTTCGTAGTCCGCGAGCAGGTCGATCCGGCGCTGGTGGCGCGGGTCGTGGCTGAACGGCTCGGCCACGAACGCGTCCACCAGCGCGAGCGCCTCGTCCAGGGAGTGCTGGCGCGCCCCGATCGCGACGACGTTCGCGTCGTTGTGCTGCCGGCCGAGCTGGGCGGTGGTCAGGTTCCACGCGAGGGCCGCGCGCACGCCGGCGACCTTGTTGGCGGCGATCTGCTCGCCGTTGCCCGACCCGCCGATGACGACGCCGAGCGAGCCGGGGTCCGCGACGACGGCCTCGCCGGCGGCGAAGCAGAACGGCGGGTAGTCGTCCTGGGCGTCGTAGGTGTGGGCGCCGTGGTCGACGACGTCGTGGCCGGCGGCGCCGAGGTGCTCGACGAGCGCCACCTTCAGCTCGTAGCCGGCGTGGTCGGAGGCGACGTGGATGCGCATGGGCCCATCCTGCCGGACTGGTCGGCGTGCGGCCGTCCGCCCTCGGCATAAGAGACGACCTCGTCCCTGCCCCCGAACCTAGGCTGTCGCCCATGACGCGCAGTGGCATCGACCTCACCGCCCTCGACCCCTCGGTCCGTCCCCAGGACGACCTCTACGCCCACGTGAACGGCCGGTGGCTCGCCTCGCACGAGATCCCGGCCGACCGCGCGATGGACGGCTCGTTCCGCGCCCTGCACGACCAGGCGGAGGAGCAGGTGCGCGACATCATCGCCGACGCCGGTGCCGCCGCCGCCGAAGGTCGGTCGACCGATCCCGTCGAGGCCAAGGTCGGTGCGGTCTACGCGTCGTTCATGGACACCGACGCCATCGCCGCCGCCGGCACGGCTCCCCTGCGCACCGACCTTGCGCTGCTGGAGTCCGCGGCGACGCAGGCCGAGCTGACCGGGGCGCTGGGCGCCCTGCAGCGCACCGGCGCCGGTGGCGTCGTCGGGTTCTACGTGGACAACGACGCCAAGGAGCCCACCCGGTACGTCGTGCACCTCGTGCAGGGCGGTCTGGGGCTGCCGGACGAGGCCTACTACCGCGACGAGCAGTACGCCGAGGTGCTCGCGGCCTACCGCCCGCACGTCGCGCGCATGCTGCGCCTCGGGGGGGCCGCCGCGGACGACGCAGCCGCCGACGACCTCGCGGGCCGCGTCGTCGCGCTGGAGACCAAGCTCGCCGCCGGCCACTGGGACGTGGTCAAGGACCGCGACGCCGACCTCACCTACAACGCGCTGAGCCTGACCGAGCTCGCGGCGCGCGCGCCGGGCTTCGACTGGAACTCGTGGGTCCTCGCGCTGGGGGCGCCGGCGGGGTCGTTCGACCAGCTGGTGGTGCGCGAGCCGTCGTTCGCCGAGGCGTTCGCGGTGCTGTGGGCCAGCGAGCCGCTGGCCGACTGGCAGGCGTGGGCTGCCTACCACGTCATCTCCGACCGGGCGCCGTACCTCAGCGACGAGCTGGTGGAGGCGAACTTCGACTTCTACGGCCGGACGCTGACCGGCGCGCAGGAGCTGCGTGACCGGTGGAAGCGCGGCGTCTCCCTGGTGCAGGGCGTGCTCGGTGAGGCCGTCGGCAAGGTCTACGTCGAGCGGCACTTCCCGCCCGCGCACAAGGAGCGCATGGAAGGGCTCGTGGCCAATCTCGTGGCCGCCTACCGCGAGTCGATCTCGCAGCTGGACTGGATGGGCGAGGAGACGCGCTCCAAGGCCCTGGCCAAGCTCGAGGCGTTCACGCCGAAGATCGGCTACCCGGCCCGCTGGCGCGACTACGGCACGCTCGAGGTCACGGCCGACGACCTGCTGGGCAACGTCCGCCGCGCCAACGCGTTCGAGCAGGACCGCGAGCTGGGCAAGATCGGCAAGCCCATCGACCGCGACGAGTGGTTCATGACGCCGCAGACCGTCAACGCGTACTACAACCCCGGCATGAACGAGATCGTGTTCCCCGCCGCGATCCTCCAGCCGCCGTTCTTCGACGCCGAGGCCGACGACGCCGCCAACTACGGCGGCATCGGGGCGGTCATCGGGCACGAGATCGGCCACGGGTTCGACGACCAGGGGTCGAAGTACGACGGCGACGGACGGCTCGAGGACTGGTGGACGGCCGCGGACCGCGCCGAGTTCGAGACCCGGACCAAGGCGCTCATCGACCAGTACTCGGAGTTCTCCCCCGTGCAGCTGGGCGGGTCGCACCACGTCAACGGCGAGCTGACCATCGGCGAGAACATCGGCGACCTCGGCGGGCTGTCGATCGCGCTGCAGGCGTACCGGATCGCGCTGGGCCGGCCCCTGGACGAGGCCCCCGTGATCGACGGGCTGACCGGCGTGCAGCGCGTGCTGCTCGGCTGGGCGCAGGTGTGGCAGGCGAAGGGCCGCGACGAGGAGATCATCCGCCGCCTCGCCATGGACCCGCACTCGCCCAACGAGTTCCGCTGCAACGGCGTCGTGCGCAACGTCGACGAGTTCTACGCGGCGTACGACGTGCAGCCCGGCGACGCGCTGTACCTCCCGCCGCAGGAGCGCGTGCGGATCTGGTGATCAGCTGAGCAGGGCGCCCTGGTCCGGGCGGGCCGCCGCTACGCCGGCAGCTCGGACCAGGAGGCCCTCGCGAGCTTGAAGCCGACGCCCGACCCATCCACGCACTGCACGCCGTCGGTCCCGCTGCTGCAGGTGTACGCGCCCACGCTCGTCGCCTGCCCGTACTCGAGCACCGGCACGTCGTCACCGGCGACCGCCGGCGGGGGGCCGCTCACGCAGTCGAACGCGACTCCGTCGCTGTTGAGCACCAGCACGTGCCCGGTGACCTCGGCGCAGCCCGCGACGACGGGCGGCGCGTACGTGTAGCTGGCGATGGTGCAGGTCACGCCGTCGACCGACATCAGGCACTGGATGTTGCCGCTGGGCAGCGCGAACGCGACCGGCTCCGTGGAGGTGGAGGACGAGCTGGCCGACGGGCCCGCCGACGCTGTCGCGGCCGGCGTCTGACCGGCAGAGTCGCCGCCGCCGTCGCCGTCGTTGTTCATGAACATGAGCAGCAGCACCACGGCGAGCACGACGAGCACCACGTCGACGATGACGAAGAGCCGGACGTTGCGCGCCGAGGTCATACCGCTCCGATCCTCCCCGTGGGGACGCCGGCCCGCCCGGTGCTCGGGCGGGCTCGGCGACCAGGATCACACGGGACGAACCGGACGGGCCAATCGTCCTGGTCAGGCGATCAGAAGGACGGGCCGGCGGTCCGGGTGCGCTTGAGCTCGTAGAAGCCGGGCACGGTGGTCATGAGCGCGAGGCCGTCGAACAGCCGTCCCGCGTCCTCGCCCTTCGGAGCCGGGGTGATGACCGGGCCGAAGAAGCCGACCCCGTCGATGGCGACCACCGGCGTGCCCACCTCCTCGCCGACGAGCCCGATGCCCTCGCCGTGCGACTCGCGCAGCAGCACGTCGACCTCGTCCGTCCCGGCGACGTCGGCCAGCTCGGCCGGCAGACCGACCTCGGCGAGGGACTCGGCGATGATCGCGGCGGTGTCCTTGCGTCCGCCCGGGTGGCGGCGCGTGCCCATGGCGTCGTAGAGCGGCTTGATGACCTGCTCGCCGTGGTCGCGGGCGGCGGCGACGATGACGCGGACCGGGCCCCAGCCCTCGTCCAGCATGTCGCGGTACTGCTGCGGCAGGTCGTCCCGCTTCTCGTTGAGGACCGACAGGCTCATCACGTGCCAGCGAACGTCGACGTCCCGGATGGCGCTGACCTCGTCCATCCAGCGGGAGGTCATCCACGCCCACGGGCAGGCGGGGTCGAACCAGAAGTCGACGACGGGGCGGGTGGTGGGCGTGCTCGTCACAAGGTCCTCCGAAGGTGTGGGTGCCTCGCGCAACCATCGGGGAACGTCCCTGTATTCCCCTGGTGGTCAGAGGTTGGCGAGCACGTGCAGGGCCGCGGCCCGGCCCGGGATGCCGCTGACACCGCCGCCGCGCCGGGCACCGGCTCCCGCGAGCAGGACACGAGCGTCCGACGTGCCGACGCCCCACGTCCCGACCTCGTCGTCCGTCTCCGCCCACGGCCAGGACAGGTCGCGGTGGAAGATGTGGCCGGCGGGCAGGCCCACGTCCGCCTCGAGGTCGACCGGGCTGCGCACCTCGAGGCAGGGGTCGCCGTGCTCGTCGAGCGCGAGGCAGTCCCTCAGCGGCTCGGCCAGCACGCTGTCGATCGAGCGGAGCGTCGCCGCGAGCGCCGCGCTGCGGGCGCCCTCGGGGTCCGCGACGAAGAGCCGGGCGGGCATGTGCAGCCCGAAGGCGGTGAGCGTCTGGTGGCCGGACGCGCGCAGCCCGGGGCCGAGGATGGAGTCGTCGGTGAGCGAGTGGCAGTACGTCTCCACGGGGGGCGTCTGCGGGATCCGTCCGGCGGCCGCCTCGCGGTAGGCGGTCTCCAGCTCGGTCGCGGACTCGTGCACGTGGAAGGTCCCGGCGAAGGCGACGCGAGGGTCGACGCCGGAACGCAGGCGCGGCAGGCGCGTGAGGAGCATGTTCAGCTTGAGCTGGGCGCCTTCGGGCGCCGGGCCGGACGGCGCACGCCCGAGCAGCCGGTCGAGGACCGCCGGCGCGCAGGCCGCGAGGACGTGCCGGGCGCCGACCCTGCGCTCGGTGCCGTCCTCGCCGTCCGTCCACACGACCTCGGCCGGCGCCGACGCGCTCCCCGGCTCGATCGCGACGACCTCGGCCGACGTGCGCACCTCGGCCCCGGCCGCCCGGGCCGCGGACTCCAGCGCGCCGCTCACCGCGCCCATCCCCCCGACCGGCACGTCCCAGTCCCCGGTCCCGCCGCCGATCACGTGGTAGAGGAAGCAGCGGTTCGCGCGCCCGTCGGGGTCGTGGGTGCGGGCGAAGGTGCCGATCAGCGCGTCGGTGAGCACGACGCCACGCACGAGGTCGGTGCCGAACGTCGCGTCGACCACCTCGCCGATCGGCCGCTCGACGAGGTCGCGCCAGTCGTCCGGCCCCAGCAGCCGCCGGGCGTCCTCCGTCGACAGCAGCGGCTCGGTCATCGTCGGCCAGAGGCGTTCCGCGAGCGCCGCGGTGCGCGCGCCGAACGCGCGGAAGGCGGCGAGATCGCCGGCCGCGCCGACGTCGGCGAACGACGCGGCCGTCGCAGCGTCGTCGGCGGTGTCCACCAGGAGGCCGCGGTCCCCCGACGGCGTGTACGACGCAATGCGGCGGCGGCGCAGGTCGAGCCGCAGGCCCAGCTCGTCGCGCACCTGCCGCGGCATCAGCGAGACCAGGTACGAGTACCGCGAGACGCGGGCGTCCACGCCGGGGAACACCCGCGCCGACTGCGTCGCGCCGCCCACGTGGTCGGCGCGCTCGAGCAGCAGCACGGACCGCCCGGCACGGGCCAGGTAGGCCGCGGCGGTCAGCCCGTTGTGGCCCCCGCCGACGATGACGGCGTCGTACGTCGCGTGCACGCGTCGACCCTAGGCCCGCACGGCAGGAGATCGACCGCCCGCAGGTGCGATGATCGACCCGGCCAAGAGCCAGCCCATCGCCTCCCAAGGAGTACCTGCGTGCCTGGAGAGAACCTCACCCGTGCCGAGGCGCGCGAGCGCGCCGCCGTCGTCCGTTCCGAGTCGTACGAGGTCACCCTCGACCTGACGACGGGGCCGACGACCTTCGCCTCCCGCACGGTGGTGCGGTTCGCGGCGGACCCGGGCGCGAGCACCTTCATCGACCTCATCGCGCCGACCGTGCACGAGGTGGTGCTCAACGGCCGGTCGCTGGACGTCGCCGACGTGGTCGCGGACTCCCGGATCCGGCTCGACGACCTCGCCGCGACCAACGAGCTCCTGGTCGTCGCCGACGCCGCCTACATGAACACCGGCGAGGGGCTGCACCGTTTCGTCGACCCGGTGGACGACGAGGTCTACCTGTACTCCCAGTTCGAGGTCGCCGACTCCCGGCGCGTGTTCGCGGTGTTCGAGCAGCCCGACCTCAAGGCGAACTTCACGTTCACCGTGACCGCCCCGGCGCACTGGACGGTCGTCTCCAACTACCCGCAGGTCGGCATGCCCGTGGTGGTCGAGGACGGCGTCAACCGCAACGGCGGCGTGGACAAGGGCACCGCGACCTGGACGTTCGAGACCACGCCGCGGATCGCCTCGTACATCACCGCGATCATCGCCGGGCCGTACCACGCGGAGCACCGCGAGCTCTCGAGCCAGGACGGCCGCACCATCCCGCTCGGCGTCTACTGCCGTGGGTCGCTGGCGGAGCACCTCGACACTGACAACATCGTCGACATCACCCGCGCGGGCTTCGACTTCTACGAGCGTGCCTTCGGGGTCCCGTACCCGTTCGCCAAGTACGACCAGCTCTTCGTGCCGGAGTTCAACGCGGGGGCCATGGAGAACGCCGGCGCGGTGACGTTCCTCGAGTCCTACGTGTTCCGGTCCAAGGTCCCCGAGGCCACCATCGAGCGCCGTGCGGTGACGATCCTGCACGAGCTCGCGCACATGTGGTTCGGCGACCTGGTGACCATGCGCTGGTGGGACGACCTGTGGCTGAACGAGTCGTTCGCCGAGTACATGTCGACGCTCGCGACCGCGGAGGCCACGCGCTGGACCAGCGCGTGGACCACGTTCTCGTCGCTGGAGAAGAACTGGGCCTACCGCCAGGACCAGCTGCCATCGACGCACCCGATCGTCGCCGACATGCGCGACCTCGAGGACGTCGAGGTCAACTTCGACGGCATCACGTACGCCAAGGGCGCGAGCGTGCTCAAGCAGCTGGTGTCGTGGGTGGGTCAGGACGAGTTCTTCGCGGGCGTGCGCGCCTACTTCGCCAAGCACGCGTGGGGCAACACCGAGCTGCGCGACTTCCTCACGGAGCTCGAGGCCACCAGCGGCCGCGACCTCTCCGCGTGGTCGGGCCTCTGGCTGGAGAGGGCCGGCGTGACCCTGCTGCGCCCGTCGCTCGAGGTCGACGACGCCGACGTCATCACGTCGTTCGCGGTCCTGCAGGAGGTGCCCGCCGAGTACCCCGTCCAGCGCCCGCACCGCCTCGCGATCGGCGGCTACGACCCCGACCCGACCACGGGCCGGCTGGCCCGCACGGTGCACGTCGAGCTCGACATCGACGGCCCGCGCACCGAGGTGCCCGCGCTGGTCGGCGTGCCGCGCCCGGCGCTCCTGCTGGTCAACGACGACGACCTCGCGTACGCCAAGGTCCGGCTCGACGACCGGTCGCTTGCCGCGTCGATCGACCTGCTGGGCTCGTTCGACGACTCCCTGCCCCGCACGCTGGTGTGGACGGCCGCCTGGGACGCGACGCGGGACGGCGAGACGCCCGCGCGCGACTTCGTCGACCTGGTGCTGAACAACATCGCGCACGAGACCGACTCCTCGGTGGTGCTGGTGCTCCTGCGCCAGCTGACCACCGCGCTCGACCTGTACGTGGCCCCCGAGCACCGCTCGGCCACCGAGGTCGCCGCGGCCGACCGCCTGCTCGAGCTCGCGCGCGCCGCCGAGGCCGGCTCGGACACGCAGCTGCAGCTGGTGAAGGCCTTCGCCGGGCGCGCCGCGACCACCGGTCAGCTCGACGCCGTCCGCGACCTGCTGGACGGGAAGGCCACCCTCGACGGCCTGTCGATCGACACCGACCTGCGCTGGGAGCTGCTCACGTCGCTCGTCGCGGGCGGCCGCGCAGCCGAGGCCGACATCGCCGCCCAGCTGGCCGACGACGCGACGGCCACCGGTCAGCGCGCCGCGGCCGCCGCC
>NZ_JBFUAI010000021.1:0-82631 GCF_056406355.1 Cellulomonas sp. P1_C4 | reverse complement strand
CACCCGCACGGCGGCACCGCCGTCGGCCGGCAGGCTGCGCTCGAGCCGGTCGAGCCGCGCCCCGATGCCCGCGCGCGTGTCCTCGGCGGCGGGCAGCAGCAGGCGGGCCATGAGCAGCTCGAGGTGCAGGCGCGGCGACGTCGCGCCGGTCATCTCGGTGAGCGCGGCGTTGCAGAGGTCGGCGGAGCGCGACAGCTCCGACGGACCGAGGTGGCGGGCCTGGAGGCGCATGCGGTCGAGCTGGTCGGACGGGACGTCGCGCAGGGCGGCGTCGGCGGCGTCACCGGACGCGGCGATGACGATGAGGTCGCGCAGCCGCTCGAGCAGGTCCTCGACGAACCGGCGGGGCTCGTGCCCGGTGGAGATCACGCGCTCGACCACCCGGAACGCCGAGGCGCCGTCGCGGGCCGCGACCGCCTCGACCAGGTCGTCCAGCAGCGAGGCCTGCGTGTACCCGAGCAGCGCGGCGGCGCCCTCGTACGCGAGCTCGCCGCCGCCGGAGCCGGCGATGAGCTGGTCGAGCACGGAGAGCGTGTCCCGGACCGAGCCGCCGCCCGCGCGGACGACCAGCGGGAGGACGCCCGAGGCCACGGGCACGCCCTCGCTGTCGCAGAGCTGCTGGAGGTACGGCACCAGCACGTCGGGCGGCACCAGGCGGAACGGGTAGTGGTGGGTCCGCGAGCGGATCGTGCCGATGACCTTGTCCGGCTCCGTCGTCGCGAAGATGAACTTGATGTGCGGCGGGGGCTCCTCGACGATCTTGAGCAGGGCGTTGAAGCCCTGGTTCGAGACCATGTGCGCCTCGTCGAGGATGAACACCTTGTACCGGTCGCGAGCCGGCGCGAACGTGGCGCGCTCGCGCAGCTCGCGGGCGTCGTCGACACCGCCGTGGCTCGCGGCGTCGATCTCGACCACGTCGAGGCTGCCCGGTCCCCCGCGCGCCAGCTCGACGCACGACTCGCACACGCCGCACGGGGTGTCGGTGGGGTGCTCCTCGGTGTTCTGCGCGCAGTTGAGGATGCGGGCCAGGATGCGGGCCGACGTCGTCTTGCCGCAGCCGCGCGGGCCGGAGAACAGGTAGGCGTGGTTGACCTGACCGCTGCGCAGCGCCTGCCGCAGGGGGGCGGTGACGTGGTCCTGACCGATCACCTCGGCGAAGTTCTCCGGCCGGTAGCGGCGGTACAGGGCTGTCGTCACGCCACGAACCCTAGACGCCCTCGCCCACAGACGGAGCCCCAGGTCCTCAGCCTCACTCAGTCAGCGCGCACGACCGTGTCGGCCAGCACCGATCGCAGCAGCGGCCGCGACGTCTCGGTGGCGCCGAACACCAGCGCGCACCCCCCGGCCAGGAACCCGGCGAGCAGCAGGAGCCCCTGCGGCGACGTGACGGCGGCGGTGCCGAACAGCGGGAAGAACATGATCAGCGCGGTCGCGGCCGAGCCGACGGCGACGAACAGCAGCGGCACCAGCACCGAGCGCCGGCGCACGGAGTCCAGCAGCTCGACGGGGGTGCCGGCCAGGTTCTGCAGCGCGATCTCCCGACGCCGGTCCAGCACCGAGGCGGCCTGCGCGATGCCCGCGGACACCGCCGCGAGCAGGAAGGCGACCACCAGCGTGACCATCGCCCCCGTGACCAGGTCGCCCATGAGCATCGCGCCCTGCGGGTCCTGCGACGTGTCGACCGCGGTGATCGCGGGCAGGACGGCGAGCGCTCCGGCGACGAACCCGGCGAGCCCGAGCCCACCGACCACGCGCCAGGCCGCCTTCGGGTCGTCGAGCAGCCGGCGCGCCGCCAGGAGCCGTGCGGGCGTCGTCGCGCGGCGCAGCTGCACCTTGCCGACAAGCCCGAGCACCCACGGACCGATCGCGTTGAGGGTGGCGAAACCGAGCGCGAGCGCCCCGACCAGCGCGCCGACGGCGGCCGCGCCGAGCGCCCCCGCGGCCGAGCTGAGCACCATGAACAGGCCGATGCCGACGACGGTGACCACGACGCGGAGCCACGTCATCTTCTTCGGCGTCTCCCGCCGCGCCACGCCCAGCGGCGAGACCGTCACGCGCCGCAGCGAGATCGCGCCCGACAGGGCCGCGAGGACCGGGACGGCCACCAGAGCGATCGCGAGCCCCTGCCAGCCCACCCAGAGCTCGCCCACCGAGAAGGTGGTCCCCTGGAACGGCAGCAGGGACACCACGGGTAGCAGCAGCCCGTAGAGCACGATGCCCAGCACCGCCCCGACGAACCCCTGCCACGCGGTCTCGGCCACGGTCAGGGCGACGACCTCGCGCGGGGTCGCGCCCAGCAGCCGCAGGGTCGCCAGCCGGGCGTCACGACGGGCGACCCCCAGCCGCGCGGCCGCGCCGCCGAGCGAGACCAGCGGGACCACCAGCAGCACGACGGCGAACCACGCGAGCGAGAGGTAGAGCCCGCGGATGTCGGTCTGGTCGTCGCCGACCGGGAGCGTGCTCCGGCCCGCGAAACCCAGCAGCCCGCCGACGACGCTGAGCGTGAGCCCGGTCGTCACCGTGAAGGCGGTGACCGCCAGGGCCGTGGTGACCCGGGAGTCGCGGCCGCCCGCGCGCTGGAACCGGGGCGCGAGCGTGACGACGGCGTTCATCGGGCGACCCGGGCGGGTGCGCCGGCCCCGACGACCAGCCCGTCGCGCACCTCGATGCGCCGGTCGCACCAGTCGGCCACCTGGGCGTCGTGCGTGACGACGACGAGCGACGCACCCGCCGCCTTGGTCGTCTGCGTGAGGACCTGCATGACGTCGTGACCGGTGGACTGGTCGAGCGCACCGGTGGGCTCGTCGGCGAAGACGACCGCGGGACCGGTGATGAGGGCGCGCGCCACGGCGACGCGCTGGGCCTGGCCGCCCGAGAGCTCGCCCGGTCGCCGGCCCTCCATCCCCGCGAGCCCGAGGGAGCCGAGCCACTGCCCGGCCAGCGCGGTGGCGTCGCGTCGCGACGTCCCCAGCAGCATCGCGGGCAGGGCGACGTTCTCGATGGCGGGCAGCTCCGAGAGCAGCTGCCCGAACTGGAACACGAACCCGTAGTGCCGGCGCCGCAGCAGGGAGCGCTCGCGGTCGGACAGCGCACCGACCTCGCGCCCGTCGAGCGCGACCGTGCCCGCGTCGGGCAGCAGGATGCCGGCGAGGCAGTGCAGCAGGGTCGACTTGCCGGACCCGGACGGTCCCATCACGGCGAGCGACTCCCCGGCGGCGAGGTCGACGTCGACGCCGGCGAGGGCGGACGTCGACCCGAAGCGCTTGACGAGGCCGCGGGCGGAGAGGCGGGGCGAGGCGGTGGTCATGCTCCCAGGCTGGTGCGGGCGGCTGCTCGTTCGCGTCGGCCCGCGGGCTGCTTCAGGAGGTCCCGGCGTGCACCCGCAGGCGGACGCGGGTCCGCCCACCGAGGGACAGCCACCGCGTCAGACGACGAGCGCCACGCCCGCGAGCACGACGACGCCCGCACCGGCCGTCGACACCCATCGACGGGCCCGGGGCGGGACGCGCAGGCCGAGCGCGCCGCTGGTCACGGCCAGCACCAGCTGCCACGCGAGGGAGGCCAGCCCGACACCGACGACGAAGGCCGACGCCGACCCCGCTCCCCCGACCTGCGCGGCCAGCCCGACGGCGATCGTCGTGACCGTGACGGCGGTGAGCGGGTTGACGGCGGTGAGCGCGACGAACCGCACATAGGCCCGCGACGCCGAGGGGGCGACCGCCGCGACCGCAGTGGGTTCCCGCGACGCCCGGGTGGCCATGACGACTCCGACGACGACGAGCACCCCCGCGCTGACCCACCGGACGAGGGCGGCGTGCTCCCCCAGCACACGGCTCACCGGCGCACCGACCGCCACGGCGAGCACTGCGTAGGAGAGGTCGACCGTCGCGATGCCGCAGGCCGCACCGACCGCGACGCGCGCGCCGTCGACGAGCCCGGTGCGCAGCAGCAGCACGCCGACCGGCCCGACGGGCATGGCGACGGACAGGCCCGCGAGCACGCCGAGAAGGAAGGCCGTGGTCACGCCATCGAGGCTGCGCGATGGAACGCAGTCGCGTCACGCTCGATCTGCGGAATTCGTCGCCACACTGCGAGAATCGCACCGTGGACGCCATCGACGACGCAATCCTCCGCGAGCTGACCGTGGATGCGCGGTTGCCGTACAGCGAGCTCGGAGCTCGCGTCGGCCTCAGCCCGAACGCGGCCGCCAACCGTGTGGGCCGGCTCGTGGCCGACGGCACGATCCGCGCGTTCACGATCGTCCGCGGGGGCGGTGCGGCGGCGCCCGGGCCGGGACTCGAGGTATTCGTCGAGGTGCGGCTGGCCGACGGAACCACCGACGAGGACTTCACGGAGGCGCTGGCGCGGCGGGGCTTCCCGCAGGTGCTCGACGCCGTCCACGTGACGGGGTCGTACGACTACCTGCTGCACGCCGTGGTCACCGACCCGGCGGCGCTGGACCTGTTCGTCCGGCGGCTCAAGCGGGAGGCGGGGGTAGCCCAGACATTCACGCGGCTCGCCATGCGGGCATGAAAGGACCCCCCGCACACCCGCCAGAGCTCACCTGCCCTTGCTGCCTTCCGGCCCTGGGGGAGTTCAGCGAGATGACGCCGCACGAGGGGTCTGCCGGAAATCCTAACCCGAACCGTCGGTGACGATGACCGCGTCAGCAGGCCGGCGGAGCTGTCGCCCGGCCAACGTTCACCTGCTGGTGATTCGCCGGACTCACATCGCGGGGCCTTTGGTTGCAGACTGCCCCCATGGCGACTGACGGGGTTCCCGGCGAGGCCGCGGCGGCACAGGAGCCGGCCGACGCCCACTACGACTACGACCTCATGGTGATCGGCTCGGGTCCGGGCGGGCAGAAGGCGGCGATCGCGTCGGCCAAGCTGGGCCACAAGGTCGCCATCATCGAGCGCCGGCACATGATGGGCGGCGTCTCCACCAACACGGGCACCATCCCCAGCAAGACGCTGCGCGAGGCGGTCATGTACCTGACCGGCATGGCGCAGCGAGAGGTCTACGGGGCCAGCTACCGCGTGAAGTCCGACATCACGATGGAGGACCTGTTCGCCCGCACGCAGCACGTGATCGGCCGCGAGCACGAAGTGATCCGCGCGCAGCTGCTGCGCAACCACGTCGACATCCTCAACGGCACCGGCTCGTTCCTCGACGAGCACACGGTCGGGGTCCTCGACGACGACGGCACCCGCCGGACCCAGTTCACCGCGCGCTTCGTCGTCATCGCCACCGGCAGCAAGCCGCACCGGCCTAACACCGTGCAGTTCGACGGGAGGACGGTCCTCGACTCGGACGGCGTGCTCGCGCTGGAGAAGGTGCCGAACTCGATGGTCGTGGTCGGCGCCGGGATCATCGGGATCGAGTACGCGTCGATGTTCGCGGCGCTGGGCACCCGCGTCACGGTCATCGACAAGCGGCCCGCGATGCTCGAGATGTGCGACCCCGAGGTGGCCGAGTCGCTGAAGTTCCACCTTCGGGACCTGTCGGTGTCGTTCCGGTTCGGCGAGGAGGTCGCGGGGGTCGACAGCAACACGCACGGCACCGTGACCCGGCTGGTCTCGGGCAAGCGCATCGCCGCCGACGCCGTCATGTACTCGGCCGGCCGGCAGGGGCAGACGGACGCGCTCAACCTCGAGGCGGCCGGGCTGTCGGCGGACTCGCGCGGGCGCATCGCGGTCGACGACCAGTACCGCACCGCGGTGCCGAACATCTTCGCCGTCGGCGACGTCATCGGGTTCCCGGCGCTGGCCGCGACGAGCATGGACCAGGGCCGCCTCGCTGCCTACCACGCCTTCGGGGAGCCGGCCCGGGAGCTGCAGTCCGTGCAGCCGATCGGCATCTACACCATCCCCGAGATCTCCTACTGCGGCCGCACCGAGGAGGAGCTCACGACGCAGGCGGTGCCCTACGAGGTCGGCGTCGCGCGCTACCGCGAGCTGGCGCGCGGGCAGATCGTCGGCGACTCCTACGGGATGCTCAAGCTGCTGGTCGACACCGAGACGCGCGAGCTGCTGGGCGTCCACATCTTCGGGACCTCCGCCACCGACCTGGTGCACATCGGCCAGGCGATCATGGCGTGCGGCGGGACCGTCGACTACCTCGTCGACACGGTCCTCAACTACCCGACGCTGTCGGAGGCGTACAAGGTCGCGGCCCTCGACGCGACGAACAAGATCCGCCAGGTGGACCGCTTCAGCTCCTGACGACCGCCAGCCCGCGCGCGACGGCGGCGACCATGGCGTCGGCGATCTCCGGCGTCGCCGCCGCGAGGATCGAGTCGGACGCGAGCGACCACGGCTCCCCCCGCGCATCGACGACGACCCCGCCGGCCTCCCGGACCAGCACCACGCCCGCCACCACGTCCCAGGCCGCGTTCCCGAACGCGATCGAGGCCGACGTGCGGCCGGTCGCCACCCAGGCGAGCTCCGTGGCCGACGTCCCGACGACCCGCACCTTGCCGACCGTCGCCGCCACCTCCCGCAGCGCGCCGGCCCGCACGTCGAGCGGCCACGGCGCGACGGAGGTCCACGACAGGTCCCCGACCGTCACGGTGAGCGAGTCGAGCGGGCCCCCGAGGGTCGACACCCGGACGTCCCCGTCGGCCGTGCGGCGCCAGGCCCCGGCCCCGCGCGACGCCCACACGATCTCGCCGGTGGTCACGTCCGCGGTGACGCCCACCACCGGTTCGCCGCCCGCGAGTCGGGCCAGCGTGCACGCGACCAGCGGCAGGCCGGCGACGAAGTTCGCGGTCCCGTCGATCGGGTCGACGACCCAGCGGTCCGGTGCGGACTCGCGCGGCGAACCCTCCTCGCCCTGGACCGGCAGCGACGACCCGGCCCGCAGCGTTCCGACGACCGCGTCCTCCGTCGCCAGGTCGACCGCGGTGACCAGGTCGTTCGGGCCCTTGAGCCGCAGGACCGCGCGGTCGTCGGTCCCCCGCACCACCGCGAGGCCGGCCTCGACCGCGCGGAGCGCGAGGTCGACGTCGGGCTGGAGGTCCTGGGCGATGAGCGTGGTCATGGGCGCATCATCACCCCCGCGTGCGACGCGCAGGTGAACGGGGGTCGGTCAGTCGGTGGCAGTCGCGCCCTCGTACAGGCCGATCTGGTTGCCCTCCGAGTCCTCGAGCGCCGCCCACCAGCTGGTCGGCGAGATCTCGGTCTTCTCCAGGACGGTGCGGCCGCCGAGCTCGTTCGCCTGCTTGAGCGTGTCGTCGATCGAGTCCACCTCGACGTAGCTGCGCGGCACCTGCAGGTTGCCCGCCCGGGCCGTGAACCCGCCGCCGCTGATGCCGTTCGGGGCGGCCCACATCGGGTACCCCTCGTAGCCGGGCGGCTCCTTGATGTCCCAGCCGAACAGCGCCGAGTAGAACGCCGTCGCCCGCGGGAGGTCGTCTGCCGGGATGTCGATGTGCGTGATGTCGCCGTGCGCCATGGCCTCGCTCCTCGCATTCCTGGCGGGCCCTCGGGTGGCGGGCCCGGAACCCGACAAGCCTAGGACCGGCACCGACGGGGACGACAGCCTGCGCGGTCGCGCGCGTCAACGGCCGCCGGCAGGCGGATTCGGCGCACCCGCCGACCTCGGCTATCCTCAGTCGGCCGGGAGGATTCGCCTAGTGGCCTATGGCGCACGCTTGGAAAGCGTGTTGGGTGAAAGCCCTCKGGGGTTCGAATCCCCCATCCTCCGCGCACCGAAGGGCCCGTCACCTGCAGCGATGTCGGTAGCGGGCCCTTCGTCATGTCGTCGGCGGGACCAGTCCTGGACCGATCGGGCCTGCATCGTCGTACGCTCGTTCGTCGTGGCTACCTTCTCCTCCGTCTCGCGCCAGCACGTCCTCCAGGCGATCGCCGAGTACGACGAGCGCGGCGGCAGCGAGTTCCTCGACCTCTACGGGTTCGCGCCTGCCGACGGCTACCCGCTGGTCCACGAGGGCCGCAGCTACGACTCACGGGCAGTGCTCGGCGTCGCGCACCGGTACGCGACGGGGYGGCTGGCGACGTCCGAGGAGTTCCACGGCGGCATGCAGAGCGCCGTCACGATCCTGCGCAAGCGCGGCTTCGAGGTCACCGAGCCGGCCTCGGCCGTCCGCGCCGCCCCGGTCCGCGCGCCGCGAGCCACGCGCACGCCGGTCGTCCGGGCCGCGCCCACCCGCGAGGCCGTGCCCGTGATCTGCCCGACGTGCCTGATGACCCTCCCGGCGACGGGCATCTGCGACGAGTGCGGCTGACGACTACCGCTCGAGCCAGGCCAGCGCGCCCCGCGCCGCAACCACGCCGGTGCTGAACGAGGCCTGCAGCAGGTAGCCGCCCGTGGGTGCCTCCCAGTCGAGCATCTCGCCCGCGACGAACGTGCCCGGCAGCCGTCGGAGCATGAGCGACTCGTCGACCTCGGACCAGGCGATGCCGCCCGCGGTCGAGATCGCCCGCTCGATCGGCATCGTCGCGGTCACCACCACCGGCACGGCCTTGACCAGCGACGACATCGCCGATGCGTCGCTCGGCAGCGCACCAGCCTCCCGTAGCAGCCCGATCGCGACCGGGTCCAGGGCGAGCGTCCGGCGCAGCCAGTTCGAGCCGGAGTCCTTCGGCCGACGGCGCTGCAGCCGCTCGGCGACCTGCTCGTGCGAGAGAGACGGACGCAGGTCGACCTCGAGGACGCACCGCCCGTCGGTCTCGAGGGCGTCGCGGATGGCGGCGCCGATCGCGTAGACCGGCCCGCCCTCGATGCCGGTCTTCGTCACCATCGCGTCGCCGCGCGACCGCTGCCCGCCCGCCGACAGCCCGACGTGCTTCAGCGGCGTCCCCTCGAACCGGTACGCGAAGGTCCCGGTCCACTCGACGCGCATCCCGACGTTCGCGGGCCGCAGGGGCGTCGTCGCGACCCCCCGCTCGGAGAACGGACCGACCCAGCCGCCGTCCGCGCCGAGCCGCGGCCACGACGCTCCCCCGAGGGCGAAGACGGTCACGTCACCGACGACCTCGTGCGGCGCCTCGTCGGCACCCGTGACCTGCAGCCCGCCGTCCGTCCACCCCGTCCAGCGCTGCCGCCGCTCGATCACGACCCCGAGGTCGGCGAGGCGCGCCAACCACGCGCGGACCAGCGGCGTCGCCCGGAACGACCGCGGGAACACCCGCCCGCTCGACCCGACGAACGTCTGCTCACCCAGTCCCGCGCACCAGTCCCGCAGATCCTGCGGGCTGAAGGTCTCGAGCATCGGCGCAAGCCGGTCGGCCGAGGGGCCGTACCGCGCCAGGAACGGGTCGAGGTCCTCGGAGTGCGTGATGTTCAGCCCGCCGTGACCCGCCAGGAGGAACTTGCGGGCGGGCGACGGCATGCGGTCGAGGACCGTCACCGCGACGCCGGCCCGGGCCAGCACCTCCGCGGCGATCAGACCCGCGGGCCCGCCGCCCACCACGCTCGCCCTGCTCATCGGGCGAACGTATCCGACGACGGCCGGGTCCTCAGACCCCGCGCTCGATCGGGAGCCGCCCCGCCGCCACCGCCCGGACCAGGGCGGCGTGGTCGGCCTCGGTCTGGTCGGCGTAGGCGAGCGCGAACCGCGCCATCGCGGTGTCGAGCTTGTCCGACCGGCCCCCGTAGCCGGAGATCATCGACGCCCCGCTGGTCCGTGCGTGGCCCTTGGCCAGCAGCCGCCCGACGATCCCGGCGTAGTCCGCGAGCGCTGCCGCGTCGATGGCGTCCAGGGCGACCGTGCCCTTCATGTTGCGGAACTGGCGCACGTAGAACTGCAGGCCGCCCACCGTGCTCCAGCCGAGCAGCGGGTCGCTCACGGTCTGCAGCGCCTGCTGGTACTCGACGACCCGCTGGCCCTGGTGCGCGTGCCAGGCGCTGTCGCCGTGGACGTGCTGGGCCAGCACCGACCGCCGCGCCTGCTTGAGCTGGAGGAAGACGACGTCGTCGGGACTCGATCCCTCGAGCAGCGCGATGTACGCGCGCAGGCCCACCGAGCCGACGCCGACGACCTTCTGAGCGACGTCGACGAGCGTGTATCCGCCCAGCGCCCGGCGCCAGTGCGGGGCGAGCGTGGCCAGGTAGTCGTCGAGGCCTTCGGCTACGAGGTCCGCTTCACGATCGGACAGGCGCGTGATCAGCGGGGGCTGCTCCACGATGCGGCGCTGGCCGCCCTCCGAGGCCGTGAACTTCGGCAGCGCACGGTCGCTCGTGCGGGTCCGGGCGCGCTTGACGGCCCGGTCGATCTCCGCGGCCAGCGTGCCGTGCGGGGCGCGCTCGTGGATGCGGTCGACATCCAGGCGCTCGAACGAGCGCGCGAGCAGGGGGCGGTCGGCCAGACGTCGGATCTCGTCGCGGTAGGCGGCGCTGCAGGCGACCGCGGCCGACTCGCACGCGTGCTCGGGCGCACCGTTCTGCCGGCCGGCCACCCAGATGCTGGCGACGAGCCGGCGCAGGTCCCACTCCCACGCGCCGGGATGGGCCTCGTCGAAGTCGTTCAGGTCGATGACCAGGTCGCGTTCGGGCGACGCGTAGAAGCCGAAGTTGCCCAGGTGCGAGTCGCCGCAGACGACGGGCGTGATGCCGGTGGCGGGCAGGGTCGCCAGGTCGTTGGCCATGACGACGGCGGACCCGCGCAGGAACCCGTACGGCGAGGCGGCCATGCGTCCGACGCGCAGCGGGATCAGCGACTCCAGCCGACCCTCGTGGCTCTCGATGATCTGCGCGACGGGGTCGCGGTCCGTCGGCGACCAGTCACCCAGCGACGAGCGCGGCACCGTGTCCCGCAGGGCGTGACCCGTCCGGTAGCGCTCCTCCCGGGTCACCGGCCGACGCCGCAGCGACGCGTAGTCGCTGCTGTCGGCGCTCTGCAGCACCACATGACCGGCGACGGGCCGTCCGTCCATCGCTGCCCACCTCGGGATCGGCTGCCCTGACCTCCGAAGTCTCCCGCACCCGTCAACTGCGCGGGGATACTGGAAACGCCCCGTACCTGATGCCTGAGGGAGACGACTCATGCGCAAGCCGGCTCTGATCGTGCTCGGTGCCGTGCTGCTCGTCGCCGGCGCGATCTTCACGTTCCAGGGGCTCGGCTACCTCGGGGGGAGCGCGATGACGGGGGTCACCCTGTGGGCGATCCTGGGCCCGATCATCGCCGTCGTCGGGCTGGTGCTGATCGTCTCGTCCGCCCGCGGTCGGCGCGGTTGACCTGTCGGACCTCCGTCCTAGCCTGACAGGCATGAGCGACGACGGGTTCTCCGACCTTCGCGGCACCGAGTTCGAGCACGCGGACCTCAGCGGCGCGCGGTTCAGGTCGGCGCTGCTGAACGGTGCGACGTTCCGATCCGTCGAGCTGTCGCACGTCGTGATGCGCGGCGTCGAGATGCTCGACACCACCATCGACGGCGAGATCCGGCGCCTCGTGGTCAACGGGGTCGACATCGTGCCGCTGGTGGAGGCCGAGCTGGACCGCCGCTACCCCGACCGGCCCGCGTTCCGGGCGACCACTCCCGACGGCTTCCGGGCGGCGTGGGACATCAACGAGCGGCTGTGGGCGGCGACCGTCGAGCGGGCGCGCCTGCTGCCCCCGGCGCTGCTGCACGAGTCCGTCGCCGACGAGTGGTCGTTCATCGAGACCCTGCGGCACCTCGCGTTCGCCACCGAGTCCTGGGTCAGCCGTTGCATCGACGGCGATCCGAGCCCGTGGCACCCGCTGTCGCTGCCGTGGGACGAGATGCGCCCGCGGCCCGGCGTCCCGCGGGACCGTTCCGCGCGGCCGACCCTCGACGAGGCGCTCGCCCTGCGGCTGGGCGCGATGGCGTCGGTGCGGCGGGTGGTCGACGGCCTGACCGACGAGCAGCTCGACAGCCGGACCGCCCCGCTGGTGGGGCCCGGCTGGCCCGACGAGGGCGAGACCTTCCCGGTCCGCGTGTGCCTGCAGATCGTCCTCAACGAGGAGTGGGAGCACCGCATGTACGCCGAGCGCGACCTGACGGTCCTGGAGGAGCGCGTCTGACCCTCTCAGACCGCCGTCGGGTCGTCGAGGCTATGGATGAGCATCGGTCACCCGGAGCGTCAGGTACGTGCAGATGCCGAACCCGAAGGTGAACGCCACCGTCCCCCGGACGGTGACCATGTCCTGTCCGCCCACGATGTTCGTCGCGTGCACCGGACCGACGGGTCAGGACATCGTCGTGCGTCCCGCCCGCCAGACGCTCGGCGCGTCCCCGCGGCTGCGCTTGAACGCGCGGCTGAACGCCTCCTCCGAGTCGTAGCCCACGTGGTGCGCCACCGCCACCACCCCGAGATCGGTCGTCGCCAGCAGGTCCTGCGCCACGTGCATGCGCCACTCGGTCAGATAGCGGATGGGCGAGCGGCCGAGCACCTCACGGAACCGCGTGTCCAGCTGTGACCGGGACACCAGCGACTCCCGCGCCAGCAGCTCGACGGTCCACTTGCGCTCGGGCCGTCGGTGCATCGAGGCCAGCGCCGGCGCCAGCACGGGATCGCGCAGCGCCGCGGTCCAACCCTGGTCCACCGCGGGGGCGGTCGCCAGGTGCAGGCGCAGGACCTCCACGAGCAGCAGCTCGGGCAGGCGGGTCGGGATGCCGAGGGTGCCGGCGGACGTCTGCTCGAGGGCGTACTCGATGTTGGCCCGCACCCACTGCGCCGCCGGGCCGGTCGGGTGCACGACGAACACCGACGGCAGCGCCCGCAACGCCGGGTCGAACAGCGGGTCGAGGCTGTGCAGGTAGCCGCAGACGACGTCGGTCTCGGAGCCGTCCCGGCCGTACCGGAGGACCGGCATCTGCGCCCACGGGGCCGGCGGCATGAAGGTCGTGATCGGTACGACGTCGGCGTCCTGCAGGCCGCCCATCCTGTGCTGGTCGCCGTACGGCAGCACGATGACGTCCCCGGGGCCCGCCCAGTGCTTCACACCGCTGCCGACCGCCACCCAGCACGACCCGGACGCGACGACGTGGAACAACACCACCCGCTCGGTACCCGGTCGCAGCATGGCGGCGGTCATGGGGCCGGACATGGACTCGTACGTCCAGGGCTCCCGGTACTCGGCCCGCAGGAAGACGGCGCCCTCCAGCCGCAGCCGCTCCAGCGCGTTCTGCAGCAGGACCGGGTACGTGGGGTCCCGATCAGGAAGGCCGGTGACGCGGTCATGGTCCGCGGACGCGCTCACCACGAGGCTGATCGTGTCACACCGACACACGAGTCAAGGAGAACGGAAATGCCGCTGTTCATGGACATCCACCACATCGACGGACCTGTGGGGATGAACGATGTCGCCCAGGCGCACCAGGCCGACCTGCACACCCAGGGGTCCTACCACGTGAACTACCTGAAGTACTGGGTCGACGAGACCCAGGGCAAGATCTTCTGTCTGGTCGACGCCCCCGACGCCGAGGCGGCCGCGACCGTCCACCGGCAGGCGCACGGCCTCGTCGCGGACGAGATCTACCGGGTCGACGAGGGCGCCTGAGCCCCGATCGAAGGCCCGTGACCTGCAGCGATGTGGGTCGCGGGCCTTTCACCTTCCCGGCCCTTCCCGGCGCGTCCTAGCGTGGGCACCAGCGCCGGAAGGAGACGCCGATGTCCTCACCCGACCCGCCCGCGACCCCGTCGCCATCGGTACGCGCCCAGATCCTCGCCACCGAGCACTGGAGCCTGCTCGCCACGCGCAGCACGCTCTGGTCCGAGGTGATGAGCCGCATCACGATCCACCTGACGGTCGTGTCGGCCTCGCTCGTCGTGCTGGCCCTCGTCGCCCAGGCGTCGGGCTTCGGCACACCGTTCACCGTCCTCTCGATCGGGCTGGCCTCGGCGGCCCTGATCCTCGGCACGCTCACCGGGGTGCGCGTCATGAACGCCAGCCACGACGACAGCGCACTGATCCTCGGGATGAACAGGCTTCGGGCGGCCTACGTCGCACTGGACCCCGAGGTCGCCGACTACCTCGTGACGTCGTGGCAGGTCGACCGCGAGGGCCTCATGCGCACCTACACGATGGGGCTGCCTCGCTCGACGTTCAGCCATGTGGCCGGTAGCACGGCCATGTTCGTCAACGTCGTCAACGCCCTCGTGGCGGGCACGCTCGGCGCGCTCGTCGCCGAAGCAGCGGGCGCGGGCCCGGCAGTGACCGCCGCGGTGGGCGTGGTCACGGGACTGGCCTATCTCCTCGCATGGCTGGAGTACGGCCGCCGCTCGTTCGCGACGGCCGACTGAGCGGTGCGGCGTCGTCCCACTACCGGGTCGACGAGGGCGTCCGAGCCTTCCGGGCCGGCGTCGCAGACCCCGCGGCGCCGATCCTCTCCTTGAGCAGGTCGATGGACGCGCCGGGGAACAGCTGCGCGGGGTAGATCCAGTACAGGGGGGTGTCCCGAGCGCGCAGGAACACGAGCTCGTCGCGGACGGACACCGACCGGTACGCCGCGTAGCTCGTCTCGCCCGTCACGGCCGGCCCCTCGACCCAGACCCCGTCCGGCAGCAGCGCGGCACGGAACGTGGACCCCACGGGGACCTGCCCTGCAAGCCCGCGCGCGAACCGGTTGCGCTGACGCCACATCGACCACCCCACGACGGAGGCGCCGAGCCCGGCGTAGACGAGGCCGGCCACCACGCCGGACGTCCCCCCACCGGCGACCACGACGCCGATGACGAACAGCCCGACGGCCATGAGCACCTGGATGAGGACGCGTCGGGGCGCGAACACGACCTCGCTGACGTACGCGCTGACCACGCGGTCCACGTAGCCAGGACCGGTCGTGTAGGTCGCCACCGCCCCGGGGCGCGGGAGCGCAGCCGGTGCCGTGGTCCGTGCCGGCACCTCCGGCGGGGCACCTTCGATGCGGTTCCGCAGGTCCTCGAGCACGCCGTCCGGGAACAGCTCGCGCGGGTACGCCGCGAGGTAGGCGTTGGTGCGGTTCTCCAGCAGCACGACGTGCCGCCCCACGATCACCCGACGGAAGGCCGCGAGCCGCACCGACGTCGTCCCTGCCTTCCCCTCGCCGACGAGCCGGTCCCCGTCGAGGGCGACCTTGAGCTGCGTGCCCGCGGGGACGCGGCGGTACGAGCCGACCAACGCCTTGACGTAGGCGAGCAGCACCCAGCCGACCAGCACCGCCGCCACCACGAGCGCCGTACCGGCGACCTCGGGTGCCACCAGCGCGAGCACGAGCAGCAGCGCGACGAACACCTCGGCCACGACCATCCGCGGCCGGACCAGCAGCCGCCGCCACTGCGCGTTGACGGCCCGGCGCACGTACGACGGGTCGGTCGTGCACGTCAGCCAGACGAGCGGCTCGGGCGCGGCGGCGAGTTCCACGGGCCGAGGCTAGGGCGGGTCCGCCGTGTGGGGGACGAGTTGGCGACAGGTTCAGCCGGACGCCACGCCGTCAGTCGTCCCGACGCCCGATCGCGACCACGTTCCGCCGCTCCAGCACCACGGGGTCACCCGCGTGCAGCGACCGCAGCTCCACCGGCTCGCTGTGCAGCCGACCCTCGAGCTCCACCTCGTCGACCCGCTCGAGCACCACCCACATCCGCTCCTCGAGGCCCTGCTGCGGCACCACGACCACCTTGACCCGGTCGCCCACCCGCACGGCCGCCAAGGCCGCATCGGCGGGGACTCGGAAGGTGTCGGGCGCGGCCGCGTGACGTTCGGCGGCGTCCGCCAGGCTCCAGCCGACCCGGCGACGGAACACCTCAGGCCGCCGCTGTCGTCGGAACCCACCCGGCACGGGGCGGCTCGAGGGTCGGTTCCACGCGCCGATCGTAGGGCGGAGTCGACGCCGTCACCCGGCGAGCGCTCGCACCGCCTCGATCGTGTCCGCCTCCGCCGCCGGCTTGTCGTCGCGGTACCGCACCACTCGAGCGAACCGCAGCGCGAGGCCGCCGGGGTAACGCGTCGACCGCTGCAGCCCGTCGAACGCGATCTCCACCACCTGCTCCGGCCGCAGCTCGACCACCCAGCCGTCGAGCGGCGACGTCGCGAGCTCCGTGAACCGCGCGGTCTGCCACCGCAGCATCTCGTCGGTCATGCCCTTGAACGTCTTGCCGAGCATGACGAACCCGTCCCCGTCCCGAGCGCCGAGGTGGATGTTCGACAGGAGCCCCTTCCGGCGGCCCGACCCCCACTCGACCGCGAGCACGACGAGGTCGAGCGTGTTCCGCGGCTTGACCTTGATCCAGGCCGCCCCGCGCCTCCCGGCCTCGTACGGGGCGTCGGCGGCCTTCACGACGACCCCCTCCTGACCGGCCCGGACCGCCGCGCCGAAGTAGTCGCGCGCAGCCGCAGGGTCGGAGGTGATCAGCCGGTCCACCACCAGCGGGCCGGCCACGGCGTCGAGCGCCTCCAACCGGCGCAGCAGCGGGGCGTCGAGCAGGTCGACGCCGTCGACGTGCAGGCAGTCGAAGAAGAACGGCGTCAGCGTGACCGCCGCGGCGACCTCGGCGTCGCGGGTGGCGGAGCGCGACGCGGTCTCCTGGAACGGTCGCGGCCGCCCGTCGGGACCGACGGCCAGCGCCTCGCCGTCGAGCACCAGGTCGGTCGCCGGCATGGCGCGGACCCTCTCGACGATCTCCGGCACGCGCGCCGTGATKTCGTCGAGGCTCCGCGTGAACACCGCGATGTGCGACCCCCTCCGGTGCACCTGGATCCGGATGCCGTCGAGCTTCGAGTCCACGACCACCGGTCCCGGCGCCAGGCTCGCCCACGCGCCGTCGACGTCCGGCGCCGACTGGGCGAGCATCGGCCGCACGGGCCGCCCGACCACGAGCGTGAAGGCCGCGAGCGCCGCCACGGGGTCCGGCTGCGTGAGCGCGGCGACGGCGACCTGCTCGGTGTCGCCGGCGAGCATCGCGGCCCGACGCACGGTCTCCGGGGCCACCCCGGCCGCCTCCGCGACCGCGTCGAGCAGCAGCGCGTCCAGCGACCCCTGCCGCAGCTCCCCGGTCACCAGCCCCCGCAGCAGCCGCTGCTCGTCGGCCGTCGCCGCCGCGAACAGCTCACCGGCGGCAGTGGTCCGGGCGGTGCCGGAGCCGGTGCCGGCCAGGAGCGACATGGCCTCGAAGGCGCCGTCGACCTCCGCCACGGTCAGGGTGGGCTCGAGCGCGGGTGGCGGCAGGCTGCTGAGCGACCGCCAGCCGAGCCCCGTGCGCCGCTGGCGCAGCTGCCCGCCCAGGTACCGCGATACGACGGCGACGTCCTCGGGCGGCGTCCGCCGCAGCAGGTCGACCAGCAGCGCCCGCTTGGCCAGCCGCGACCGGGTGGTCGCGAGGGCGGCCGACGTCGTGGCGAGCTCGGCGAACAGCATGTCGGCATCGTGCACCCGACCGCCCACACCGCGCGCGGGCTGCGACCGCACTCCCACCGGCCGACCGAGGCATCAGGTGCGGCGGCCGGCCAACGGTTGACGTCAGCAGACAGATCTGTCTACTGTTCCCCCAGGCATTAGACAGACCGGTCTACCCAACGGAGTCCATCGTGACCCAGCTCGCCGAACGACCCACCACGATCGCCCGCACCCGCCGCCGGCGGCTGTCGCCGCGCGCGTCCTTCGTCCTCCTCGCGACGATCGTCCTCGCGTTCCTCGGCGCCTCGAGCGCACCGACCCCGCTCTACGCGATCTATCAGTCCGAGTGGGGCTTCTCCGCGACCACGACGACCGTCGTCTTCGGCACCTACGCGATCGCGGTGCTGGTCTCCCTCCTGGTGCTCGGCCGGCTGTCCGACCACGTGGGCCGCCGCCCCGTGCTGCTCGCCGCCATCGCGGTGCAGGCCGTCGCGCTGGTCATCTTCACGACCGCCGACGGCGTCCCGATGCTGCTGGTGGCGCGCGTCGTCCAGGGGCTGTCGACCGGAGCAGCCGTCGCGGCGATCGGCGCCGGCATGCTCGACATCGACCGCGTCCGCGGCACCTTGGCCAACGCGGCGGTACCCGCCATGGGGACCGCCCTCGGTGCCCTCGTCGCGTCGTTCGTCGTCGCCCTGCTGCCCGCACCGACGCACCTGATCTTCCTGGCACTGCTGGTGGTCCTCGCGCTGCAGTCGATCGGGGTCCTGCTGATGCCCGAGACCGTGACGCCGGAGCAGGGCGCGCTCGCCAGCCTGCGGCCGACCGTCGCGCTGCCGCGCAGCGTCCGTCGACCGGCGGCCGTCGCGCTCCCCGTGCTCTTCGCCGTCTGGGCACTCCCGGGCTTCTACGGCTCGCTCGGTCCGGCGCTGGTCGCCACGCTCGTCGGGTCGAGCTCGGCGGCGTTCGCCGGGCTGGGCCTGTTCGTGCTTGCCGGCACCGCGGCGGTGACGGTGGTGGTGCTGCGCGACAAGCCGGCCCGGGAGGTCCTGCTCCTCGGCGTCGTTGCCCTCGTCGTCGGCCTCGTCGTCGTCCTCGTCGCGATCGGCCTGCTCGCGCCCGTCCTCTTCTTCGTCGGCACCGCGATCGCGGGCGTCGGCTTCGGCGGCGGGTTCCAGGGCGCCATCCGCCTCGTCGTGCCCCAGACACTGCCGCATGAGCGGGCGGGCGTGCTGTCGCTGCTGTACGTCGTGTCCTACCTCGGCATGGGGGTGCCGGCCGTGATCGCCGGGATCGCGGTGGTCCACGACGGCGGCCTGCAGGTGACCGCGCAGGGCTACGGCGTCGCCGTGATCGCGTTCGCGCTCGTCGCCCTCGCAGGACTGCTGCGGCGTACAGTAGACAGACCTGTCTGACGAGGGGAGTGCGCGATGACGACGAAGACGAGTGCGCGCGAGCGACTGCTCGATGCCGCCAACGAGCTGTTCTACGCCGAGGGCGTGCAGACGGTCGGCATCGACCGCGTCATCGACCAGGCCGGCGTCGCCAAGGCCTCGCTCTACAACACCTTCGGCAGCAAGGACGAGCTGGTCCGGGCGTACCTCGAGTCCCGGCACGCCCGCATCGCCACCCGGATCGGGCGGCACGTCGAGCGCTACACCGATCCCACCGACCGGCTCCTGGCGGTCTTCGAGGCCCAGGACGAGATGGTCCACGAGCCGTCGTACCGCGGCTGCGCGTTCGCCGCGGCCAGCACCGAGGCCCGCCCGGACGGCGCCGTCGTGCACGCGGCGGAGGCGTACCGGCGCTGGGTCCGCGAGCTGCTGACGGACCTCGCCTCGCAGGTCGACGGCGTGCCGGACCCGGCCACCCTGGCCCGGCGCCTGCACCTGCTCTACGACGGCGTCGGCATCTCCGCCCGCATGGACCACGACCGCGAGGCCGCGAAGGCCGCACGCGCCGCGGCGCTCGTGCTCATCGAGGCGGCCACGCAGCGCTGACCTGCGCCTACGCGCCGATGCCGCCGTCGACGTAGAGCCAGCGGCCGTCCTCGCGCACGAAGGTGCTGGTCTCGTGCAGGCGCCCGCGCTGACCGATCAGGGAGCCGTCGTCGAGCCGGTAGTGGGCCACGAACTCGACCGTGCCGGCGTCGTCCCACGGGCCACCCGCGTCGGTCTGCAGGACATCCAGACGGCGCCAGATCATCGCCTCGTCCAGCTCGAGCTCGTCAGGGCGCGTGCTCGGGTGCCACGTCGCCAGCAGGTAGGGCACCGCCCTCCTCGCGAATCCCGTGTAGCGGGACCGCATGAGCGCCTCTGCCGTCGGGGCCACCCGGCCGTCGTCGACGTACCGGCCGCAGCACTCGGCGTACGTCTCTCCCGACCCGCACGGACAGCGGTCATCGGTCTCGCTCATCGGTCTCTCCACCCTGTCGACCGCGTGAACCTAGCAAGAGTTCCGGGGGCTCGCAGAGGCGGCCCGGACCCACCGCGCCGCGGGTTCCGAGCAGACCAGTTCGCTTCGTACGTTCCGGTCAGGCCCATCGTGCCGTACGGTTGTCCCTGTAGTCGCAGTGAATCGCTTGTCATGACGGCCACGGGGAGACCCTGGCAGGACGTTCTCGAGGACCACCTCGGAGACGGACGACGAACACCGTGAATACCGGTCCCGGTCACCCGGGAGTTGTCCATACCGCACGTGAGAGAAGAGAACAACATGCCTGTTGGCACCGTGAAGTGGTTCAACGCCGAGAAGGGCTTCGGCTTCATCGCCCCCGAGGACGGCGGACCCGACGTCTTCGCGCACTACAGCGCCATCACCACGAGCGGCTACCGCACGCTCGAGGAGAACCAGAAGGTCCAGTTCGAGGTCACGCAGGGCCCCAAGGGCCCGCAGGCGTCGAACATCACGCCTCTCTGAGCTGAGTAGAGCTCAACAGCTCCACACGAGACCCCGGCCTTGTGGCCGGGGTCTCGTCGCACCATCGACTTGGCGCCACACGCTCTGGCAGGACCCGACCGCACTCGCGCCGCGCATCGCACGACCGACAGGACGGACGCCATGAGCTCCCCGACGCTTACCGACACCCCCACGCGCCCTCGCGACCGAGCAGTCAGCGACTTCACCGAGCTGACCCGGACCGTGCAGGCCGCCGGCCTGATGAAGCGCCGCCCCGCGCACTATGCCGTACGGCTGTCCGCCGCCGTGCTGGCCGTGCTGGGCCTGGTCGCCACGATCATCCTGGTCGGCGACTCCTGGTGGCAGATCGCCGTCGCGTTCGCCGCCGCGGTGATCCTCACGCAGGTCGCCTTCCTCGGCCACGACGCCGCGCACCGCCAGATCTTCGCCGACGGACGCGCCAACAACTGGACGTCCCTCGTGCTCGCCGACCTGTTCGTCGGCTTGAGCCACGGCTGGTGGCAGCGCAAGCACACCCGCCACCACGCCAACCCGAACAAGATCGACGCCGACCCCGACATCGACCTCGAGGTCCTCTCCTTCACGCCGGAGCAGGCCGCGACGCGCACGTCGAAGCTGTCGATCTGGTTCCTGAACCACCAGGGCTGGTTCTTCTTCCCGCTGCTGCTGCTCGAAGGCGTCGCGCTGCACGTCGCCGCCGTCAAGCGCCTCTCGTCGCGGGAGAAGCTGGACCACCGCGCCGCCGAGATCGTCATGATGTCGATCCGCCTCGTGGGCGGCGCCGCCCTCGTCTTCCTCGTGATGTCCTGGCCGATCGCCCTGGTGTTCCTCGCGGTGCAGATGGGCGTCTTCGGGTTCTACATGGGTGCCTCGTTCGCCCCGAACCACAAGGGCATGCCCCTGATCCCCAAGGACTCGCGCCTCGACTTCCTGCGCCGCCAGGTGCTGACCAGCCGCAACATCGGCGGCGGCAAGTGGGTCGACGTGCTCATGGGCGGGCTCAACCACCAGGTCGAGCACCACCTCTTCCCGTCGATGCCCCGCCCGTCGCTGCGTCGCGCCAAGCCGATCGTCGAGGCGTACTGCCGGGAGCACAACATCCCCTACGTCCAGGTCTCGCTGCCTCGCTCGTACGCGATCATCGTCAAGTACCTGAACACCGTCGGGAAGCCCGACCGCGACCCGTTCAACTGCCCGATGACGGCGCTCTACCGCGTTTGACCCTCGGCACAGCGAAAGCCCCCGTCGTCCTTCCGGACGGCGGGGGCTTCGCTGTTGGTCGGCCCGTCGGCCTCGTCGGCCTCGTCGGCCTCGTCAGCCTCGTCAGCTGAGCATCGAGATCACCTGCTGCGCCTGGTACTCCAGCGCCGCCCGCGCGGCCGGTGTGACCGTCGCGTGGGGCTGCTTCGGCGTGAGCCGGTCGACGTACGTCGCGAGCGACTTGGCCGCGACCTTCTCGTTGCCCCGGTCGGCCGCCTTGTCGGCCGCATCGAGTGCCGCGAGCAGCTGCACGACCACGACACCCGAGATCGCACCGGCGTCGATCTGCGCCGTGGTCGCGTCGCGCAGGGCGTCGATGCTGCCCGGCGCGTAGTACGACGGCACCGGCACCTGCGTGAAGTCCGTGTCCGAGGCCAGGTAGAAGCCCACGTCCGACGGCTGGTTGTAGGTCGTCTGCTGGCGGGCGACCTCGACGCGGTACTGCGGGTCCTGCATGAGCGTGTACATCTTCTTGTGGCTCAGGGCCGTGTTGGTGAACACGCGGATCGCCGACGAGTCCGTGGTGCGGACCAGCAGCTCCTCGCGCGAGTCACCGAGGATGTCCGCCACCAGCGACGGGTTGCCCTTGGTGCCGTTGTTGGCCCGGGTGCCGGTCGCCGTGAGCTGGCGGCCGCGGGTCCAGTCGTCGATCGTGACGGTCTGGTCGCCCGAGCCGTTGACGATCTGCGTCGTGCCGTCCGGCAGCCACTTGATGCTCATGTTCGTGCCGGGGATGGCGCCCGGCGTGAACTGCCCGGTCGCCGTGTAGAGGCCCAACGAGCCGGACCCGCCGGGCAGGCTGGCCCAGACCTCGAGCCCACGGACGTTCGGCAGCACGTCGCCGATCATCGAGCGGCCCGTGTCCGCACCGGAGTACTTGCCGAACAGGACCTCGCCGGTCTTCGCGTCGCGCAGCGCCATGCCGTACGGCGCACCCGTCGCGCCCTCGTGGCACGTGTAGATCTCCAGGCCCGGGCGGTCCGGGTCGATGTCGGTCACGTGGATCGCGTCGCCGTGGCCCAGGCGGGCCTCCGTACCGGGTGCCGACGAGCCCGCCGGGAGCGTGTCGAACGACGAGTACAGGACGGAGCCGTCGTCGTCGATCGTCGCGCCGCCGTAGACGATCTCCTGCTTGCCGTCCCCGTCGACGTCGGCCGCCGAGAGCGAGTGGAAGCCCTGCGTGGTGATCTTCCCGTAGACGGGGTCGGTGCCGTCGCGCCCGTGCGGGCTGTCGTTGAACGGGTTCGTCATCGGCACGTGGCCGCTGTCGACGTACCAGCGCTCCTTCAGCGCCGTCCCGTCCCAGTCGTACGCGACGATCGTGGTGCGCGTGTAGTAGCCGCGGGCGAAGATCGCCGACGGCGTGGCCCCGTCGAGGTACGCGACGCCGGCGAGGAACCGGTCGACGCGGTTCGCGGGCTCGATGCGGGCCATCGCGTAGTCGCCCCACATGAGGCCGTCATCGCCGCGGCCCGGCTTGTAGTCGACGGTCTGGAGCTCCTTGCCGGTCGCCCCCTCGAACACCGTGAGGTACTCGGGGCCGTCGACGATGAACCCCTCGAAGTTGCGCAGCTGGTTGCGGGTGCTGCGGGCGGGCGCGTAGACGTCGACGAAGTAGTTCGCCAGGGCCGTCGCGTCCTCGTGGCTCAGCGGGTAGGTGTACTGCTTCGGGATGCCCAGCGCTTCCTCCACCGTCGACGGCCAGTGCCCCGCGACGACCTCCGGGTGGCTGCTCCAGCCCCTGAGCATGCTGACCAGGTGCTCGAAGTAGCCGGCCTTGCTCAGCCGGTAGTCCGTCGTGTCGGTGACGCCGGCGTCGCGGTCCCGCTGCGGCAGGGTCACGTACGCCTCGCTGGCGACCGAGCCGTCGGCCGCGTACCGCGTGATCTTGGTGCCGGGGGCCGTCTTCATCATGAGCTCGGCCTTGCCGTCGCCGTCGTAGTCGTAGACGGGGAACTGCGTGTAGTGCGCGCCGGCCCGGATGTTGACGCCCATATCGATGCGCCAGAGCTGCGTGCCGTCCTGCTCGTACGCGTCGACGTAAACGTTGCCGGTGTACCCGACCTGGCTGACGTCCTTCGAGTTGGACGGGTCCCACTTGACGATGTACTCGTACTGCCCGTCGCCGTCGACGTCGCCGACCGACATGTCGTTGGCCGAGTAGGTGTAGGCCTCGCCCACCGGCGTGACCCCGTCGGCGGGCTTGTGCAGCGGGATGTCGAGGCTCGGCTGCGCCCACGGCGTCGCCTCGGTGCCGTCGACCTCGACACCGTCGACGACCGCCGCCACCCGGTAGCGGGAGGTCGCCGTGCCGGCCGGGTCGACGAAGTTCGTCGAGTCGGTGACGGTGCCGACCTTGGTGCCGTCGCGGTAGACCGCGAAGTTCGGACCGGTGAGGCCCGTGGTGGTGGCGCCGGTGACCTCGCTGGCCAGCAGCCGCCAGGAGAGGAAGACGCCCTCGTTGGTGACCGCCGCGACGACCCCACGGTCGAGGCGCTCGAGCGTGAGTCCGTCCGGTCCCTGGGTCGCGCCGCCGTTCGCGTTGGTGACCTGGGTGGCGGAGGCGGGCGTCGCCGTCAGCGTGCCGACGAGCAGCACGGATCCGACGAGCATGGCGGGCATGGTCAGCGTGCGCCCTCGTGCCCCCGACGGCCGCTCCTGTCCGGCCGATTCCAGGCGTAGGCCCGGCGATCCGGGCGGTGTCGATCCTCTTCGATGCGTCAGACTCATCCTTGAATCCTTTCAATCGCCTAGGAGGTGCCCGGGGACGAACTAGGTGTCCTCCATGAGGAAAAGCCGAGGGCGCCATTGACCCCGACCGCCCACGACCGTATCGCCTGGTTCACCCGAGTCAACCCGTGCTGAGACATTCGCCGGATTCCGTCGAGGGGAGCGCTCCCGCCAACGGAAACCGCTATCCGATCGGGCCGCGGGCACCGGCTGGTGAGCGCAGCCGCGAGGGTCGGAGTCGCCGAGTTCGTGAGTTTCGGACGAGTTCGTGAGTTGCAACCCACGAACTCGTCGCCAACCCGCGAACTGGCTTCGTCACGAGGCGGGCGCGGCTTCACGCGATCGACGTGCCGTCGACCTCGTGGGTTCGCGCCGAACTCGTGAGACCGGTCGAACTCGTGAGCTCCTGCCCACGAGTTCGGCTCGGCGTCACGAGTTCGACCGGGCGCCACGAGTTCGGCGGAAGGAGAGTCGCCGTTGGGGTGGCGCATGCGAACTCAGGACGGCCTCCGACGGCACCCTGACGCGGCGCACCCCCGAGAACGGCACGCTGCCGCGAGAACGGGACCTGGAAGCGCCGGTCTCGCGCCGAAGCGACGTTCTCGGCTGGGCGCAGCGGGCGGTCACACCTCGAACGTGTAGCCCAGGCCCGGTTGGGTGAGGATGTGGCGCGGGTGGGCCGGGTCGGCCTCGAGCTTGCGGCGGAGCTGGGCGGAGTAGACGCGCAGGTAGTTGGTCTCGTCGGAGTAGCCGGGCCCCCAGACCTCCTGGAGCAGCTGCCGACGCCCGACGAGGCGGCCGCGGTTGCGCACGAGGACCTCGAGCATCGACCACTCGGTGGGCGTCAGCCGCACCTCGACGCCGTCGCGCAGCACCCGGGCGCGCGCGAGGTCGATGGTCAACGCGCCGGCGGTGACGACGGCCTCGTCGGACGGATCGCCGGCCACCGACGAGCGCCGGACCGCCGCCCGCAGCCGCGCGAGGAGCTCGTTCATGGCGAACGGCTTGGTCACGTAGTCGTCGGCCCCCGCGTCGAGGGCGTCGACCTTGTCCTCGCCGTGCTGCCGGGCCGACAGGACCACGATCGGCACCCGGCTCCAGCCGCGGATCGCGGTGATGACGTCGAGGCCGCTCATGTCCGGCAGGCCCAGGTCGAGCAGGACGACGTCCGGCGCGCGGGAGGCCGCGGTGGTGATCGCCGAGGCGCCGTCGGCCGCCGTCGCGACCTCCCAGCCGGACGCGCGCAGCGTGATGGCGAGCGCGTGGGCGAGCCCGGGCTCGTCGTCGACGACCAGGACGCGGTTGCCGGTCATCGCGCGACCGTCTCATCGGGTTCCGGCGACACACCCGCGGCCGGTGATGGGTCGGCGAGCGGGACGGTCACCAGCATCGTCAGTCCCCCGCCGGGCGTGTCCTCGGCGGAGAGCTCCGCGCCGACCGCCGTCGCGAGGCCGTCGGCGACCGCCAGCCCGAGCCCCAGGCCCGTCCCGGCGGAGTCGTCGAGCCGCTGGAAGGGCGCAAACAGCTGCTCCTTGAGCTCGTCGGGCACGCCCGGGCCTGAGTCCGCCACGCGCAGCACCATCCCACGACCGACCACGGCGGCACTCACGCGCACGGGACCTCCGGCCGAGGCGTACCGGACCGCGTTCGAGACGAGGTTGGCGACGACGCGCTCGAGCAGGCCGGGGTCGGTGAGCACGTACGGCAGCTCCTCCGGCACGTCGAGCACCACCGGGAAGCCCTCGACGGCCAGCGGGACGATCTCGTCGAGGCTGGTGGCGCGGAGCACGGGCCGGACGCTGCCGGTCTGCAGGCGGGACAGGTCGAGCAGGTTGTCGATGAGCCGCTCCAGCCGGGCGGTCGACTCGGCGAGCGTGAGCACGAGGGCCGCCCGGTCGGCAGGGTCCAGCTGCAGCGACAGCCCGTCGACCGAGGCGCGGATGGTGGCCAGCGGGGTGCGCAGGTCGTGCGAGACGGCGGCGAGCAGCGCCGTCCGCGTGGCGTCGGTCTGCTCGAGCAGGCGGGCCTGGTCGGCCTGGGCGTGCAGCCTCTGGTGCTCGAGCACGATGCCGACCTGCGACGCGAACGCCTCCAGCACGCGGCGGTCGCTGGCGGGCAGCACACGGCCGGTGAGCGCGAGCACGCGGTGGTCGTCGACCGTGAGGACCGCGTCGGCGTCCTCGGGCCGGAGCGCGGGGTCGACGCCGTCCACCGCCAGCACCTCCCAACCAGAGCCCCGAGCCTCCAGGAGCGCGACGGCCGCGAGGGTGAAGGTCTCGCGCAGCCGGGCGACGAGGGCGGCGGCCGTGTCCTGGCCCGACAGCACCGACCGGGACACCGCCGCGAGCGCGGAGGCCTCGGCGCGCGCCCGGAACGCCTCGGCCGTGCGGCGGGCGGCGAGGTCGACCACGGAGGCGACCCCGGCCGCCACCAGCACGAACACGAACAGCGCCAGCGCGTTCTCCGGCTGGTCGATGGTGAGGTGACCGGTCGGGACGATGAAGAACCAGTTGAGCAGCAGGAACCCGACGACCGCGCTCACGATCGCCGGCCACAGCCCGCCGACCAGCGCCACGAGCACGGTCAGCGCGAGGAAGAGCATGAGCTCGGTGGGCAGGCTCACCACGTCCCGCAGGGCGCTGAGCAGGGCCGTGAGCAGCACCGGTCCCAGCAGCGCGATGGTCCAGCCGGCGAGCAGGCGCGAGCGCGACAGGGCCGAGCGCCGCAGCCGTCGTCGGCCCCCGCGCGCCTTCTCGTGCGTGACCAGGTGGACGTCGATGACGCCGGCCAGCCGGGCGATCTCGGTGCCGTTGCCCTCCGACAGGGCCTCGCGCCAGCGGCTGCGCCGGGAGACCCCGACGACGATCATCGTGGCGTTGACGCCGCGGGCGAAGTCGACGACGGCGCTCGCGACGTCCTCGCCGACGACCGTGTGGAACGTGCCGCCCAGCGACTCGACCAGCCGGCGCTGCTCCGCGATGGCCCCGGGCGGCGCGGTGGGCAGGCCGTCGGTGGCGAGCACGTGCACGGCGAGCAGCTCGGAGCCCGCCGCGCGCTGGGCGATCCGGGCCCCCCGACGCAGCAGCGTGTCCGCCTCCGGTCCCCCGGTGACCGCGACGACCACGCGCTCGCGGGCCGGCCACGGCGTCTCGATCCGGTGGTCGCGCCGGTAGGTGGCCAGCGCGTCGTCCACCCGGTCCGCCAGCCAGAGCAGGGCGAGCTCGCGCAGGGCGGTGAGGTTGCCCACCCGGAAGTACTGCGTCAGCGACGCGTCGATCTGCTCGGCCCGGTACACGTTGCCGTGCGCGAGCCGGCGCCGCAGGGCCTCGGGCGCCAGGTCGACCAGCTGGATCTGGTCGGCGTCGCGCACCACGCGGTCCGGCACGGTCTCCCGCTGCCGGACGCCCGTGATGGCCTCGACGTCGTCGTTCAGCGACTCCAGGTGCTGCACGTTCACGGTGGTGACCACGTCGATGCCCGCGGCGAGGACGTCCTGCACGTCCTGCCACCGCTTGGCGTGCAGGCTGCCCGGCACGTTGGTGTGCGCGAGCTCGTCGATCATGACGACCTGCGGTGCACGCGCCAGGACGGCGTCGACGTCGAGCTCGGTGAAGGTCGCGTCCCGGTGGACCAGCGTCCGCCGGGCCAGCACCTCCAGGCCGTCCAGCTGCGCGGCCGTCGCCGCCCGGCCGTGGTCCTCGACGAAGCCGACGACGACATCCGTGCCGCGGGCGAGGCGGCGGTGGGCCTCGTCGAGCATCGCGTACGTCTTGCCGACGCCCGGCGCCGCGCCGAGGTAGACGGTCAGCCGACCGCGCCTCGGTGGCACCTCGCCGCTGGTCACGAGCCCATTGTCTGCAGCGCGAGGTTGAGGCGCAGCACGTCGACGCGCGGCTCGCCGAGGAACCCGAGGTCGCGACCGACGGTGGTGGCGTCGACCAGCGCGGCCACCGACTCCACGGACAGCCCGTTCTCGCGGGCGACCCGCGCGGCCTGCAGGTGCGCGTACGCCGGCGAGATGTCGGGGTCGAGGCCCGAGGCCGACGCCGTGAGCGCGTCCACGGGGACGTCCGCGGGGTCGACGCCCTCGAGCGCGGCCACGGTGGCCCGGCGCTCCTCGATCGTCGCCACCAGGTCCTCGTTGAGGGGCCCGAGGTTGGAGCCCGCCGACGCCAGCGCGTCGTACCCGTCGCCGGCGGCCGACGGCCGAGGGTGGAACCACTGCGGCCCGTCGAAGGACTGCCCGACGAGGAGCGACCCGGCGGCGTCGGCAGCCGAGGTCACGTGCTCCCCCGAGGAGGAGACGAGCGAGCCGTTCGCCTGCCACCGCAGCGCGAGCTGGGACACCCCCGTGACGGCCAGCGGGTAGACCAGCCCGAGCAGGACGGTGAGGACGAGCAGCACGCGCAGCCCGGCCCAGGACTGGCGGGCGAAGGACACGACGTCGGTTCCGGTGGTCATCAGGACATCCCCAGGGCAGTGACGATCAGGTCGATGAGCTTGATGCCGACGAACGGGGCGATGACGCCGCCGAGCCCGTACACCAGGAGGTTGCGACGCAGCAGGGCAGACGCCGACGCGGGCCGGTAGCGGACCCCGCGCAGGGCCAGCGGGAGCAACGCGATGATGACCAGCGCGTTGAAGATGACGGCCGACAGGATGGCCGACTGCGGGCTGCTCAGGCGCATCACGTTGAGCACCTCGAGCTGCGGGAACGCGACGACGAACATCGCCGGCAGGATCGCGAAGTACTTGGCGACGTCGTTGGCCACGGAGAACGTGGTCAGCGCCCCGCGCGTGATGAGCAGCTGCTTGCCGATCTCGACGATCTCCAGCAGCTTGGTCGGGTTCGAGTCGAGGTCGACCATGTTGCCGGCCTCCTTCGCGGCGGTCGTGCCCGTGTTCATCGCGACTCCGACGTCCGCCTGCGCCAGCGCGGGGGCGTCGTTGGTGCCGTCACCGGCCATCGCGACCAGCCGCCCGCCCTCCTGCTCGCGCCGGATGAGGGCCAGCTTGTCCTCGGGCGTCGCCTCCGCCAGCACGTCGTCCACGCCGGCCTCGGTGCCGATGGCCTTCGCGGTGAGCGGGTTGTCGCCCGTCACCATGACGGTCCGGATGCCCATCGCGCGCAGCGCGTCGAACCGTTCGCGCATGCCCTCCTTGACGACGTCCTTGAGGTGGATGACGCCGAGCACGCGTGCCGGGTTCTGCCCGAGCTGCTCCGCGACGACCAGCGGCGTACCGCCCGACGCCGAGATCGCGTCGACGGTCGCGGCGACGTCGTGCCCCGTGTGCCCGCCGGTCGAGTGCACCCAGTGCGTGACCGCGGCGGCGGCCCCCTTGCGCACGGACCGGCCGGGCAGGTCGACCCCGCTCATGCGGGTCCGAGCCGCGAACGGCACCAGCTCGGCGCCGGCCAGGTCGTGCCGCTCGCGCAGCCCGAACCGCTCCTTGACCAGCACGAGGACCGAGCGACCCTCCGGGGTCTCGTCGGCCATCGACGACAGCTGCGCGGCGTCCGCGAGCGCCTCCGGGGTGATGCCCGCGGCCGGCAGCAGGTCGGCCGCCTGGCGGTTGCCCAGCGTGATGGTGCCGGTCTTGTCCAGCAGCAGCACGTCGACGTCGCCCGCGGCCTCGACCGCGCGGCCGGACATCGCGAGCACGTTGCGACGGACCAGGCGGTCCATGCCCGCGATGCCGATGGCCGAGAGCAGGGCGCCGATCGTCGTCGGGATCAGGCAGACCACCAGCGCGACGAGCACGATGAGCGGCTGGCGGGCGCCGGAGTAGACGGCGAACGGCTGCAGCGTGACCACCGCCAGCAGGAACACGATCGTGAGCGTGGTGAGCAGCACGTTGAGGGCGACCTCGTTGGGGGTCTTCTGCCGCTCGGATCCTTCGACCAGCGCGATCATCCGGTCGACGAACGTGTGCCCCGCGGGTGCCGTGATCCGCACGACGATCCGGTCCGACAGCACGACCGTCCCGCCGGTGACGGCCGAGCGGTCGCCGCCGGACTCGCGGATGACCGGCGCGGACTCGCCGGTGATCGCGGACTCGTCGACGCTCGCGACGCCCTCGATGACGTCGCCGTCGCCGGGGATGGTCTCCCCCGCCACGACGATGACGACGTCGCCGACCTTGAGCGTGGACGACGCCACCTGCGCGGTCGGCAGCTCCGCGAGCCCTGTCGTCGCCTCCAGCGTGTCCTGCGGCGCGAGCACGCGGCGGGCCGTCGTCTCGCGCTGCGTCGCCCGCAGGCTGGCCGCCTGCGCCTTGCCGCGGCCCTCGGCCACCGACTCCGCGAGGGTCGCGAAGAGGACCGTGAGCCACAGCCAGACGGTGATCGACCAGGCGAAGACGCTCGGCTCGGCGATGGCCAGCACCGTGGTGAACGCGGCGCCGACCTCCACGACGAACAGGACGGGCGAGTCCCACAGCTTCCGGGGATCGAGACCACGCAGGGCGCCGGGCAGGGCCTTGGCCAGCTGCGGGCCGGACAGCGCGCTCGTCGCGACCGCCGGCTGGGGCCGCTCCAGGACTGACGTGCTCATGACAGGGACTCCACGACGGGACCGAGGGACAGGACGGGGACGAACGTGAGGCCGACGACGACGAGCGTCACCGTGACCAGGAGGCCGACGAACAGCGGCGTGTGGGTGGGCAGCGTGCCGGCCGTCTCGGGGGTCTTCTTCTGGCGGGCGAACCGGCCGGCCAGCGCCAGGACCAGCGCGATCGGCACGAACCGGCCGATGAGCATCGCGAGCCCCAGGAGCGTGTTGTAGAACGGCGTCCCGGAGGTCAGGCCGCCGAACGCCGAGCCGTTGTTGTTCCCGGCGGACGCGAACGCGTAGACGATCTCCGAGAGGCCGTGCGCGCCGGGGTTGAGCAGACCGCTCAGCCCGGCCGGCGTCGAGATGGCGATCGCCGAGCCCAGCAGCACCACGGCGGGCATGGTGAGGACCGCGAGCGCGACGAGCGTGATCTCCTCGCGGCCGATCTTCTTGCCCAGGTACTCGGGCGTGCGCCCGACCATGAGGCCGGCCAGGAACACCGCGACGATGGCCAGGATCACCATCCCGTACAGCCCGCTGCCGACGCCGCCCGGGGCCACCTCGCCGAGCAGCATCCCGACGAGCGCCACCCCGCCGCCGGGCGCGGTCAGCGAGTCGTGCGTGGAGTTCACCGCCCCCGTGGACGTCATGGTGGTCGACGCCGCGAAGAGCGCCGAGGCGGCCTCACCGAACCGGACCTCCTTGCCCTCGAGCGCACCACCGGCCGCGAGCGGTGCGGCGCCGGCACCGGCCATCTCCGCCCAGGTGAGGAACCCGACGGCCGCGACCCACAGGGTCGACATCGCCGCGAGGATCGCCCAGCCCTGCCGGCGGTCGCCGACCATGCGGCCGAACATCCGCGGCATGGCGAACGGGATCAGGAGCAGCAGCACGATCTCGAACACGTTGGTCCACGGCGCCGGGTTCTCGTACGGGTGCGCGGAGTTGGCGTTGAAGAACCCGCCGCCGTTGGTGCCCAGCTCCTTGATGGCCTCCTGCGAGGCGACCGGGCCGCCCAGCACCGACTGGGTGCCACCGGCCAGCGTGGTGATCTCCGTGTGCGCGTGCAGGTTCTGGATCACGCCGCCGGCGACCAGGACGAGGGCCGCGACGAACGCGAGCGGCAGGAGCACCCGCACCGTGGCGCGCACCAGGTCCGCCCAGAAGTTGCCGACCCGTCCGTCGGTTCCGGACCGCGCGAACCCGCGGGCCAGGGCCGCGACCACCGCGATGCCGACGGCGGCGGACAGGAAGTTCTGCACCGCGAATCCGGCCATCTGCAGCAGGTGACCCGCGGCGACCTCGCCGGAGAACCACTGCCAGTTGGTGTTGGTGACGAACGAGACGGCCGCGTTCCACGCCCCCGCGGGGTCCATCGGCGGCGCGCCGATGTCGAGCGGCAGCCGGTCCTGCAGCCGGGCCAGGCCGAACAGCACCAGCACCGACGCCAGCGAGAAGCCCAGCAACGAGAGCAGGTACGTGCTCCACCGCTGCTCCGCGTCGGGGTCCACCCGCATCAGCCGGTAGCCGACGCGTTCCACCGCGAGGTGCTTCGTCGACGACATGACCCGGTACAGGTAGTCCCCGAGCGGTCGGTGGCTGACCGCGAGCGCCAGGACGACGAGCGCGATCTGGGCAATGGCAACCCACGTGGCGGTCATCGGACCTTGTCCGATCGCAGCAGCTGGGCCACCAGGTACACCAGCAGGGCGCCCGCGACGACGAGCCCGGCGACGTCGAAGCCGCTCATGAGCGGTCCGTCCGGCGGGCAAGGAGCGCGACGGCGGCGAAGAACAGCACGGTCAGCGCGAGGAAGGCCAGGTCGGCCATGGCAGTGACTTTCCGACGAAGGAGCGAGGAGGACACCCGCTGGTCTACGCCGCGCCACGGCCCCCGTGGGGCGCCTTGACGGAACCCTGACGCTCGCGGCCCCGGTCCTGACGCGATGACTCCACCCGCAGGATGAGCGCCGCCGAGCGGCGTGTCACCTAGACTCCGTCCGTGATCTTCAAGGCGGTGGGCGAGGGCAGGCCTTACCCGGACCACGGGCTCGAGACAGCCAAGCAGTGGGCCGAGGTTCCGCCGCGCCAGGTACGGCTCGACGAGCTGGTCACCACGAAGCGCACGCTCGACCTCGATGCGCTGCTGGCCGAGGACTCCACCTTCTACGGCGATCTGTTCGCCCACGTCGTCCAGTACCGCGGCGTCATGTACCTGGAGGACGGTCTGCACAGGGCAGTCCGGGCCGCCCTCCACCAGCGCGCGCTGCTCCACGCCAGGGTGCTGGTGGTCAAGTGACCGAGCAGGACCGTGGTCGTCAGCTCCGTCGACGGCACATGCACGAGCGGCAGGCCGTCATCTTCGGCGTGCTCCTCGCTGTTCTCGCGCTCGCCGGGCTCGGTGCCGCCGCCATCTTCACCGGCAGCCTGAACCTCCCGGTCTTCGCCCGCGACTTCGCCACGGAGGCCGCCACGACCGGCCCGCAGGACCCGTATCCGTGCCCCCCGGCCGGCTCGCTGCCCGTCCCCGCCGCGCAGATCACGGTCAAGGTCTTCAACGCGACCAGCCGGGTGGGGCTCGCGGGCGCGACCGCCGCCGCCCTGCAGGACCGCGGGTTCGTCATCGGCGCGACGGAGAACTTCGCCGTCGCGTACGACGGCAAGGCGCGCATCATCTTCGGCACGGCCGGGGTGGCCCAGGCCTACACGCTCGCGGCACACCTGGACGGCGCGGTGCTGATCCTCGACCCGCGCACCGACCCCACCGTCGACCTCGTCCTCGGCGCCGAGTTCCCGGAGCTCAAGGCGCCGGACACGGTCACGCTCGACCCGGCCACACCGCTCGTCGCCCCGGCCGGCTGCACCCCGTTCGACCAGGTCGTCGCACCGGCCGCCCCCGCGCCGACGGAGACCGCCGCGGCCGGCTGATCCGCCCGCCGTGCGCGCGCCGGACACCCGTGCGAGGTTGGTGACCTGACCGTGGTCACCGACCACGACCGACCTGGGAGCCGACGATGACCGACAACGCGCCTGACCCCGTGGCCTCCTCCGCACCCACCGCGCCGGTGGCACCCGACGACCAGCGCGACGACGCGTACCTCGAGTCGAAGACCACCGCGATCTTCCCCGTGGCCGGCGCGAGCGCCGGGACGGTCCCCGCGGCCGTGCACCCCGACGTCGAGCGGCCGTCCCAGGACGAGTGATCTCACAGGCTGCGGGGCCACCTCGAGCGAGATGGTCGGGCTAGCCTGAGGCCCTGCCCGTCCGGCCGGCCTCGTTGGCCCCCGCCCCCTCGGAGGTCCCGCTGCTCCGCCGCCTGCTGCACTCCACCACAGCCGTCTGGGTCGCGTTCGTCCTCGTGCACGGCTGGCTCGCGCTCGTCGGGCTCGTGCTGATCCCCCAGCAGGCGTTCTGGGACCTCGACCTCTACCGCTACTGGATGTGGCTCGGCATCTACCGCGACCAGTGGCCGGTGCTCTCCGGGACCTGGGTGTACCCGGTCGGCGCGATCGTGCCCATGCTCGTGGCCGCCGTGGGCGGGACGGGAGGCGTCTCGGGGTACGCGCCGGCGTGGTCGGCCATGATCACCCTGCTCGACGGCATCGCGCTATCGGTCCTGCTGCGCGTGCGACGCCCGGACCGGCCCGACGACGCCCCCACCACGTACGGCGCCTGGTGGTGGCTCGCGTTCCTGGCGCTGCTCGGCCCCGTGGCCATGGGTCGGCTCGACGCGGTCGTGGCGCCCGTGGTCGTGATCGCGCTCGCCATCGCCCTGCGGCACCCCCGCATCACGTCCGCGCTGCTCACCGCCGCCGCGTGGATCAAGGTGGCGCCGGGCGCCCTGCTCATCGCCCTCTTCTTCGCGGTGAAGAGGCCGCTGCGCAGCGTCGTGGTGCCCGCCGCGATCGTCAGCGTGGTCGTCGTCGGTGTGACCGCCGCGCTCGGCGGCTTCGCCCACGTGGCGTCGTTCCTCACCGAGCAGGACCAGCGCGGGCTCCAGATCGAGGCACCCGGCGCGACGCCGTGGCTCGTCGCCGGCCTGTGGGTGCCGTCCATCACGCGGGTCCTCAACCAGGCGATCGTCAGCTGGGAGATCCACGGGCCGGGGACCCAGGGCGTCGCGGACGTGCTCGGGGCGCTGTTCTTCCTGGCCATCGGCGCTTCCGCGCTGCTGCTCTGGTGGCGCCGCGAACAGCTGGGTGCACGGATGTGGTCCGGCGGCATCGCCCGGACCGAGCTGCTGGTCCGCGGCGCGATGCTGCTGACGCTCGCCATGCTCGTGTTCAACAAGGTGGGCTCGCCGCAGTACATGGGCTGGCTGGCCCCGCCGGTCGCGGTCGCGCTCGCGCTGCGGCTACCGGGATGGCGCACGACCGCCTGGCTGGTCGCCGGGATCGCGGGCGCGACGCAGCTGGTGTTCCCGTGGCTGTACAGCCAGGTGATCTACGGCGGCGCGGGCGTGACGTTCACGCTCGCCGCCCGCAACGTCGCGCTCGTCGTCCTGCTCGTGCACACCGTGGTCGCGCTGGTCCGGCCGGTGCCGCCCGAGGAGGCTGCACAAGCTCAGGTCGAGGAACGGCGCCGCCAGGAGCGGATCACCAGCGCCAGCCCCGCGGCGTAGCCGACGCCGAGAACCCCGAGGTAGGGCCCGTAGAACCGGCGCAGCACCGGGTGGCCGACAGCCGCGGCACCGGCCACCGCCGCGCCCATCACCACCGCCCGCGCCCCGCGGGCACCGGCGGTCTGGAGCGCGAGCGGCACCCGGGGGATCCCGGCCTCGCCCGCCGCGGCCGCGTAGAGCTTCACCGGGACGCCGTTGACGGCCTGCTTCCAGACGCCGCGCGCGCCGGCCGCCATGTGCTCGGCGGCCGCATCGCGCATGCTCTGCGTGGTGAGCGGTGCCGGCGGCCGCATCCCGCGCCGCGTGAGCTCCGAGGTCACCAGGACGCCGACCACCGACCCCGCCGTGAGCCACCCGGCGGCGGGCAGGACCCGGCGCGGGTGCGCGACGCCCACGATGCCGAGGTACATCTCCATGGTGACGGGCCAGCTCACCGCCTCGGCAAACCCCCACGCCGCGGCGCCGACCATGCCGGCCTTGCCGTCCATCGCCCGGTACAGCAGGCGCCAGGTGCGCGACTCGGACGCGGTCGCGCCCCTCGGCCAGGAGCGCGTCGAGCTGGTGGACCACCGGTGACATGTCGTCGCCGTCCAGGTCCTCCGGCTGGATCGGGTGCCCGAGCCGCACCTCGACCGGCCCCGGGTGCAGTCCGCCGCCCTTGGGCAGCAGGTCGGCGGTGCCGACGATGGCGACGGGCAGGAGCGGCACGTCGAACTCGCGGGCGAGCCGCACGGCGCCGCTGCGCAGCTCCCCGATCTTCCCGTCGGTGCTGCGCGTGCCCTCGGGGAACACCAGCAGGCTCGAGCCGGTCCCCAGCACCGCCTGCGCACCCTCGACCAGCCCGGCGTAGCCCCCGCCGCCCTCGCGGTGCACGGGCACGGCGCCGATGGCGAGCTTGAGCCCGAGGCGCATCCACGCCTTCTCGAACCAGTAGTCCTCGGCCGCGACGACCACGGGCTTGTAGGGCGCGGGAAAAGCCGCGATGAGCGCGGGCGTGTCGGCGTGCGAGCTGTGGTTGGCGACGATGACCATCGCCTCGTACGGCGCCGAGCCGCGCACGCGGTACCCGCCGACGAGGTGGAAGGCGTTGCGCCAGAACGTGTGCCGCAGGGCGCCGGCCAGGTTGAACCCGGGCGGCAGGCCGACGCGCCGGTGCGTGGTCACGCGAGCACCGCCGCGAGCGGGAGCACGAGCAGCAGGGAGTCGACGCGGTCCAGCAGCCCACCGAAGCCGGGCAGCCACGCACCGGCGTCCTTGACCCCCGCGCGCCGCTTCACCATCGACTCCAACAGGTCCCCTCCGACGCTCCCGAGCACCACCGCGACGTACAGCCCGAACGAGGCGGAATCGAGCACGACCAGCACGATCGCGGCCCCGACGGCGGCTCCGACCATACCGCCGACGGTCTTGTTCGGACTGAGCCGGGAGAGTGGTCGTCGGGCCCAGGCGAACCGGCGCAGGAACGTCCCGCCGCACCAGGCGGCGACGTCGGTGGCGGCCGCCGCGAAGCACAGCAGGTACGCGTCGCGGCCGACGAGCACCAGGTTGGCCAGCGACCAGCACAGCCAGATCGAACCGAACGCGGTGAGCGTGGCGCGCTCGAGCCCTCGCTCCGAGTCGCCGGCGAGCAGCGCCGGCACCGCGCAGAGCAGCGCCACCAGCGGCACGAGCGCGAGCAGGTCCGGGTCCAGCCAGGCGGCCAGCGGGTAGGCGACGGCCAGCACCAGCAGCAGCCGGGTCTCGGCGCGCGGCAGCCGCATCATCGCGGCGAACTCCCGCACCGACTGCAGCGCGAGCAGCGCGGCGAGCGCGGCGGTCGGGCCGGGTCCCAGCCACATGGGGATGCCGATCACCGGCAGGATCAGCGCCCACGTCGTCCAGCGCCGGCGCAGCTCCGGCTTGCCGGACAGGAACACGGGGATCGCGGCGAGCGCGAGGATGGTCACGCTGACGACGAGCAGCCAGACCGCCCGGCCCTCCAGGTCGAGGTGCCACGCGCCCAGCACCGTGTGGATCTCGAGCGGCGGGATGGTCACGCGAGCACCGCCCGCACGCGCCGGAGCCGGAGCACCATCGTCGTCAGCGACCCGACGGCGATCAGTCCGGCCCACAGCCCCAGCAGCGCCGGGAAGGCCGTCGCGACGACGACGACCGCGCAGCGCTCGGTCTTGCCCCACGGGCCGCCGTTCAGCCGCGGTGCGCCCGCCCCGGCGCCGGCCAGCGATGCGAACGTCGGCAGCGTGGCGCAGACCGCGGCGACCAGCACCCAGGTGACCTGCTCGGGGCCGTCGGCCAGCACGGCGAGCCCCGCGAACATCAGCAGGTCGCTCGCGCGGTCACCGATCTCGTTGAGGACGAACCCCCACGGCCGCGACACCCCGCGTGCCCGGGCGACCGCACCGTCGAGGTTCGCACCGGCCAGCCGGCCGGCCAGGAAGACGAGGGCCAGCGGCCACCACCCGATCGCGATCGCTACCGCCGCCAGCGCCGCGCTGAGCACGCCGAGCCACGTGAACACGTCCGGCGAGGCGCCCCGGCGGACGGCAGACCGCACGAACCCGTCGAGCCGACGGGTGTACCAGGGCTTGAGGGCGTACAGGCCGCGCATGCCGGGACCCTAGCGACTGCGGGCCCCGGCACAGGCGGTTTCCGGCGCTCGTTCACCCCAGCTGCGTGGCGACCTCCGACGCGACGAGCTCGAGGTGGTCGAGGTCGTGCAGGTCGAGCACCTGGAGGTACACGCGCGTAATGCCGAGCTCGCCGTAGGAGCCGATCCGGTCGACCACCGCGCTGGGCGTGCCGGCGAACCCGACGGCGCGGACCTCGGCGACGTCGCGCCCGATCGCCGCGGCCCGACGGTCCACCTCGGCGTCGTTGCGACCCACGCACAGCACCTGCGCCACCGAGTACGTCAGGGACGACGGATCACGGCCGGCGTCCTGGCACGCGGCGCGGACCGTGGCCACGCGCCCCTCCACGTCGACGGGCGCGGGGAACGACATGTTGAACTCGTTCGCGTACTTGGCCGCGAGCGCGGGCGTCCGCTTCGGGCCGCTGCCGCCCACGATCACCGGGACCCCGGCCCTCGTCGGGTCGAGCGGCGAGAACTGCACCGGCTTGGGCAGCGCCGGCGCGTTCGTCAGCGTGTAGTGCGAGCCCTCGAACCCGTAGCGCGACCCGACCGGCGTGCCCCACAGACCGGTGATCAGCTCGAGCTGCTCCGTCAGCAGGTCGAACCGCTTCTCCGGGAACGGGATGCCGTAGGCCGCGTGCTCCTGTGCGAACCAGCCGGCGCCGAGGCCCAGCTCGACCCGGCCGCCGGACATCTGGTCCACCTGCGCCACCTGGATCGCGAGCACGCCCGGGTGCCGGAAGGTCGCCGACGAGACCAGGGTGCCCAGCCGGATCCGGCTCGTCTCGCGCGCCAGCCCCGCCAGCGTCGTCCAGGCGTCCGTCGGGCCGGGCAGCCCGTCGCCGTCGCCCATGCTCAGGTAGTGGTCGGAGCGGAAGAAGGCGTCGAACCCGAGGTCCTCGGTCGCCTTGGCCACCGCGAGCAGGTCGTCGTAGGAGGCCCCCTGCTGGGGCTCGGTGAAGATGCGCAGGTCCATGCGATCCACCCTCACACAGGTCGCCGCCGCTCGCGGCGCGACGTCCACGCGTGCGACGGTGGACCGGTGAGCGTTGGATTCCCCACCCTCGTGCCCGAGCGGCACCCCGCCGACGAGCCCTTCGCGGTCGCCGACTGGCGCCGCCGCGTGGCGCAGACGTACGCCGACGTCCGGCGCCTCGCGGAGTCGGACCCCGCGACCGCGCACGCCGTCTGGGTGCAGCGCCGCGACGAGCTGCTGGCCGAGCACCCCGCCTCGCCGCTCGACGCCGACGCCAAGGCCGCGTTCGTCGGCCTCGACGTCCCGCACTACGACCCCGCGTTCCGGTTCGAGTGCGAGGTGCTGCCGGCCACCCACCAGCGGCTCGACGTCAGCACCGGCACGGACGGAGTGGTCCCGTTCGAGCGCATCGGCACCGTCGAGGTCGGCGACCTCGGCAGCCTCGCCGTCTGGGTGCTGCGCGGATATGGGGGCGGTCTGTTCGTGCCGGTCAAGGACGCGTCGCCCGACACGTACGGCGGCGGCCGCTACCTGCTCGACACCATCAAGGGTGCCGACCTCGGCATGGCCGGCGACCGGCTCGTGGTCGATCTCAACTTCGCCTACAACCCGTCGTGCGCGTACGACCCGGCGTGGACGTGCCCGCTGGCGACCCGCGCCAACACGCTCGCCGTCGAGATCCCCGTGGGTGAACGCAACTTCTCATGAGCGCCCGCCGGACGAGCAAGCCCTGAGAGACGTGGCGCGGGTCGACGACGACGGTGAGGACTTGGTCGACACGGCGAACCCGACGTGAGTGACGTCTGGCTGACCGTCAGACCTGGCAGGTCGGGCACCAGTACAGCTTGCGGGCCGCCATCTCCTCGACCACCACCGGGTTGCCGCTGACCAGGCACGGCTCGCCGGTGCGGTGGTAGACCCAGTGACGCAGGTCGGGGTCGGTGAGTGCACGCTCGCGGTCCGGCGCCGGCAGGTCCTCGCGCGTGATCATCACGCCCGTGCGGATGCCGTCCGCCAGCAGCACCGCCCAGTCGTCCCAGAGCGAGCGGGCGACCTCGGCCGGGACGCGCCGGCCCGGGGTGTGCGGGTCGAGCCGCGCGCGGAACAGCAGCTCGGCGCGGTAGATGTTGCCGATGCCCGCGACCACCGACTGGTCCATGAGCAGCTGACCGACCGCGACGTTCCTCGTCGTCAGCCGCTCCACCATGACGTCGCCGGCACCAGCGAGGTCGTCCGTCGACGCCGGGTCCGGTCCGAGCCGCTCGATCGCGGCCGCGGCGCCGCCGGGGTCGAGCACCTCGCACGCGGACGGCCCCCGCAGGTCCGCGACCGTGTCGGCCGACGCCAGCCGCACCCGGACCTGCCCGACGGGATCGGGCGGGAACCGAGCCACGAGTCCACCCTCGTCGGCAGGCCCCTCGCGCTCATCCTCCCCCATCCGCACGGCTCGCCGCAGTCGGGGGGCGCCCATGCTGCCGACCGCCAAGGACCCGGCGACCAGCGGCGTCAGCGAGCCGTGGAAGTCCCACGCGCCGTACAGCCCGAGGTGCACCCGCAGCACGTCGCCGCTCTCGAACGTGCAGAACAGCTGTTTGCCGACGGCGTCGGCCGACACCAGGACCTGCCCGTCGAGCCGCGCCGCGCCGGCCGCGAACCTGCCCTGCGGCGAGCTCACGGCGAGCGGACGCCCGACGAGGTCGAGGGCGAGCTGTCGGGCGATGCGGTGGACGGTATGACCCTCGGGCACGCCCCGAGGCTAGGCCACCCGCAGTCGCTCCGCCGCCGCCACCGCGGCCTGCGCCGCCGCACCGGCCGCGACCGCCGCGCTCTTCTCGCTCTCCTCGCGCTCGAGCAGCTCCTGCTGCGCCAGCGTGGCGGCCTCGAGGACGTCGGTGATCTCGGTGCCCAGCAGCTCGTACCGCTCGAGCAGCGCGTCGCGGAGAGCCTCGACGAGGTGGCGGTGCCGTGACAGCAGCCGGCGCACGGTGCTGCGGGCCTCGTCCAGCACGGCCTCGAGAGAAGCGCGGGCCTGCGCGTCGCTGAGCACGGCGGACACCAGGTCGTGCGGTGTCGCGGCGAACGAGATGAGCGACCCCGTCATGCCGGCCGCCCCGACCATCTGCGCGGCCGTGCGCGTAGCCGACGCCAGGTCCCCGGCGGGACCCGTGCTGGTCTGCCCGAAGAACAGCTCCTCGGCCACCCAGCCGCCCATCGCGATCTGCACGAGCGCCCGCAGGTCGTAGTGGGAGTGCGTCCAGACCTCCTCGCAGTCGTCGTGCGCGAGCAGGCCCAGGGCGTCGCCGCGCCGGACGATGGTGAGGACCTCCAGCGTGCGGTTCGGCGCCGCGAGCCACGCGGTCACCGCGTGGCCGGCCTCGTGCGTCGCGATGAGCCGCTGCTCGGCCTCGGTGTACCGGACCGGCTGGCCGATGCCGACCATCTCCGTGATCCGCGCGTGCTCGACGTCGGCGAACGTCATGGTCAGTGAGCCGCGGCGCAGCGCGTTGACGAGCGCCTCGTCCAGCAGGTGCTCGATCATCACCGGCGTCCAGCCGTTCGTCGCCGCCGCGAGCCTGTCGCGCAGCACCGGGTCGTCCAGCTCGGCGTCCGTCGACCGGCGGGCCAGGAAGTGGTCGACGAGGGCGCGGCGGCCGATCGCGTCGGGGGTCGCGAACGTGAGCCTGCGGTCGAAGCGCCCGGGCCGCAGCAGTGCGGGGTCGAGCGAGTCGGCACGGTTGGTCGCGGCGATGAGCAGGATCGGCGCCTTGACCGGCTTGCGCTGCCGCAGCTGCCGCGACGCAGGCAGCAGCAGGTTCGCCCGGGCGAGGAAGAAGTTGACGAACTTGTCGCCCGGCGTCGGCTCGTCGAACGACTGCATCTGCACCAGCAGCTCGTTGACGACGCCGCCGGTGCCCTCGCTGACGACCGCGTTCTTGACCAGGCCCCCGAACGGACGCGCGTCGAACGCGCTCGCCGTCATCGACGACATGCCGCCGCGGCGGGTCGCGATGGCATCGATCTCCTCGATGAACCCGATCGCCCCGCCCTCGGTGCGGGCTGCCTTGCGCAGCGCCTTGAAGTACGCGCGGATCTTTTTCGCGGTCGCGCCGTAGTACATCGACTGGAACGACGTCGCGGACACGAACAGGAACGGCACGCCCGCCTCGGCCGCCATGGCCTTGGCCGTCATGGTCTTGCCGGTGCCGGGCAGCCCCTCGAACAGCAGCCCGCGCCGGGGCGTGCCGCCCATCTGCTCGGCGAACTGGCGGTGCGTCTGGAACAGGTCGATCGACCGCCGCACGTCCTCCTTGACGGGGTCGATGCCGATGACGTCGTCCAGCCGGACGTCCACCTGCTCGGGCCGGTAGACCACGTGCGGCGAGCGGGCGGAGCCCATCTGCGTGCCGACCAGCAGGAGCAGGAGGGCGGCGAAGAACAGCACGGGGACCAGCACCAACGGGTCGATCGTCGGCATCGGCGGGACCAGCGGCCTGTTCAGCAGCGAGCTCACGATGACGTACGCCTGGAGCGCCAGGATCACCGCGGCCGCCCGGTACACGCGCCGGCGGCGGACCCGGTCCCGCTCGAGGGCGATGTCGTGCGCGCCCCGTCGGATGGGGGAGACGATCTCGTCGGCCACAGGCATGCCTTTCCCTCGGCGCCTGGGATCAGACGACGCTGCGTCGCGGGAGGTGCGATCAGCCCATCGTGGGTCCGGCCGGGTGAGTCGGCAACATCGGACATATCGGACCACCCGAACGGTCCAACGACGCGCCTTCCGTCACCCGTTCGTGCGAAGCGTCCGGCGCAGCGACTCGACCTCGACGTCGCCGAGCCCCAGACCGTCCCGCAGGTAACCGTCGAACGACCCGAACCGCTCGTGCATAGCGTCGAGGGCGGCCTGCAGGTACTCCGCGCGGACCTCCAGCATCGGCCGCAGCAGCTCGGGATCACCGCCCGCCGCGGCGAGCTGCTGCAGCAGCGGGGCGAACGTCTCGCGGACCGCCGGGTTGACCGCGAGGAACTCGTCCATCGCGCCCGCCTCGTCGACGCCCGCCGCCAGCAGCAGGATCGTCGCCGCCCACCCGGTGCGGTCCTTGCCCGCGGTGCAGTGGAACAGGACGGGCGTGCGCGTGGGGTCGATGACGGTCCGCGCAAACCCGGCGTAGGCGGTCCGGGCGGCGTCGCCGACGACGAGGCGCCGGTAGACGTCGATCATCTGGCCCGCGAGGTCGAGCTGCGCGAGAGCCGCGTCCGCGCCGCCCTCGCTGAGCAGGGCCGGGAGCTGCGCCGCGGCCCCGCTGGGCAGGTCCGCGAGCGCGTCGAGCACCAGCAGGGTCGTGCCCGCGGGCAGCTGGTCGGGGCGGCCGGACCGCTCGTCGTCGGTGCGCAGGTCGACCACCGTGCGGATGGCGAGCCGGGCGAGCACCGCGTCTGTGGTCACCGCGGTGTCCGCGAGCTCGGCCGAGCGGTACGCCACGCCCGTCGCCACCGTGCCGCCGTCGGCCGTCGGTCGGCCGCCGATGTCGCGCAGGTTGGTCACCGCGGGCGACAGGAGGACGTGGTCGTCGAGGCTCACGGCGCCCAGGCTCTCAACCGTGCCGCAGGCGCGCCACCTGCAGTCGCAGGTAGTCACGCTCCGCGAGGCTGGTGGTTCGCCGCGACGCGAGCAGGAGCTGGTCGGCGGCCTCGTCGGGACGTCCGGCGCGCTCGAGCAGGTGGCCCCGGACGGCGGCCAGGCGGTGGTGGCCGCCGAGCGGCTCCTCCAGCGTGGCCAGCAGCGCGAGGCCGGCCTCCGGGCCGCGGACCATGGCGAGCGCGACCGCACGGTTGAGCGTGACCATCGGGTTGCCCGTCATGCGATCGAGCAGCCCGTACAGCGCGAGCAGCTGAGGCCAGTCGGTCTCGTCGGCGGTCGGCGCCTCGTCGTGCACGGCTGCGATCGCCGCCTGGAGCTGGTACTCGCCGACCGCGCCACGCACCAGCGCGCCCTCCACCAGCGCGATCCCCTCGTCGATCATCGACCGTTCCCAGAGGCCGCGGTCCTGGTCGGGCAGCGCGACCAGCTCGCCGTGCGGCCCCGTGCGGGCGGGGCGGCGGGCGTCGGTGAGCAGGACTAGGGCGAGCAGGCCGGCCACCTCGGCGTCGTCGGGAAGGCTCGCGTGCAGGGCGCGCGTCAGCCGCAGGGCCTCGACCGTGAGGTCGGCGCGGGCCACCGACGACCCCGTGCTGCTGGCGTAGCCCTCGTTGAACATCAGGTAGAGCACCCGCAGCACCGCGCGGAGCCGCTCGGCGTAGTCGGCCGGGGACGGCATCCGGAACGGCCCGTCCAGCTCCCGCAGCGTGCGGCGCGCGCGGCTGAGCCGCTGCGCCATCGTCGGCTCCGGCACGACGAACGCCCGCGCGATCTCGGCCGTCGTCAGCCCGCCCACCGACCGCAGCGTCAGGGCGATCGCCGACGCCGGGCTGAGCGCAGGGTGGCAGCAGCCGAAGAGCAGGAGCAGGGAGTCGTCGGACTGGACCGCGGAGGCACCCTGGTCCATCGTCGCGACGAGCTCCTCGCGGCGCCGGCGCGCGTCCTCGCTGCGGTAGCGGTCGACCAGCTTGTGGTTCCCGACGACGACGAGCCACGCGTGCGGGTTGTCGGGCACGCCCGTCTGCGGCCACTGGGTCGCCGCCGCGAGCAACGCCTCCTGCAGGGCGTCCTCCGCGTCGGCCAGGTCCCCCGAGCGCCGGACGAGCACGCCCAGGACCTGCGGCGCGAGCTCGCGCAGCAGGTCGTCGACGACGACGTCACTCTGCAGGGGAGGGTGCCTCCATCAGCGCGCGAACCTCGAACACCTGCTGGATCGGCACCCCGCCCGGCCCGGGTGCGGCCGACGCCCTCGCGGCGATCGCGATGGCCCGGGCCTCGTCCTCGACGTCCACCGTCCAGTAGCCGGCGAGGAACTCCTTCGACTCGGCGAACGGCCCGTCGACGATCACCGGCGCGGACACCCCGTCGCTCCGGACGAACTTCGCGGAGTCGGGCCACGCGAGACCCTGGCCGTCGACGAACTCGCCGCTGGCCACCAGCTCCGCACCCAGGTCGTGCTGGAACTGGATGTGGCGCTGCACGTCCTGCGGCGCCCACGTGTCGATGGGCGGGACGCCCTCGATGAAGTAGTTCATCAGCAGCATGTACTTCACGATGCACTCCCGTTCGTCGGGGCCCTCGGGCGGACCCGCTACCCCGTGGTCGGAGCCGCTCGCACGTCCTCGACACGCATCCTTGCCGCTCCGGGCTTCCCGCGCGATGTCCGTCATTCGGGATTCTCCGCCGAAGCCCTTGCCGGGCGGCCGCCACTTGCTACAACTCCGCCCAGGTCACGAGCACCAGCGCGAAGCCCCGGCTCGCTGGTCAGCAACCCCTCCACGACGGGGTGCTCCGGGAGATGACCCGGCCGTACCGACCGGTGCGGCAAGCGTGCAGCGAGAAGGAGCTCCACCGTGGTCCACCAGCAAGGCACCGAGACCGTCGTCGCCCTCGTGGGCAACCCGAGGCCGGGGTCGCGCACCCTCGCCGCCGCCGTGCAGGTGGCCGACCGGCTCGCCGACGGCTCGGACGTCACCACCGTCGACCTCGCGACGATCGGTCACCAGCTCTTCACCGCCGACCGCTCGCCGCTCGACCCCGCCCTCGCGACCGTGTCGAGCGCCCGGCTGCTGGTCGTCGCGACGCCGATCTACAAGGCGACGTACACGGGTCTGCTGAAGTCGTTCCTCGACCTCTACGGCCCCGACGGCCTCGCCGGCGTCGTCGCCGTCCCGCTCGTGGTCTCCGGCGGCCCGGCGCACCTGCTCGCCGGCGAGGTGCACCTGCGCCCCCTGCTCATCGAGCTCGGCGCGACCGTCCCCACGCGGGCGCTCGCCGTCACGGAGGCCGACCTCGCCGACCTCGACCCGGCCATCGACCGCTGGCTCGAGCGCGGCTACGGTCCCCTGCGCGCCGCCCTCGACGTCGCGGCGCTGTCCGCATGACCGCCGAGATCCTGCGCAAGCTGGACGCCGACCTCGTGGAGCAGGACGAGCCGCAGCTGAGCCCGCAGGCCTACAAGGAGGTGTTCCGTCGGCACCCCGCGGGCGTGGCGGTGGTGACGCTGCTCGACGACGAGGGCCGGCCCGTCGGGTTCACGGCGACCTCGGTCATCTCCGTGTCGGCCGAGCCGCCCCTGCTCGCGTTCTCGCTGGCGTCGACCTCGTCATCGTGGCCCGCCCTGTCCCGGGCGCGCACGCTGGCGATCAGCTTCCTGTCCTCGGCCCAGGACGACGTGTCCGCGCGGTTCGCGACCAGCGGCATCGACCGGTTCGCGGCCGGCGGCTGGTCGGCGCTGGAGACCGGGGAGCCCGTGATCGACGAGGCCGTGTCGTGGCTGCGGGGTCGGGTCGTGCAGCGGGTGCCCGTCGGCGGGTCGTACCTGGTGTCGGTCCGCGCCCTCGCGCACTCCGTCGCCGACGACGCCCTCCCGCTCGTCTACCACGACCGCACGTACCACCGGATCGGCGACCACACCGCCGTCTGACCGGTCACAGGAAGGCCCCCGGCATCTCGATGCCGGGGGCCTTCTGTTGCGTCAACGTCCGCACTCGTAGGGGTCAGAACCCGACTCAGCGCGGACGTCCTGGTGCGAAAGCAACAACGTCCGCACTCGTGGGGGTCAGAGGCCCATCGAGTGCGGACGTTGGTGGGGCTAGCGGGAGGACGCGGCCGCGCCCGCGCCCACGAGCTCGTCGTCGGCCAGGCCCCAGGCGCGGGCGAGCAGCTCGTACGACCGGGCCGTGTCCGCCGGGTCGTGCGTGATCGTCGTGATCAGCAGCTCGTCGGCACCCGTCGCGCGCACCAGGGCGTCGAGGCCACGCGCCACCGGCTCCGCGTCGCCGACGATCCGCGTGTCGATCCGGTCGCGCAGCAGAGCGCGCTCCGCCTCGCCGCGCAGCTCCCAGGGCGTGGTCGTGCCGGGGCGCGGGTACGGGATCGCGCCCGCGCCGCCGCGGATCGAGAGCACCCACTCCGCGAACGGGTCGCCCAGCTCGGCCGCCCGCTCCGAGGTCTCCGCGACGAGCACGTCGGCCGAGACGACGACGTACGGCTCGTCGAGCACCCCCGGGACGAAGGCCGCGCGGTAGGCCTCGACGGTGTCCAGCACCGTCGCCGGGCTCACGTGGTAGTTCGCGGCCAGCGGCAGGCCCAGCTCGCCGGCCACGCGCGCGCTCTCCCCCGCGCTCGAGGCGAGCACCCAGAGGGCGAGGTCGGAGCCCTCGACGGCAGGGTTGGTGACCACGCGATCGCCGGCCCGTGCGGTCCCGACCTGCAGCGCGAGGACGGTGGACAGCTCGTCCCGGAACGGCGCGGGCGTCCGGCCCGCGCCGAGGAACTCCAGGTGGGCGACGAACCGCGCGCGCAGCTCGGGGTCGGGGTCCGCGTAGTTGAGGGGGGGTGCGGCGGGCACCAGAAGCCCGTCGACCACCCGGTCCTCGGTCGCCGTCGACCGGACCCGCCCGGCGGTGGGGGCGGACGCGTCGGGCACAGCGGACTTGCTCGGCGGCGGGAACGACGCCCGGCCGAGCCCGAGGTCCACGCGCCCGGGGTGCAGGGCGGCGACGGTCCCGAACTGCTCGGCCGCGATGACGGGGCTGGTGGAACCGAGCAGCACGGCGGCGGACCCGACGCGGATAGTCGAGGTGGCGCTCGCGGTCAGCGCGGCGAGCACGCCCGGCGTGGCCGACGCGACGCCGGGTGCCAGGTGGTGCTCGGCGTACCAGACGCGCCGGTACCCGAGCCGCTCGACCAGCTGCGCTCGGTCGACGGCGGCGCGCAGGGCGTCGGCGCCGCTGCTCCCCTCCGGGACGGGCGCGAGGTCGAGCACGGACAGGGGCACGGCACGGCGGGTCATCGGATCTCCTGCAGGGCGGGTCGGGACAGGTGGAAGGCGGGGTGCGAGGCGCTCACAGGGTCGGCGGCGGGCTCCTCGGCGAGGTCGGCCAGGACGCGGCCGATCGCGGGGGCGAACTTGAAGCCGTGGCCGGAGAAGCCAGCGGCGACGACCAGCGGTCCGCGACGGTCGAGGACGAAGTCGTGGTCGGGCGTCGTCGTGTAGGTGCACGAGATCGGCGCGGGCGACGAGGCGTCGACGCCGGGCAGCCACTGCGCCGCGTACTCCTGCAGCAGCGCCAGCTGGCCGGGCTCGGCCGTGAACGTGCGGTGGTCCGGGTCGGTCACGGGGCCGACGGCGTGGAAGCCGACCTTGATCCCCTCACCGGGCGTCCCCAGCCCGTAGGTGCCGCTGGGCCAGGGGTGCTCGCCGAGCGGCCGGTGCGTGAAGCTCGGCCAGTCGTCGGGCGTCCCCGACCGCAGCCCGAAGTGCGCGGGCTGCTCCTGCGTGACCACCAGCGGCGGCGCCTCCGACCCGAGCAGGGTGGAGGTCCAGGCGCCGACGGCCAGCACGGCGCTGCGAGCCCGGAACGCCCCGACGGAGGTCTCGACGAGCACGCCGTCGGCCTCGACGGTCAGGGACAGGACCTGCACGTCGTGCCGCACGTCGGCGCCGAGCGCGGCGGCGGCGGACTGGAACGCGTCGACCGCGCGGTCCGCGTGGATCCGGCCGGCGGTCCGGGTCTCGTGCAGCACGGTCCCCTCAAACCTGAGCGCCGGCCAGCGCTCGTGCGCGGCGTCGGGCGAGAGCAGCTCGTGCGGGATGCCGCGGGCGACGAACGCGTCGATGACGCCGGGCGCCGGCTCGCCGTGGCTCACGCCGCCGGTGAGGGTGAGCACGCCGTCGAACGACTGCCACAGCTCGAGCGCCTCGGCCGCGAGGTCGAGGTACTCGGGCCGGTCGTACGTCTGCCGGTAGATCCGCGAGGCGCCGTGGGACGCGCCGTTGACGTGCCCCGGCGCGAACCGCTCGAGGAGCACGACGTCACGACCGCGCCGCGCGAGCTGCCACGCGGCGGCGGAGCCCATGACACCGCCCCCGACGACCAGGTGGTCGACGACCTGCACAGGGAACACCTCCGACGGGGAACGAGGGGTGGGGGACGAAACTGGTGGCCGGCCGGGCGTCCCCCGACCCCGACCGGCCACCGCGGACGCTCGTACGTGAGCACAGCATCCGGTCTGAGGGGTCAGCTCGTCTTGGGCAGACCCGGCGGGTTGGTCTCAGGCTTCTCGATGGCCTCGGCGGACAGGCCCCAGTGCGCGAGGACCTGGGCGTAGGTGCCGTCGTCGAACGCGTGCTGGAGCGCCGCCGTCACGGCCGGCGCCAGGTCGGAGCCCTTGAGGGTGGCCACGGCGATCTGCGCCGTGAGCGGCCAGCCGCCGTTGAGCGTGCCGACGACCTTGAACTGGTCGGGCGCGGTCGCCGAGCTGTACGCGAGGCTGGCGTTCGGGCCGACGTAGGCGTCGACCCGACCGGACTGCACCGCGAGGAGCACGTCGGAGTAGTTCTCGTAGTACTCCGGCGAACCGTTCTTGATCGGCTCGAGGCCCTTGTCGATGTTCTCCTGGTTCCAGGCGAGCAGGATCTTCTCCTGGTTGGTGCCTGAGCCGACGCCGACCGTGAGACCCGCGATGTCCTTGGGCTCCTTGATCTCCTTGATCTTGCTGGAGGCGCTGGTCAGCCAGCCGAGCTGGTCGTTGCGGTACGACGAGAAGTCGTAGAGCTCCTTGCGCTCCTCGGTCACGGTGACGTTGGAGATCACGGCGTTGACGTCGCCCGACTGCAGGGCGAGCGGCCAGTCGGCCCACGCCTTCTGCTCGAGCTCGAGCTTGAGCCCGAGGGCGTCGGCGACGAGGCTGGCGATGTCGGTCTCGTTGCCGATCGGCGTCTTCTCGTCGTCGGCGAGGAAGCCGAGCGGCGGCGCGGCACCGGCCGTCGTGGCGACCTTGAGGACGCCCGACTTCTTGATCTCAGCCGGCAGCAGCGCGATCGCGTCCTCGGCCTTCGTGGTGTGGATCCGGTCCTGGTCGGGGCTCGTGCTGATCTCGAGGCCGGCGGTGGTCGCCTCGGGGGAGGCGGCATCGGCGACATCCGTGTCCGCGGAGGCCGGTCCGGCGCACGCGGCGAGCGCCAGCAGGGGCACGAAGGCCAGTGCGCTCACAGCACGTCGGAAGGTCGTAGTCACGGGGATCTCTCTCTCGGTCGGGAGCGCAGAGGCGCGCTCGTCACGCCGTCCGCGGGGTGCGGGCGACGAAGAACTGGGGTCAGAGCACCTTGTCGAGGAAGGCGCGGGTGCGCGGGTGCTGCGGGTTGTCGAGCACCTGGGTCGGGGTGCCCTGCTCGAGGATCTGGCCGCCGTCGATGAAGACCACGTTGGTGGCCACCTCGCGGGCGAAGCCGATCTCGTGCGTGACGACGATCAGGGTGGTGCCGGTTGCCGCGAGGTCTCGGATGACGTCGAGGACCTCTCCGACCAGCTCGGGGTCGAGCGCGGACGTCGGCTCGTCGAAGAGCACGACGGCGGGCTTGACCGCGAGCGCCCGGGCGATCGCCACGCGCTGCTGCTGCCCGCCGGACAGCTGCCGCGGGTAGGCGTCGGCCTTGTCCGACAGCCCGACCCGGGCCAGCAGCTCGCGCGCCTCGGCCTCGACCTCGCCGCGCGGCCGCTTCTGCGCCGAGATCGGCGCCTCCACGACGTTCTCCAGCGCGGTGAGGTGCGGGAACAGGTTGAAGTTCTGGAAGACGAACCCGATGCGGGTCCGCTGCACCAGGACGTCCTTCTCCTTCAGCTCCTGCAGCGCGCCGTCGGAACGCTTGCGGTAGCCGATGAGGTCGCCGTCCACCGAGATGGACCCGCGGTCGACCTTCTCCAGGTGGTTGATGGCGCGCAGCAGGGTCGACTTGCCCGACCCCGACGGCCCGAGGATCACGGTGACCTCGCCCGGCTGGACCGTGAGGTCCACGCCGTCGAGCACCTCGAGCGTGCCGTAGGCCTTGTGCACGCCTCGCACCTCGACGAGTCCGGCGGCCATCAGACGTCCCCCCCGTGGTTGGTGCGGACCAGGACGCTGCGAGACCGCCCGTAGCCCGGTGGTAGGTCGGCCGGCAGCGGACGTCCGCTCACGCGCGACCACCCGATCCCCGCACCCCAGCGCGCCCGCTGCAGGGGCGTCGGCGGCAGCTGCCGCAGCGCACCCTTCGCGTAGTGGCGCTCGACGTAGTACTGGACGACGGTGATGACGGTGGTGACGACGAGGTACCAGATGCCCGCGACGATGAGCAGCGGGACCACCCGCTGGTTGCGGCCGTAGATGACGCCGACGATGTAGAACAGCTCGCCGTACGCCAGCACGTAGACCACCGACGTGCCCTTGACCAGGCCGATGATCTCGTTGACGGCCGTCGGCACGATGGTCCGCATCGCCTGCGGCAGGATGATCCGGCGCTGCTGGCGCGACCGCGGCAGCCMGAGCGCAGCGGCCGCCTCGTGCTGGCCCTGGTCGACACCGAGGATGCCGCCGCGGACGATCTCTGCGGCGTACGCGGCCTGCGACAGCCCGAGCCCGAGCACCGCGGCGCCGAACTTGTCGATGACGTCGAGGGTGTCGAACCCGACGAAGGAGGGCCCGAACGGCACCCCGAGCGTGATCGTCGGGTAGAGGTACGCGAGGTTGTACCAGAGCAGCAGCTGCAGGATCAGCGGCACGGACCGGAACACCCAGATGTAGGTCCACGCCACCGACCGCAGCAGCGGCGAGCGCGACAGCCGCATGAGCGCGAGCACGGCACCCAAGCCGAAGCCGACCACCGCGGAGGCGACCGTGAGCCGCAGCGTGCCCCAGAGCCCGTCGAGCACGGACGGCCAAGTCAGGTACTGCCAGACGACGCCCCACTCCCACTTGGGGTTGGTCACCAGCGAGTTGATGACCATCGCGAGCAGGACGGCCACGATCGCGGTGGCGATCCAGCGGCCGGGGTGGCGGGCGGCGAACACTCGGGGCTCGTCGGCCGGCGGGCGGGCAGGCGGCGGGGACAGGACGAGGGACTCGTCCTGGTGCAGATAGGCGGTGGACACGGTCACTCCGAGGCTGTGAGGGACGGACGGGACGGGGGCGGGTCCGTACAGAGCCACTTCTCGAACGCGAGCGGCCCGATGTCCTCGGGGTCCGCGGCGGTGTCGAACAGCGGGGTGAACCCGGTGGCCAGGTAGAGCGCCGCGGCCTCCGGCTGGCGCGGGCCGGTGGTCAGGTACAGCCGCTGGTAGCCGGCTTCGACGGCTCGCGTCTCGAGCTCCGCGAGCACCCGCCGGGACAGGCCGCGGCGGCGGTGTGCCGAGTGGGTCCAGATCCGCTTGTACTCGGCGGTGCGGACGGTCGGCAGACCGTCGGCGTCACGCGTCCCCGGCCGGGTCAGCCGCGCGGCGTCCCCCAGCTCGGGCTCGGCGCGCAGCCGGAAGGCACCGCCCGCGACCGCCTCGCCGTCCTCGAGCAGCAGGATCAGCGCACCGTCCGGGGCGGCGAACTGGGGTGCCGGGTAGCGCTCGAGCTCCTGGCGCAGCGCGTCGACGCCGAAGCGGTCGCCGTAGCGCGACGAGTACTCGTGCGCGAGCTCGTCGAGCATCGGTCGCACGGCCTCATCCAGCAGGCCGAACGAGGCGACGGTGAGCTGTGCGCTCGTCGTGGTCGTCGTCATGTCAGGCCGTCGCGGCGTAGCTGGCGGCGGCGAGCGGGAGCCCGAGGGTGTCGCGCAGCGAGGTGCCGGGGTAGCCGGCGCGGAACCGGTCGGCGGCGCGCAGCAGCGGCACGACGCCGTCGACGAGGGCGGGCAGGTCGGTGTGCACCGACGAGGGCCGCACGACGAACCCGTCGGCGATCTCGTCGTCCACCCAGGTGGAGACGAGCTCGGCAAAGCCCGCGGTGGTGCCGACGAACGACAGGGTCCCGGTGTCGACGCCCTCGAGCTCGGCGAGCATCTCGTGCCGGGCCACCGCGCTCGCCCGGTCCGGGCCGACGACGAGGTGCACGTCGACCAGGACGCGCACGTCGCGGCGGTCGCGACCCGCCGCGGCGACCGCGGCCAGCACGCGGAGCCGGGCCMGCGCGGCGTCGTCCGGACCCGTGGCCCGGACGCGCACGACGTCGGCGTGCCGACCCGCCAGGTCGAGGGCGGCGGTCGAGTCGGCACGCACGACGACCGGCGGCCGGCCCTGCGGGGGGCGCCCGGCGGCGGTGGACGGCTTCGACGCGAAGTGCACGCCGTCGTGGGCGACGAACCGGGGCCGCACGGGYGCGCTCTCGTCCCACCGGTCCCAGTGGCGCTCGACGACCCCGACAGCCTCCGCCGCGCTCCCCACTGCCGACAGCTCGACCGACGTCGAGCGCGGGCCGGCCGTCGGCACGTCGTCGATCCGGGTGTCCCAGCCGACCTGCCAGCCGGCGCGTCCGTGGCTCGCGTGGTCGATGGTTGCGATGGCCTTGGCGACGTGCGCCGGCGCGGTGTGCGTGGTGCCGACGGTCGAGACGAGGCCGATCCCGGAGGTGCGCKGGGCGAGTCGGGCGGCGACGAGGGCGGCGTCGAGCCGGCCCTGCAGGGCCGTGTTCCGGCTCGGGTGCAGCGCGAAACCGTCGTCGAAGACCACGAAGTCGAGGGCGCCGCGCTGGGCGACGGCGACCAGCTCGAGCAGGCGGGCGGCGTCGAACAGCCGCTGGCCCTGGGAGCCGTGGTCGCGCCAGGCGGCGGCGTGGGCGCCGGTGTCGCTGAGGTCGATGCCGAGGTGGGCGTGGCGGGTCGAGGCAGGCACGGGGGGTCCGTTCGTTCAGGCGGGAAGAGGGCGCGCGCTCCTCGCCGAGCGCAGCGGCGCTTCGGGGGTACGCGTCGCACGCCCCGGTCGCGGGGCGTGCGGAGGGTGGGTCAGCGCGTCAGCGGCGACAGAGGGCCGGACAGGAACGCGTCAGCATCGAACGGGTGGTGGCCCCGGTCGCGTCCATGGTCCGTCCCTTCGTCCCGGCGGTTGCCGGGGCTCGCATGTTGTCGACGGCGGGACAGATCCCGCCGTGACCAGGTCCTCACCCGGGGCACCCCACCATGCGGAGGGTTGCCATCCAGCTAGCCGGGGCTTCGCACTGGAAATCTTGACCTTATTGGTAGGGAATTTAGACAGGGACCGCGGGGGCGTCAAACATCGGACCACATCGTGAGATGGAATGTCCGACAGTCGGTCGCTTTGCCGGATCGTGCGCGGCAGGCGCACGATGACTTCTCGGGACGTCGTCGGCTGTCCCCGGGCGGAGGTGGGGCGTGGCACGCACGAAGGTCGCCGCCCTCGTCGCGACCGCGGTTCTCGTGCTGACCGGGGCGTGCTCGGGCCCGACAGACGTGCCGCCACCGGCACCCGTGGTGGTCGCCGCTCCGGTCGCCGTGGCCAAGGCCGCCGCTCCCGCGGTCCCCGCGCCGCCGCCGGCCGACCTCGCCGCGCTGCCGGTCACCGACCCCCTGCACGTCGTCGCCGGCCTGCCCGGCACGGACGGGCTCCCGCAGCGCGCCAACGACGACCCGTCGCTGGGCCGCTGGCAGACCGTCGTCGTCGTGCGCGACACCGCCGCACGGGTGGCACCCGCGGGCGCCGCCGTCGGCGTCGTGCCCGCGCTGACCCTCCAGGTCCGCACCACGCTGCCGGTGATCGACCAGCGCGGCCGGTGGCTGCGCGTCATGCTCGCCACCCGCGGCGCGCTTCCCAGCCAGGACGCCGCGCAGGTGAACGACCGCAGTGCGTGGATCGACGCCGCCGACACCGAGGCCGCCGGGACCGGCTGGACCGTCCAGGTGGACACGGCCGCGCAGACGATCACGGTCGACGACGGCGCGTCCACGCGGGTCTTCCCGGTCAAGGCGACCGGCAGCCCGGACAAGCCGACCCCGCACGTGCCCGGGTTCCTCGTCGGCACCCGATGGCTGGAGCCGGGCACGACCACTCCGCGCGTCCTGCTGCTCTCGACGCAGAGCGAGACGATGGACGACTACGACAAGGTGACGGGCACCTCGGCGACCGCGATCCACACGACCACGCTGCGCGGCACGGGGGCGGTCTCCAACGGCTGTGTCCGGGTGGCGGACGACGTGCTCGACCTGCTGTGGCAGGCACCCGCCGGGACGGTCGTCACCATCGTCGGCTGAGGCTCTCGGCGCGCGCCGGGGCTCCGACGCACCTAACCTCCGGGAATGCGTCCCCTGCCGCTCCGTCGCCGCGCGCTGCTGCGTGCCGGGGCGTTCGCGATCGCGTTCACGGTGCCCGTCGCCGTGCTCGCCTACGTGGTGCGCGCCCAGGTGGAGGACGTCCTGCGCCTCGACCGGCAGGCCATCGAGGGCGCCACGTCGTTCACGCGCGCGCACCCGGAGCTCCAGCACGCGCTGGTCGTGTGGCAAGGGCTCTTCCAGGCGAAGTGGGTGAATCTCGCGGCGACCCTGGTCTGCCTCTGGGTGTGGCGGCGCCACGGCCTGACCACCCGGGCGCTGTGGGCGTTCCTCACGATCATGGCCGCGTGGGCGGTGCAGCTCGGCGCGAAGGGCCTGGTGCAACGGACGCGACCGGTGGTGCAGGACGCCCTCGAGCACGCGCCCGGCTCCAGCTTCCCGTCGGGCCACGCGACGAACACGGCCGCGGTGGCGCTGACCCTGACCCTGCTGCTCTGGCCGCTGCTCGGGCGCCGCGGACGGATCATCGTCCCGGTCGTCGCGGCCGCCGTCACCCTGCTCACCGGGCTCGACCGCGTGCTGCTCGGCGTGCACTACCCCTCCGACGTCGTCGCGGGGTTCGCGCTCGGCACCGCCCTCGTGGGCGCGTCCTACCTGGGCTACAGCGGCTGGTCCGCGACTGCTCCCGAAACGGAGGAATGATGCACACCTTCCTGCACCGCTATGAGCTCGACACGACGGCGCCCACGCGCAAGGAGGCCTGGAGGGACTTCGCGGTCCGGGTGCTCGTGCCCGCCGTCGGGCTGTGGGTGGTCGTCGTCGGCGTCGGGTTCCTCATCACGGGCCCGTTGGGTGGGCTGCCAGGCGAGGCCGCGGTCAACCGCTGGTTCGTCTCCATCCGGACGCCCGCCCTGAACTCGGTCACGGCCGCCCTGTCGGCGATCGGCACCACCGAGTTCATCATCGGCGCCTGCCTGCTGTTCGTCGGGCTGTTCTGGTGGCGCACCAAGCAGTGGTGGCTCGCGATCGTGCCCGCGCAGGCGATCGCCGTGCAGGCCGCCGTCTTCATGACCGCGGCCCTCGTGGTGGGCCGCGAGCGCCCCGACGTCGAGCACCTCGACGACTCCCCGCCCACGTCCGCGTACCCGAGCGGGCACACCGGCGCCTCGACCGCGTTCTACGTCACGCTCGCGATGGTCGCCCAGCGGATCGGCAACCCGGTCGCCCGGGTGGTCGTCACCGTCCTGTGCCTGCTCGTGCCCGTCGGCGTCGGCACTGCCCGGCTCTACCGCGGCATGCACAGCCCGACGGACGTGCTCATGGGCGCCCTGAACGGGCTGGTGTGCGCGTTCCTGGCCTGGAACTACCTGCGCCTCGACGTCTCCGGCACGACGACCGGCACCGCGACGGAGCGCGTCGGCCTCAGCCGCTGAGGCCCGTGGCATCATCGCGAGGTGCTCCAGAACCCGAAGTTCGCCACCGACGACCCGGGCGCGCTGCGCGCCCTCGTGGACGGCTACCCGTGGGCGACGCTCGTCTCCGCCACGGACGACGGGCTGGCCGCCAGCCACTACCCGATGCTCTGGGAGGACCGCGCCGACGACGCGATGTCGCTGGTCACGCACCTCGGCCGCCCCGACGAGCTGAACCACCGGCTCGACGGCTCCGACGTCCTCGTCATCGTGCAGGGGCCGCACGCCTACATCTCGACCAGCTGGTACCCCGAGGGCCAGTTCGTGCCCACGTGGAACCACGTCAGCGCGCACCTCACCTGCCGGCCCGAGGTCCTGTCGGCGGAGGAGAACTACGCCGTCCTCAGCCGCCTGGTCGAGCACTTCGAGGGGACCGGCGAGGGAGCGCGGCTCCTGCCGGCGTACGACGGCCCCGCCCGTGCGATGGCGCGCGGGACGGTCGGCGTGCGGCTGCACGTCCGAAGCTTCCGGATGGTCGAGAAGCTGAGCCAGAACAAGCCACCGGAGGTCGTCGACAGGCTCGCTGACGAGCTCGAGCGGCGGCCGTACGACCTGCACGCCGCGCTCGCGGCCGAGATGCGGCGGGCGAACCTGGCCTGACCTGGCCGCCGGCCGTATCTCCCCCTCCGGCCCCCACTCCTCCTCGGTGAGCGACCCCACCCGGGGCCGCCGGGCCCGGCGCCGACCGGCGCGGGCAACCTGGGAGGGGTAACCATGGGGTTCTACGTGAAAGACCTGTACGTCCAGCGCGTGCCGAAGTTCCCGTGGCACGACAAGCTGACCAACCCGCCGACGGTCCCCGAGACCTCGCCGATCATCCGCGTCGCGGCACTGTCGCCGCAGATCGCCCAGGTGCAGGCACGCGGCGGCGGCGGCGTCTTCCTGCCCGCCGACGACACCACGCTCTACACGATCCCGACGTCGATCACCCCGATCGTCACGCCGGTCGGCCGGCTCCAGGAGGCGGACCTGCAGCAAGTGCGCGAGACGCTCACGGTGACGCTGCGGGCCGTCGAGCAGCAGATCGAGGCCATGAAGCCGTCCGCGGAGGACCTCTCCTACGCGACGTCCGTCCTCAAGGGCTGACCGATGTCGACGCCGCCCGGCGGGCGCCTCGCCCGGATGACCCGCACCGCGGTCGTCCGGGCGGCGGCGCTCGCCGGGTGGGTCGGTCAGGACGAGCTCACCGCCGTCCTCTACCGGTCCGGCGGCACGGCGCTCGACCCCCGCGAGGACCCCCGCCTGCCGCGCTTCCTCGTCGACCGCGCCGAGCGGTCCGTGGCGGGCGCGCTGGAGCACTACGACAAGTCCCGGACCGAGCACTGGAACGGGTGGACCGCGGCGGGCACCGACACGTCGACGCAGGTGCACAAGGTCTACGTCAGCCCCACACTCCCCTGCCTGCCCGAGGCGCTGCCGGTCGTCTTCGCCACCGCCGTCGCGCTCGAGGTGCCGTCGTGGAAGGTCGGTGCCGACGCCGCCGGGCTGCACCGGGCGGACAAGATCGTGCTCTACCTCCCGTCGGCGCAGCGGGCCGACGAGTGCGCCGCCGTCCTCGCGGACGCGCTCGGCGGGCTCGAGGCGCAGGGCGTGCCGTTCACCGGCCAGGTCGGCGCCACCGGCATCGTCTCCCGCGGCCGCGACCAGGGCCGGCAGAGCTGGCGCGCGGTCCTGTGCCGCACCGTCGCCGAGTCGCTGGTCGACCGGCGCGCGACCCTCGGACCCGACGCCCCGCACGCACGGGTTGCCGACGATGCGCTGGCGTCGCTCGCCGCCGCCGTCGACGTCGTGACGTGGCAGCCCGACAGCCGGGTGCCCGCATGACCGCCGCCGAGCTCCGCTACGTCCTGCACGGCGACGTGGAGTCGGTGCCGATGCCCGACGACGACGAGGTGCTCGTCGCGCGGCGCGGCAGCCGCGTCCCACCGCAGCTCCTGTCCGTCGACGCGATGGCACTGCTCGAGCACTTCCGGCAGCCGTCCACGCTGGTCGAGGCCGTCCTGGCGTACGCCGCCGAGGTCGGCGCGGACCCGATGAGGACGCTGGACGAGTCGTTCGGCGTCCTGGTCGCGCTGACCCGCAGCGACATCCTCGTGGCCGACGGCACGTCGACCGCCGACGCCCTGCACGACCGGCACCGGATCGGCGAGCGCGTCGGGCCGGCCACGATCACGTCCCGCATCCGCGTGCTGCGCGACAGCGAGATCTGGCGGGCGGTGCTGCCGGACGGCACGCGGGTCGTGGTCAAGGTCGTCGACGACGAGGTGCACGGCCCCGGCCTGGTCGCGCGCGAGCTCGCCGCGCTGAACATGCTCGGCGGCTCGGTCGCCCCGCGGCTCCTGTGGCACGAGCTYTCGCCCACCGGCGGCACGCTGGTGCTCGACGAGGTCGACGGTGACCCGGCGGACCTCGCGGTCCTGATGGCCGACGACGACGGACGACGACGCGTTGCCACCGCGGTCCTCGACGCCTACGTCGCCCTGCACGGTCGCGGCGTCCTGCACGGCGACGTCCACCCCGGCAACGTGCTGGTCGGTCCCGACGGCCGCGTGACGCTGGTCGACTTCGGGCTCGCAAGCACGGGCTCCGCACCCCCGCCCCGCCCGGGCGGCGGCGAGTACCTCGACCCGTCGGCCGCAGCGGCTCTCCGCGCCGGCACACCGACGCCCCCGCTCGACGCCGCCGCCGAGCAGTACGCGGTGGCGGCCATGGTCTTCCGCCTCGTGGCCGGCGCCGCGCCGCTCGACCTCGCGTGCGAGCGCGACGAGGCTCTGCGCCGGCTCGTCGAGGACCGGCCGCGCCCGTTCGTCGCGGTCGGTGCCGTGGCCCAGCCTGCGCTCGAGCGCGTCCTGCGCCGGGCACTGTCGACGGATCCGACGCGCCGGTACGCCTCGCTGCGGACGTTCCGCGACGCCTTCGTCGCGACCGACACCGAACCAACCCCGGAGCCGCGCGACCTGCGCCGCGTCCTGCGGTCGCTGGACGTCGACGGACCGGCGTGGTCGATGGCCGACGCCACCCGCGCCGCTCACGTCGCCTGGTTCCTCGACCGCGTGGCCACCCTCACCGGCGACCCGCTCGCCTTCGACCTCGCGCTGCTGTGGTCGGCCCGCAGCGGCCACGCCGCACCGCCGACCCCGACGGCGGCCGGCCCGCTCCACCGGGCACACCGGGCGCTCGCCGCCCACGCCCGGACCGGTCGGCGATCCTCGTTGGCGGCCGCCCGCGACGTCGCCGCGCGACTGGGGACCGACGTCGCGCAGCCTGTGGACGTCCTGACCGGCGGCTGGGCGGGACTGCTGCTCGAGCTCGAGTGCGACCGACCGGGACTGGCCGTCGCGCCCGGGTCGGCGGCGTAAATGCATCGTCTCCCTACCTCTCAGCGGGTGGGGACACTTCGAGGCTGTGAGCTCCCGACTACGCGGGCTCTTCCAGCGCGCGCCGGAGGCGTTGATTGATCATGCTCAGCAGCTCATCGAGGGACGCCGAGGTGCGGACGCCGAGGTCGGCAGCCAGACGTCGTTGCAGGTGCGCCATCGCTTCCGGCGTCACATCGCCGGCGGCCGCATGGCCGGCGATGTTCGCCAAGACTCCGATCAGGGCGGTGGCATCGGCCCGATCGATCGTCACGCTCGCTTCCTCGGCGTTCACAGCACGATCATCCTGCCGCGCTCCCCGCGGCGCCGGGCTCGTCGGCGAGTCCGGCGAGTTTTCAATGACCGAGGAACGACGAAGGGCCCCACGCGCAGGATCCTGCGGGTGGGGCCCTTCGACTGGCGGTAGCGGTGGGATTTGAACCCACGGTGGACTTTCACCCACACACGCTTTCGAGGCGTGCTCCTTAGGCCGCTCGGACACGCTACCTCGGCGAGAAGGGTACCTGGTCGAGGGCCCTGCCTCCGAATCGGCGTCGTACGGTGGACCGGTGAGCACTACCCCCGACGCCGTCCCGATGACCGCCGGCTCTCTGGCCGACGTCGTCGAGGTGCTCGCCGGCCACCGTCTTGCGGCGCTCACGGGCGCGGGGGTCTCGACGGACTCCGGCATCCCCGACTACCGCGGGCCGGACTCCCCGCCGCGCACCCCGATGACGTTCCAGCAGTTCACGGGCGACGAGGCCTTCCGCCGGCACTACTGGGCCCGCAACCACGTCGGGTGGCGGCACGTGCACCGGACGATGCCGAACGCCGGGCACCGGGCGCTCGCGGCGCTGGAGGCCCGCGGCGTCGTGACGGGCCTGATCACGCAGAACGTCGACCTGCTGCACGAGGCGGCGGGATCCAGGCACGTGATCGACCTGCACGGCCGGTACGACCGCGTCCGCTGCCTGTCGTGCGGCACGGCGATCTCCCGCGCCGAGCTGGCCACCCGGCTGGACACCCTCAACCCGGGTTTCGCCACAGCGGTCGCGGACATCGAGATCGCGCCCGACGCCGACGCCGTCATCGAGCAGACCAGCGGCTTCGTCGTCGCCGCCTGCAGCGCCTGCGGCGGGATGCTCAAGCCCGACATCGTGTACTTCGGCGAGAACGTTCCGCGCGAGCGGGTGGAGCGGGCGTACGCGATGGTCGACGCCGCCGACGCGCTGCTGGTCGCCGGCTCGTCGCTGACCGTGCAGTCCGGCCTGCGGTTCGTGCGGCACGCGGCGCAGACGGGCAAGCCCGTGGTGGTCGTGAACCGGGGCGCCACCCGCGGAGATAAGTACGCGGCGGTGACGCTCGACGCGGGGACCTCGGAAACCCTGACGGACCTGGCCGAGACGCTGCCGACGCCGCGCTGAGTCAGGTCCGGTGGGCCTCGAAGAACCGCTGCAGCAGCAGCCCGCACTCCTGCGCCCGCACGCCGCCCACCACCTCGACCCGGTGGTTGAGCCGCCGGTCGCGCACCACGTCCCACTGCGACCCGCACGCCCCGGCCTTCGGGTCCCACGCGCCGAGCACGAGCCGCGGTATCCGGGCCAGCACCGTGGCGCCCGCGCACATGAGGCACGGCTCCAGGGTCACGACGAGGGTGCAGTCGTCCAGCCGCCAGCGCCCGAGGGTGTCCGCGGCGGAGCGCAGCGCGAGGATCTCCGCGTGCCCGGTCGGGTCGGCGTGCGCCTCGCGCGTGTTGCGCCCTCGTCCGACCACCTGGCCCTGCGGCCCGACGACGACCGCGCCGACGGGGACGTCGTCCGTGAGAACGGCTCGACGGGCCTCGTCGAGCGCGAGCCCCATCGCCCACGCGTCGGCCGGCTGCTCGGGACGGCGCGGCTCGGTCACGGGCGAGGTCATGGGGGCATCATCGCGCAGGCCGCAGCCCGCAACCCAGCGGCGGGAGGCCGGTAGGTTGAGCACATGCGCCTGCACGTCGCGGACCACCCCCTGGTCGCCCACAAGCTCACCGTCCTGCGCGACGTCAACACGGCGTCCCCCACCTTCCGGCTCCTGGTCGACGAGCTGGTCACACTGCTCGCCTACGAGGCGACGCGCGAGGTGCACGTCGAGGCCGTCGACATCGTCACGCCGGTCACCGCGACCACTGGGGTGAAGCTGGCCGACCCGCGCCCGATCGTCGTCCCCATCCTGCGCGCCGGGCTCGGCATGCTCGACGGCATGACCCGCCTGCTGCCCACCGCCGAGGTGGGCTTCCTCGGCATGCAGCGAGACGAGGAGACCCTCGAGGCCATCACGTACGCGAACCGGCTCCCGGACGACCTCTCGGGTCGCCAGTGCTTCCTGCTCGACCCCATGCTCGCCACCGGCGGCACGCTCGTCGCCGCGATCGACTACCTGCTGAAGCGCGGCGCGCGCGACGTGACGGCCGTCTGCCTGCTCGCCGCGCCCGAAGGGCTCGCGGTCGTCGAGAAGTTCGTGGGCGACCGGGCCGACGTGTCCGTCGTCGTCGCGGCCGTGGACGAGCGGCTCAACGACAAGGCGTACATCGTGCCGGGCCTCGGCGATGCGGGCGACCGGCTGTACGGGGTCGTCTAGCTCGTCCCACCCCCTGGGATACCGACGAATCTCCCTTGGTGTCGGCGAGCGATCGTGCGACAGTCCGGTCATGACCACGTCTGCGCCGCGCCTCGTCGCCGCGTATCCGTGCGCGTGTCATCGGTCCTGATCCACCAGGCCCTCGATCAGACCGCAGCCCGTCCACGGGCGCCGCGGACCGCGCACCCCGGAGACACCCCATGGCACTGCCAGCCTCGCTGCCCACCCCATTGCCCCGCCCGCAACCCGGGCTCGTCCTGTACGTGAGCCTGCCGCCGGGTTCCGCCCACGCGCCGGGTGACCTGGCCGAGGTGGCCGAGGTGCTGCGCGAGTTCGCGACCGAGATGATCCCCGGCGCGGACACGTACACCGCGCTGTCACTGGCCCCGGCCGGGTCCGACGACGTGCACCGCCTGGGCGACCGACTCAGCCACCTGCGGCTCCTCGACGTCCTCGCCGACCCGGGGGATGTCGGCTGAGGACCAGCGCTGCCGGGCCCCGTTGGGGGCTGCGGAGCCCGGCAGCGCGCCCCCGGTCGCCGGTCCTCGTCCGCGTGCCTACCGTGGAGTACATGCGCATCGCGATCGCGGGGGGCCACGGGCAGGTCGCCCGCCACCTGTCCCGCGCCCTGAGCGCGCGGGGGGACGTTCCCGTCGCACTCGTCCGGCAGCTCGGTCACGTCGACGACGTCGTCGCGGACGGCGCGGAGGCGGTCGTGCTCGATCTCGAACGAGCCAACGCGCGCGACGTCGCCGAGGCGATCGCCGGTGCCGACGCAGTCGTGTTCGCCGCCGGGGCGGGCCCGGGCAGCGGCATCGCCCGCAAGGACTCCGTCGACCGCGCGGCGGCCGCGCTCCTGGCGGACGGCGCCGAACAGGCCGGCGTCCGCCGGTACGTGCTCGTCTCGTCGATGGGCGCCGGCGCGCCACCGCCGCCCGGCACCGACGAGGTGTTCGCCGCGTACCTCGTCGCCAAGCGGGCGGCCGAGCAGGACCTGCAGGCGCGCGAGCTCGCCTGGACGATCCTGCGCCCCGGAGCCCTCACCGACGACCCCGCCGTCGGGACCGTAGCGCTCGAGCCGTCGGTTGCGCGCGGCTCGGTGCCGCGCGCGGACGTCGCGGCCGTGCTGGAGGCGCTGCTCCACGAGCCGCGGTCCGCGCAGCTGGTGCTCGAGCTGGTCGGCGGGGACGTGCCGGTGACCGAGGCGGTCACGGCCGCCGTCGTCTGATCAGCCGGCCGCGGGCGCCCCGACGTCGCCGGCCGGAGTGGACCGGAGCGTGATCGCCCCGACGAGGTACTGGTCGTCGCGGTCAGCGAGCTCACGTCGCACGCGAGCGTGACCTGCTGGAACGCCTTGGCGTCCGTGCCCAGCGAGTTGCCCGCCCGCCACCCGGTCGCGGGGAGTCGAAGGCGGCCACGCCGTCTTCCCGGTCGTACGACTCGTCGATCGAGACCCGCAGCAGCCGCCACACACCGTCCAGCGTCACGCCAGCGGGCGGCGACGAGATCGGCCGCCACGGCCTGGCCATTTTTGTGCCGGCCGAACGACAGTTCGCGGGCAGCGGGCCCCGCCTAGAGCGACGGCCCGCCCGGGAGAGCTCGACCGTCACGGCCTGCGGGGTACGTCGGGTCTTCCGGTTCCGTCGGGTCGACCGGGCGGGTCGGCTCGACCGGGTGGGTCGGGTCGACCGGGTTGGTCGGGGCGACCGGGTCGGTCGGGTCTACCGGGTCGGTCGGGTCTACCAGGGGTCGTCGGGGCGACCGGGTCAGTCGGCACGACCGGGTCCGTCGGCACGACCGGGTCCGTCGGGACGACCGGGTCCGTCGGGACGACCGGGGCCGCCGGGACGACCGGGTCCGTCGGGACGACCGGGTCCGTCGGCACGACCGGGTCCGCCGGGACGACCGGGTCCGTCGTCTGCGTGATCGGCGGGTCGGCGGTCACGGTTCCCGTGGCCGAGTCGTCCAGCGCGGTGCCGTCGGCGTTCTCGAGATCCGTCGGCTCCGGGATGGGCGCGATAGCGGTCGAGTCCATGGTCGGGATGTCGGTGGGCTGCGGGCCCACGAGCGCCCCCGCGGCCGACGACGGGTCGGGAGCGTCCGAGCTCGGCGTCTCGCTCGAGGACGGCGTCGGCGGGGCATCGGCCGAGTCGCCGGGGGCGCCGAGCAGCTGGACCACGCTGACCGCGGCGACCGCTGCCAGCGCGACGCTGCCCACGGCGACCGCGGCCGCGCCMGTGGGGATCGCCGCKAGGAACGCCGCCGCGCCGCTAGCCGCGGCGGCACCACCAGCCGCCCCGGCGGCGACGACAACCCCGAGCGTCCCGGTACCGGCCGCTCCGGCGCTCGCAGCGGCGACACCGGTGGCAGCAGCCACTCCGGCGCTCGCAGCGGCGACAGGGGTGGCAGCAGCCGCTCCGGCGCTCGCAGCGGCGACAGGGGTGGCAGCAGCCGCTCCGGCACTCCCAGCGGCAACAGGGGTGGCAGCAGCCGCTCCGGCACTCCCAGCGGCGACAGGGGTGGCAGCAGCCGCCCCGGCACTCCCAGCGGCAACAGGGGTGGCAGCAGCCGCCCCGGCGCTCCCAGCGGCAACAGGGGTGGCAGCCGCTCCGCCTGCGGCCGCCGCACCACCGCCAGCCCCGACACCGCCCGTGCCGAAACCGCCGGCACCCGCGGCCGCGCCTCCCGCCGCGGTCCCCCCGCCGAACGGCAGCAGCCCGCCCAGCGCAGCGAGCCCCGCGAACCCGAGCACCAGAGGCGCGATGACCGCGCGCATGCCGTGGTTGACGTCCCCGAGCTCGAGCACCAGGCCACGGCATATCCCGCAGGTCTCCAGATGCGCGTCGACCTGCGCGGTCTCGCGCGTGCCCAGCCCACCGCGCACGTATGCCCCGAGCTTGCCCGCGACCGACCGGCAGCCCTCGGTGAGCGGATCCTGCAGGTGCTCCTGCAGGTACGCCTGTCGCAGGCCCTCCCGCGCGCGATACGCCAGGGCAGCCACACCGTTGGCGGTCAGTCCCAGGGTCGGGGCGATCTCCGCCGGGCTGAGTCCCTCGACTTCCGTGTGCCACAGCACGGCCTGCCACCGTTCGGGCAGCGAGTGGAAGGCGCGCGCGACGACCCCCCGCTCGAAGCCCGCGAGCGCCGGCTCCTCGGCCGTCCCGGCCAGCGCCGTCCCGGCCTCAAGGACGGCGATATCGTCCGTCGGCTGGACGCGACGTGCCTTCTCGCGCCGCAGTCCCGCCACCCGGCGCACGACCGTGAAGAGATAGGCGCGGAACGCGGATTCGGGCCCGCTGCCGCGCTGGAGCGCCCCGAACACCGCGGCGAACGAGTCGGCGACGACGTCGTCGGCGTCGGCCGGGGAGTCGGAGTACTGCCGTGCGACCACCCACGCAGCCCCGGAGTGTCGTTCGTAGAGCGCGCCGAGCGCGGCGGCGTCGCCGGAACGGGCAGACGCGATGAGCTCCGCATCGCCCACGACCCCGCTGTCGAGCTCCGCGCTTGCTGACACGAACACTCCCGTCGGCTTCCCTGTACGGATGCACAGCCTGCCATATGCGGCGTTTCGACATAAGCAGGGTGAAATTCACCGGGTGAAAAGAGGTAGACCGGCGTCATGGCCGACATCTGTCGGCCTCTCATCCGGTGTGACGATGAACCCAGGGTCGAAAAACGCTGCCCTGCCCGCGCTGCCGGGCCCGGACGGGGTGCTGCCAGCAGCGCTGCGGGACCGCTGGCGCGACGAGAGCGTCGGCTCCGTCTGGCTGCGCCCGGCCGACTGGTACCACCCCGCCGTCGACGCACTCGCGACCGCGCTGCTGGCCGCCGGCGATCCCGACCTCGCGGCAGCCGAGCTCGGCCGGGCGCGCGGGTACGACGGCGTCGGCATCGGCGAGACCATGGACGATCTCTCCTGCCTGTATCGCACTCTCGGCGCCGACGAGCCGCCGATGACGGTGCTGCGCTCCCTCTGCGAGGGCTGGGCCGACGCCCAGGCCGGCACCATGGCGTTCGGCACCGCGCTCGACCCCGAGTCGGGACTGCCCAGCCGGCAGTACCTCGCCATCCGCCTCGCGGAGACGTACCGCGACGCCGCGCTCCCGACGCAACGCGCGCGGACGGTCGCGGACCTCGGCCACCACCTCGTGCTCGTCGACGTGGCCGTCGGCACCGTCGACCCCTTCACGCGTGCCGCGCGGTCCGCCGCGGTCGGTGCCGCGCTGACCACGACGTACGGCGAGGGCCACCCGATGGCGACGTTGGGCGGCGGGGTGTTCGCGATCCTGGCGCGCGCCGACGAGGATCCGCACCCGCCTCTCGAGAAGCTCCACCTCGAGATCGCCCGGCGGTGCGAGCTGCTGGACGTCCGAGCCTCCGCGCGACAGCCGGTCCGCGTCTGGGTAGAGGCGCTCCCGGCCACCCACGAGCAGGCGCTCCAGACGCTCGAGCGGGTCTCCCGACCCTGAGCCGCCGAGTCGCCGACAGGTGTCCGGGAGGTCAAGCGCAGGTCAGGGACCTCTTGGTAGTCGATGGGGGACATCTCGGGCGAATGCGTCTACCGTCGATCCATGAACTCCGCCGGACTCGCTCCGAGCGATCCCGCGACGCCTTCGGAACAGAGGGCGGCCGGGGCCGCTGAGAACCACCCGCACGACGTTGCACCCGACCTTCCCACGCAGCCGGACCGTCGCTCGACCGTCCCCGTCGACCACCCCCTCCCGACCGTCGACGCCGCGCTGGCCGCCGCCGACGAGCCCGGCCCGCTGATCGCCGCCGGCGAGACCGCCGACGTCTTCGCGCTCGACGAGCAGCACGTCCTGCGCCGCTATCGCTCGGGGCGCGACGCCTCGCCCGAGGTGGAGCTCCTGCGCCACGTCGTCGCGCACGGCTTCCCCGCTCCCGCCGTCCTCCAGGCGAGCGGACCCGACCTCGTCATGGAGCGCCTGCACGGACCGACCCTGCTCCAGGCGCTGGCGGCCGGTGAGGTCTCGATCCCCGACGCGGCCGCGATCCTCACGGACCTGCATGCCCGCCTGCACGCCATCACCCCGCCCCACAACTGGGGGCCGGACGAGCCCGACTCGTGGCCCCTGGTCAGCTCCGGGCCGGCCATCATGCACCTCGACCTGCACCCCGGGAACGTGATCCTCACCGAGAGCCACGGACCCGCGCTGGTCGACTGGGCCAACGCGCGCACCGGCACCGCCGAGCTCGACGTCTCGCTCACCGCGCTGATCATCGCCGAGGTGGCGGTCGACGCCGGCGGCGTCTACTCGCAGGCGGCCCGCGCCCTGCTCGCCGCGTTCCTGCAGGCGACGGATGTCGACCCGCTCGCCGCCCTGGACGACGCGGCCGCGCTGCGCGCCAAGGACCCGTCCCTGGTGCCCGGCGAGCGCGAGCTGGTGCCCGCCGCCGCCGTGCTCATCCGCGACCTTGTCGAGGTCGCGACGCACCCCTGATGCCAGACACGACGACGGCCGCCGCGGTCTCCGGGGCGGCCGTCGTGTCGCTCGTGGGATCAGCGGGGGGCGAAGGTCAGGCAGTCGGCCTCTTCGTGACCCGCTCCGACGCGGATGGACTCGGCAGCGCACTCGAGCGCCGAGTTGTGCACGCACTCGGCGCGCTGGCAGGCGCCGACGTGGGTGATGACCTTGTCGAGGCCGCCCTTGGTGCTGAGCGGGAAGAACGTGGTGCACTGCGCGTCTCCGCCGACGCCACCGATGTTCACGGCGGCCGCGTGGCAGTGCGAGTGGTCGTTGTACGAACAACCGGCGACCGAACACTCGGCGACGGCGGGCATGTCCATCAGGGTGCTCATGACGACCTCCGTGGGGGACGGGCGCACATTCCTCCCGACGCTAGACCCGTCGCGCCTCCCGTGCATAGGGAGGACGGGCCGGCTTACTCGCAGGTCAGAGTCACAATTCAGGTGAGGCTTGCCTCATCTAACCGCTCGGTGGATCGCCTGCCGAGCTCCCGGATGCTGAGCACCGAGACGGTCCCCGGCGAGCGGGAAGTGCCAGACCACGGACCAGGCCGGTGCCGACAACGCCATGACCAGGCCGATCAAGGTGAACACCACGCCGAACCCGGCGCTGGCGATGGCCTGCCACATCTCCATCGCGCCGGCCGCTCGCGGGGTCGCGCGCTCAGCCGTCCGGGAGGTCCCTAGGGGAAACGACCGAACGGCCGACCCCGTGTTGGCTGATGCGCTTGTGCGGGTCACCCAGGTTCGCTGTCATGCAACCACCGCACGTTGCATCCGGGGGAGCAACTCGTGGCGCGACGCCACGGTGCGCGCCCGGAAGGCCAACGCGGCGGTCGCGGTGGCGCGTCGGCGACCAGGCGTTCGCGCTGGTAGGGGACGTGTGCCAGGCGACCGCCGCTACCCACACCTCGACACGGTCACTGGAGTACAGCGCCAGCGCCAACCTACTCACGGCGTCGCAGGCGACCTCGACCGTGATCGCATCAGAGCACTGAATACGACCGCGGGCCAGCACCCGGGACCCCTGGGCTGGCCCGCAGTCGTCGACGGACTTGTGATGGTTCCTTACCGCCGGGCGTGCGCCGCCCGGACCAGACGCGGACGTCGACGCTGCTCGAGGATCAAGAACGCCCCGAGCGCGGTGACGAGCACAGCGAGCAGGAACACGTCCCCCGCCTCGCTCCCAGTGGTAGCCAGCGCCGCCGGATCGGACACCGCGATCTGCACCCACCCGATGACCGTGCCTGTCGAGTCAAGGACAGCGATGGTGTGCGTCCCCGCAGGCAACGTGGTCGGCAGGACCACCGTGAACGTGCCCGCAGAAGACACGACATGTGCGCCCAGGGCGGTCGGGGTCGAGTAGACGAACGCGTACTCCGTCTGCCCGGCGTACTGCGTGCCGACGTTCACGGTGACGGTGCCGCCTGGCACGAAGGAGCCGGTTGCTGAGACCGTCCCCCGGTTCGCAGCCGTGAGCCCTGCGTCCGTTGCCGGCGGTGTGATCGCTGCACTCGTCGTGGTGGGCGCCGGTGATGGGGACACGGGAACTGAGGCACTCGGCGTGGGTGCGGGCGACGCAGCCTGGAAGCACGGGGCCTGTGGGTCGGTGCTCTGCGTGACATGGGTGGCTGCGCCAACGGTCAGCGCACGGGAGATCGCTCCGCTCTGAGGCTCGTACCCCCAGCCCGCAGGCAGGTTGTTGGCGTCGAACGCGTAGCCCGGCTTCGGTGTGACGGTGAGGACGTACCCACCGGGGCCGTTGAAGGTGGGGGCGATCTGCGTCGTGAAGTGTTCTGGCTGTGCCGCATCGAAGTTCGGCATGGTGCCGTCCGTGTCGCACGTCGGCGGTGTGGGTGCCGCCGAGAGGAACGGCTTCACTGGGATCACGATGGGGCCGCAGGCCACGTCCGTGAAGTCGGAACTTTGACCGACATAGGTTGCCGTTTCGAGCCCGTTGTCCAGCCAGTTGGGCGGCAAAGTGCCCCAAGTGGTGAGCGGAGCAATGATCGTTGCGATGACGTGACCGGCCCTGTCGTAGCGGTAGGCGATGGACTCGGTATTCGCCGGCAGGACGTACCGGTCGTTGGCGGTCCCGCACTGGTCATCGGCGACGGGCGTCGCGGGATACACCCGGAAGGAAGGCGAGTAGCACGGGGCAGAGGGGTCCACGCTCTGGAACCCGATCGCGTCCGTCACTACCAAGGTGCGGGAGATTTCGGTGCCGCCTGGCTCCACACCCCAGCCCGCAGGCAGGTTGCCCAGCTCAAATGCGTACCCGACATTCGGCGTCACAGTCAGCACGTACGCACCCGGACCGTGAAAGCTCGGTGTGATCTTCCAGGCCACGTTCGGGACCGTCCCGAACGTCGGCAGGGCACCAGCTTGTTCGCACGTCGGGGCTGTCGGTGCTGCGGCGAACTGCGAGGGCACCGGGATGATCGTCGTCGTTGGCGGGCAAGGGGGCTGCTGGTTCAGGGTGTACGTGAACGCGAAGGTCTTGCGGTCCTCGCTGACCACACCCACCTGATCCGGGTCGTCGCCGTTCGGTGCGAACAGGTACCCGTCGATCACGGTGAAGACCACCGTGTGCGTGCCGGGCGTCTGGTCGAAGCCGGGGAATGTGGCCCCGACAAGGGTGGACTGGCCGCCCTCGAAGTACTGGATGAACACCGAGTCCGTCTGACCACAGGCCGTCGCGCGGTTGAAGTCGATCCCGACGTCAGCGTGACTCGGCTCGGTCGGGCACGGGTCGATGGCGGGCTCCACCACGAACGCACCTGACAAGGCGCCACCGTCGGGCTCCAAGCCCCAGCCACCCACGTTGTCGGGGTCGGCACCGAAGGTGTATCCCGCGTCCGGGAACCAGGTCAGGACGTACTCACCGGGTCCGTCGAACTCCGGGTTGACCTGCCATGTCATGTGAGGCAGGTCCGGGATGGTCGGTGGTACACCGTCGTCGGTACAGGTCGGTGGTGTGCCGTCCGCCAAGATCTCGGTCGAGGGAGGCGTCAGGAGGATGTCGCCGTCAGCCGCGGACGCGGACGATGCGATCAGCGCCAACGGAATGACAAGGGTCACGGCGAGCGCGAGTGCGCGGCGCCAGGGCCTGCGGATCATGGCGAACTCCCAGCTCACGGCGGTGGCGCTCTTAGTCGCCATCGTGGCAGCGCTCACATCGGACTCACAGGGGGTTTCACCTGCCTGAATGGGTGAACTTCAGCCGGTTTATGGCGTTTTGAGCCGAACGCGGCGGTTGGGGTAACTTCCGCGAACCGACAGAGGAGATCTCCGCGTCTAGCGGGCCTCCTGTGGATGGGCTCACAGTTGAAGGCGCCCGACCCGGATGGATGCTGGGGCGACCACGTCCCGAGTGGGCTGGTCTTCACGACGTACCGGCAACGTCGACGCCGCGATGTTCCCACGCTGGGGTAGCGGGTGAGTCAGCGACTTCGCTCCCGCCGCGACCGCTCTGACGCGGCGGCTCGGTACGAACGCACAACACAGAAGCGCTGGCTTACCCGCAGGTCAGCAGCATAAATTACGGCGGGCCGCCTCACTAGAACTCGGCCCAGGGCTCGCCGAGCCGGCGCGCATCGGCCCACCAGACCATCAACGCATCCATCGCCACCAGCGCCAGCCCGAACAGCCGAACGGCCGACGAACGCGGCACCCGAGGGGCGACGGCGTCCGCACACACACAGGGGGCTCCACCGCGCACGGTGGAGCCCCCCTGCCGGAACCGGTGCTGTCAGCCGACGAGCTTCCAGGCGCTCCACGCGGTGCCCGGGGCGACGCCGGACGTCCACCACTGCGCCTGGTACGTGTGCCCCAGGTAGGTCACCGTCTCGCCGCCGAGATAGACGGACGCCGCGCTCCACGCGGGGAGCGAGCCGGCCGGGACGGGTGCCGCGATCTCGCTCCACGGGCCTCCCACACCGCCAGGAACCTGGTTACGCGTCCACCACGCCGCCTTGTACTTCTTGCCGTTGTAGACCACGACATCGCCGGTCGTGAACACCCGCGACGGGGTCCAGATCGCGGTGCCGTCGGCGGCCGTCGCGAGCTCCTCCCAGGAGCCGTACGCGGTGCTGCCCGGGACCTCGCCGGAGGTCCACCACTGGGCCCGGAACACCTTGCCGCTGTAGGTGACCTTGTCGCCCGTGGTGTAGACCTTTCCGCGATCCCACGCGGCCGGTCCCGGCACGCCCTGACCGCCCAGGCCCAGGTCACAGCTGATTCGGCCGCTGTACAGCGCGTGCCCTTCGCCGGGGGTCCCGACGCCGGTGCCCCACACCCCGTCGTCGGACCAGACGACCTCCTTCGTGCCGTCGACGCAGGTCGAGCTCGGCGCGAGCGCAAAGCCCTCGATGTTGTCCACCGGCAGGCTCGCCGGCTTGCTGTAGGCGACGTCGGGGACGATCGTGCCGGTCGCGCTGACCTTGAGCACGGTCGACGCGACCCCGCAGGTGTTGTCGCACAGGGCCCAGATCCGCTTCGCGTCGGCGTCGTACTGCACGTCCATGACGTGACCCATCCCCGTGTCGACGACCGCGACACGGTGGAAGGTGTGGTCGCTGTTGAGCGCGTAGGCGTAGAGCTTGCCGTCGTTCTCGAGTGCCGCGAAGTACAGCCCGGTGCCGTGCAACGGGTAGCTGCTCGGCGTGTAGGTCGCGCCGGTGGCGTCGACGAACCCGTTGGCCACCAGGTAGCTGTCCGGGACGAACGCGACGCCCTCGAACCCGAGGTTCGCCTCGGTCTTGTTGCCGGCGTGCAGCTCAGGGAAGTCGGCCGTCAGGTTCCACTGGTCGGTCGCGACGAGCTGCGTGCCCGCCTGCGTCGGGTCGAACCGCAGGATCGAGTTCAGCGGGACGTCGTTCGCGGCGTTGTTGCGCTCGGTCGTGACGTACAGCGCGCCGTCCGGGCCGACCGTCAGACCCTCGGAGTCGGGCTGGTTCGTCAGAGGGTCGGTGCCGCCCGGGAAGAAGATCTCCTTGCCGGCTCCCCAGCCGTTGCTGGTGTCGGAGACCCAGAGCCCGTTCTGCTTCACCAGGCGGAAGACCCAGCTCTTGTTCTTTACCGAGTAGAGGACGTTCGCGTCGGTCGGGTCGAAGACCAGGCCGCTGATGTCGCGGCCCTCCGGCCCGGTCGAGGTCCTCCACGCGCACTGGGCGTCCGCGACGGCGACCGTCGCGGAGCCCGGCCACGCGATGGGGGTGAGCGCCGTTGTCGGGAGCGAGCCGGTCCCAGAGGGGCCCTCAGGCTGGCAGTTCAGCGTCGGGCCACCCGTGCCGCCGCCCGGGGTGACCGGCGTCTGGCACGCGGTGGCGTTCGAAGCGCCGAAGCTCTTGGTCGCCAGAGAGACGAAACTGCCGGATCCATCGGGGCAGCGCGCGTAGGAGGCGGCGCCGATCGGGCTCGTCTCGTCCGTGCCCGCCTGCCCGGCGGTGTAGGTGACGGAGTCGACGAGCGTGCCGGCCGTCCCGTTCGGACCGTCGGGCAGGTACACCTTCACCCCGTCGCCGCCGCTGCCCAGGCCCTTGGTGGAGCCGAGGTACACGAAGCCGTGCGCCGGGACGACGGTGGTCGGGGTGCCGTCGGGCAGCTTCGCCGAGAGCGCGGTGGCCGCGCTGGCGAGACCGCTGTCGATCTGCAGCCAGCCCGCGACGCTTACGTCCGTGGCGCCGCTGTTGTAGAGCTCGATCGCGTCGCCGACGGGCGTCGCCCCGTTGTCCGACGAGACCTCGTTGATCCGGACCTGGCTCCAGCTCTCGGCGGGCGGTGCCGGCGGTGCGAAACGGCTGGTGCCGGGCGAGCCGACGTCGCCGGTGATCGACGCGCGGGACGCCTCGGCGTCGCCGACGGCCGAGAGCTGCCACTGCGAGGCGTCGTTCGCACCGAGCGCACCCTCGCTGGTGGGGACACCGGCGACCCCCTGCGTGCGCGGACCCTTGACGGTGCCGGTGCCCTGGTCGTTGTACGTGAGGCGGTCGACGAGGTCGGCGACCGGGTCCGGCCGGTCGAAGATGTTGATCTCGTCGGCGCGGCCGAGGTTGGTGGTGTTGACCCCGAGGACCTTGACGTCTGCGTCGACACCCCAGTCGCTGCGGAACGTCGAGGCCGAGGACTCGGTGATGATCGCGGACTCGCCGACCGCCAGGGTGCCCAGGCTGTCCAGTGGCACCGTCCCGGGCGCCTTGCTGTCGTCGTCGAACGACCAGCCGACGAGGCTCACCGGGGCGGCACCGAGGTTCGTGATCTCGATGTACTCCCCCGCGGAGAGGACCGGGTTGTACATCCACTCGGTGATGCGGACGGCGGGCGGCGTCTCGACCGCCTGCGCCGTTGTGGGGAGCGCGATGGCCAGCGCGCTCACGGTGGCCAGGAGGGCGAGGGGCGCGACGGTGCGCGAGATGCCAGGTTTCACGGTGCAGAGTCTGGCGACGCCGCATATACGGTCAAAGGCCGCGCGGCGAACAGTGGGAGAACAACCAGCGCGGAGCGGCCGCCGTCGGGCGAGCCGGCACGACCCTCCCGCGTGTCGACGTACGGCGACGCGGCGGCCAGACGCCTGGACCGACGTGGCACGGCGACCGTCGGATTCCGCCTCGTGGCCGATGAGGCGGCATGATTCTGTCCGTGATCGTCCCGGCGCTCGGCGAGTGAGCCTCTCCCTCTGGCTGGCGCTGGTTGGCGCGTGCCTCGTCATCTCCAGCACGCCTGGTGCAGGGGCGGTCAACACGATGTCCAACTCGCTGGGCTCCGGGTGGACGCGGTCGATCTGGGGAATCCTGGGGCAGCAGCTCGCGCTCCTGGTGCACATCGCGATCGTGGCCGCCGGCGTGGGTGCGCTGGTCAGCCGCTCGCAGGTGGCATTCGATGCGATCCGCTACGTCGGCGCCGCCTACCTCGTCTACCTCGGCGTGCGTCAGTTCCGGTCGAACGCCGGCGTCGACGGCGTCGCGCAGCTGGTCCGCGAGCCCGCGTGGTCGATGCTCCGTCGCGGGCTCCTCGTCAACCTGACCAACCCGAAGGCGATCGTCTTCTTCCTCGCCTTCCTGCCGCAGTTCGTGCGGCTCGACCGGGCGCTCGTCCCGCAGTACGCCGTCGTCGCGGCAACCGTTGTCGCGGTCGACGTCGTGGTCATGTGGTTCCTGTTCGCGAGCGCGGCGCGAGGGCTCGTGCGCTTCACGGCGCAGGAGTCGGGCCGACGAACGGTGAACCGGGTGTTCGGCGGCCTGTTCGTCGGCGTCGGCGTCGTCCTCGCTGCCGTGCACTGACGAGGAAGGTGCAACGCTCGCGCGCAGGAACGCGCGGCCGGTCCAAGCGCCTCGGGACGCTCGGCTGCCAGCGGCCCCTAGCCAGCAGGATCGGTGGGTCGACATCGACCGATGCGTAGTGAACGGCGATCAGCGGTCCGCGCCTTACGATCCGGGGAGGAGAGGGGTGGTGTCGTTGACGGCCGAACCGGCGCGGGCGCCTGAGCCGAGGCTGCCGCTGAGTCGGGAGCGCGTGCTCCTCACGGCGATCGCCATCGCCGACGTCCACGGCATCGATGCGGTGACCATGCGGCGGGTCGCCGACGAGCTCGGCGCCGAGGCGATGTCGCTGTACCACCACGTCGCCAACAAGGACGCCCTGCTCGACGGCGCGGTCGACCTCGTCGCTCGGGAGATCAACGACGCCGTCGATCAGCTGGCCCCCCACGACGGCTGGAAGAGTGCCGTCCGCGAGCGGATCCTGACCGCCCGCGAGGTGCTGCTCCGGCACCGCTGGGCGCCGCGCCTGCTGGCGACCCGGACCGCGATGAGCCTCGAAGTGGTGCGCTACCACGACCGCCTGGTCGGGATGCTGCACGACGGCGGATTCTCCTACGACCTCACCCACCATGCGCTGCACGCCCTGGGCAGCCGGGCGCTCGGGTTCTCCCAGGAGCTGTTCGACCCGGGCAGCGGGGACGCCGCGGCGCTGCCGCCCGAGCTCGCCGCCGACCTGCCGTCCCTCGCGGCGATGCTGGGCGAGGTCGCGCACGACGACCCGGACTCCACGCTGGGCTGGTGCGACGACCAGACGGAGTTCGAGTTCGGGCTCGACCTGCTGCTCGACGGCCTGGACCGCCAGCTCGGGGCTTGACCAACCTTACGATGTAAGCCACGCTGGTCAGACCAGCCTTACGACGTAAGGGAGAGGTCCGATGAAGGCGATCGTCCAGACGCGGTACGGCTCGGCCGACACGCTCGCGCTCGAGGACGTCGACGAGCCCGTGCCCGCCGACGGCGAGGTCCGCGTGCGGGTGCGCGCGGCGTCGTTGAACGCGCGCGACTGGCACCTCATGCGCGGCGACCCGTACATAGCCCGCCTCTCGTCCGAGTTCGGCCGGCACGCCCCGAAGGAGCCGATCCGCGGGTCCGACTTCGCCGGCACGGTCGACGCCGTCGGGGCCGGGGTCGTCGGTCTGCGGATCGGCGACGAGGTGTACGGGGAGTGCGACGGCGCGCTCGCCGAGTACGTCTGCGCGCCCGAGCGGCTGGTGGCCCGCAAGCCGGCGAACCTGACGTTCGAGCAGGCGGCGGCCATGCCGCTGGCGGCGACGACCGCCCTGCAGGGCCTGACGGGCCGGGTCGGGCCCGGGCAGACCGTGCTGATCAACGGCGCGTCCGGCGGGGTGGGCACGTTCGCCGTGCAGATCGCCAAGGCGCTCGGGGCCGAGGTCACCGCCGTGTGCAGCACCCGCAACGTCGAGCTGGCGCGGTCCCTGGGTGCGGATCACGTGATCGACTACACGCGCGACGACCCCATGCGGGCGGGGCACCGCTACGACGTCCTGCTCGACCTCGTCGCCAACCGGTCCCTGCGGGACCTGCGCCGCGCCCTGACGCCGAGGGGGACGCTGATCCTGTCCGGCGGCGGCGTCTTCGAGGGCGGCACGCTCCTCGGACCCATCGGCCTGCTGGTGCGGAGCACGGCGATGGCGCCGTTCATCCGGCAGACGATCGTCGTGCTCCGGACGGAGCCGGGCGCCGTGCACCTCGACACGCTGCGGGAGCTCGCGGAGGCGGGCACCGTCGTCCCCGCCATCGACCGGACGTTCGACCTGTCCTCGGCCGCCGACGGCCTGCGCTACCTCGAGGTCGAGCACGCCCGCGCGAAGGTCGTCGTGACGGTGTAGCCCGTGCCCTCCGCCAGGCGCACCTACGGCGACCAGGTCGCGAGCACGGAAGCTCTCGTGGCGTGGCTGTCCAGGGGCCGCCTCAGCGACGCAGCGCTCGTCAGTGCTGGGTGTGCAACCTTCGCCGTCGACATGCAAGGTCGAGAGTCGGCCTACGGCCCAGAACGACCGAACGGCCGACCCCCGAGAGGGTCGGCCGTTCGTGTGCACCCGGCGGACGGGTCAGAAGTCCCAGTCGTCGTCCTCGGTGTTGACGGCCTTGCCGATGACGTACGACGAGCCGGACCCGGAGAAGAAGTCGTGGTTCTCGTCGGCGTTCGGCGACAGGGCCGACAGGATCGCAGGGTTCACGTCGGTCTCGTCGCGCGGGAAGAGCGACTCGTAGCCGAGGTTCATCAGCGCCTTGTTGGCGTTGTAGCGCAGGAACTTCTTGACGTCCTCGGTCAGGCCGACCCCGTCGTAGAGGTCCTGCGTGTACTCGACCTCGTTGTCGTACAGCTCGAAGAGGAGCTCGAACGTGTAGTCCTTGAGCTCCGCCTTCTCGGCCGCCGACAGCTTCTCGAGGCCCTTCTGGTACTTGTAGCCGATGTAGTAACCGTGCACGGCCTCGTCGCGGATGATCAGGCGGATGAGGTCGGCCGTGTTGGTGAGCTTGGCGCGGCTCGACCAGTACATCGGCAGGTAGAAGCCCGAGTAGAACAGGAAGGACTCCAGGAGCGTGCTGGCCACCTTGCGCTTCAGGGGCGAGTCGCCGCGGTAGTACTCCATGACGATCTCGGCCTTGCGCTGCAGGTTCGCGTTCTCCTCCGACCAGCGGAACGCCTCGTCGATCTCTTTGGTGGAGCACAGCGTCGAGAAGATCGAGCTGTACGACTTGGCGTGCACCGACTCCATGAACGCGATGTTCGTGTAGACGGCCTCCTCGTGCGGCGTGATCGCGTCGGGGATCAGCGAGACCGCGCCGACCGTGCCCTGGATGGTGTCCAGCAGCGTCAGGCCGGTGAAGACGCGCATGGTGAGCGTCTTCTCCTGCTCCGTCAGCGTGGCCCACGACTGCACGTCGTTGGACACCGGGACCTTCTCCGGCAGCCAGAAGTTGCCGACGAGGCGGTCCCAGACGTCCGCGTCCTTGTCGTCGTCGAGGCGGTTCCAGTTGATCGCCGAGACGCGGCTGACGAGCTTGAGCTTCTCGCTCATCGGATTGCTTCCTTCGTGTCGTTCAGGTTCGGCGTGAGGGTCAGAGCATGCACGAGACGCAGCCCTCGACCTCGGTGCCCTCGAGTGCCAGCTGGCGCAGGCGGATGTAGTAGATCGTCTTGATGCCCTTGCGCCAGGCGTAGATCTGCGCCTTGTTCAGGTCACGCGTGGTCGCCGTGTCCTTGAAGAAGAGGGTCAGCGACAGGCCCTGGTCGACGTGCTGCGTCGCCTCGGCGTAGGTGTCGATGACCTTCTCGTAGCCGATCTCGTACGCGTCCTGGTAGTACTCCAGGTTGTCGTTCGTCATGAACGGCGCCGGGTAGTAGACGCGGCCGATCTTGCCTTCCTTGCGGATCTCGATCTTCGACGCGATCGGGTGGATCGAGCTCGTCGAGTGGTTGATGTACGAGATCGACCCGGTGGGCGGGACGGCCTGGAGGTTCTGGTTGTAGATGCCGTGCTCCTTGACGAGCTCGGCGAGTGCGCGCCAGTCGTCCTGCGTCGGGATGTGCACGCCGGCCTCGGCGAACAGTGCCTCGATGCGAGCCGTCTTCGGCTTCCACTCCTTCTCGATGTACTTCTCGAAGTACTCGCCGGTCGCGTACTTGGAGTCCTCGAAGCCGTAGAACTTCTGCTTCCGCTCCTGCGCGAGCAGGTTCGAGGCACGGATCGCGTGGTACGCCACCGTGTAGAAGTAGATGTTCGTGAAGTCGAGGCCCTCGTCGGACCCGTAGAAGATGCGCTCGCGCGCCAGGTAGCCGTGCAGGTTCATCTGGCCGAGGCCGATGGCGTGCCCGCCGGCGTTCGCCTTCTTGATGGACGGGACCGACTCGATGTCCGTCTGGTCGGAGACGCCGGTCAGCGCGCGGATGGCCACCTCGACGGACTTGCCGAAGTCGGGCGAGTCCATCGACAGCGCGATGTTCATCGAGCCGAGGTTGCAGGAGATGTCGCGGCCGACCGTCTTGTACGAGAGGTCCTCGTTGTACTCCGACGGGGTCGAGACCTGCAGGATCTCCGAGCACAGGTTCGAGTGCGTGATCTTGCCGGCGATCGGGTTGGCCCGGTTCACCGTGTCCTCGAACATCACGTACGGGTAGCCGGACTCGAACTGCAGCTCCGCCAGCGTCTGGAAGAACTCGCGGGCGCTGATCTTGGTCTTCTTGATCCGCGCGTCGTCGACCATCTCGTAGTACTTCTCGGTGACGTTGATGTCCGCGAAGGGCACCCCGTACACGCGCTCGACGTCGTACGGCGAGAAGAGGTACATCGGCTCGTTCTTCTTGGCCAGCTCGAACGTGATGTCCGGGATGACGACGCCGAGCGAGAGCGTCTTGATGCGGATCTTCTCGTCGGCGTTCTCGCGCTTGGTGTCGAGGAACCGGTAGATGTCCGGGTGGTGCGCGTGCAGGTACACGGCGCCGGCACCCTGGCGGGCACCCAGCTGGTTGGCGTACGAGAACGAGTCTTCGAGCAGCTTCATCACGGGGATGACGCCGGAGCTCTGGTTCTCGATGTGCTTGATGGGCGCGCCGTGCTCACGGATGTTGCTGAGCAGGAGCGCCACCCCGCCGCCGCGCTTGGACAGCTGCAGGGCGGAGTTGATGCCGCGCGCGATCGACTCCATGTTGTCCTCGATGCGCAGCAGGAAGCAGGAGACGGGCTCGCCGCGCTGCGCCTTGCCGAGGTTGAGGAACGTGGGCGTCGCCGGCTGGAAGCGGCCGGAGACGATCTCGTCGACCAGGGAGATCGCGAAGTCCTGGTTCCCCTCCGCCAGCGCGAGGGCGACCATGCAGACCCGGTCCTCGAAGCGCTCGAGGTACCGCTTCCCGTCGAACGTCTTCAACGTGTACGACGTGTAGTACTTGAATGCGCCGAGGAACGTCTGGAAGCGGAACTTCTTGGAGTACGCGTACTCGAACAAGGTCTTGATGAACGCGCGGTCGTACTGCGCGAGGACCTCGGGGTCGTAGTACTTGTTCTCCACGAGGTAGTCGAGCTTCTCGTTGAGGTCGTGGAAGAAGACCGTGTTCTGGTTGACGTGCTGCAGGAAGTACGCCCGCGCCGCCTCACGGTCCTTGTCGAACTGGATCTCGCCGTTCGCGCCATACAAGTTCAGCATGGCGTTGAGGGCGTGGTAATCCAGTCCCGACGTCTCTACGCGGGTATCTGCGACTGTCGCTGCCAAAATCTTCCCAATCCCTCACGGACGGCTGTGACGTCCTCGTTCGTTCCCATGAGCTCGAACCCGTACAGGTAGGGGACCCGGCACTTGGCCGCGATGATGTCCCCTGCGATGCAGTAGGCCTCGCCGAAGTTGGTGTTGCCGGCCGCGATGACGCCGCGGATCAGCGCACGGTTGTCCTCGTCGTTGAGGAACTTGATGACCTGCCGGGGTACTGCGCCACCCTCGTTGCCTCCGCCGTACGTCGGCAGGATCAGCACGTAGGGCTCCGAGGCGTGCAGGAACGGGTCTGTCGGCCGCAACGGGATGCGCTGGGCCGGCAGACCGAGCTTCTGCACGAATCGGTGGGTGTTGTCCGAGGCGGAGGAGAAGTAGACCAGGGAGCTCATCGGTCGGATCCCCTCGCTCGGGTCGTGCTGTCGCTGCGGCGAGCCCGCCGAGCCGGCGCGGCAGTCACCAGCGCCGGCCCGGGGAGTCTGTGCAGGGCGATCGCCCTGCGACCGTCAGGCGACCGCGGTGGCCAGGCGGTCGGCGAGCGCCTTGATGCGGTCCGGGCGGTAGCCCGACCAGTGCTCGCCGTCGACGATCACGACGGGAGCCTGCAGGTGACCGAGCGACATGACGTAGTCACGCGCGTCGGCGTCCTCGCTGATGTCCACGACCGTGTACTCGGCGTCGAGCTTGTCGAGCGCGCGGTAGGTCGCGTTGCACTGCACGCACGCCGGCTTGCTGTAGACCGTGATCGTCATCGTGGGCTCCCCAATGTCCTGTCCGCTCGTCCTGCCTGCGGAAGCTCCCCCCGGAGCGTTCGCGAAGCGTTCTTCCTGATGCTGGTGGGCCCGTCTCCGGGCCGGATGCGAGAGATGAACCGGGCCCGAATCGGACATAAAGCCTAGGAGCCGGTTCCCCCACTGCGTCGTGACTAGACACTACACCTAGGGGTCCCACACGCAATGGACCACTAGGGGTTGTAGTGACAAGCGTGTCATTCTTCACCCTGTGGAGAAGTTCCAGGCTACCGCCGACCACTGACACGGCCCCCGACCAGCGTCGATGCGGGGCCGTGCACAGGCATCCACAGGCACTCATCCGGCACCCACAGGCCACTCCACATGGCAGTCCACACCCGCGGCGCCCGGTTCGTCGGGAACGCCCGCCGCGACACGCCAGACGGGCGGCCGAAGAGCGTCCGGACATGCACCCGAACGGTCCAGACGGCGGCGTCCCGGCCCCCGGGCGCTCCCCGTGTCGCCCCCGTGCGCGATGCTGTCCCCGTGCAGATCACGACGCTCGGGGCGCTCGCCGTCGACGGCCGCCCCGTCCGCGGGGACCGCCTGGTCGCGCTCGTCGGGGCGCTCGTCGACGCCCGCGGCCGCGCCGTGTCCTCCGCGGCGCTCGTCGAGGACGTCTGGGAGGGCGTCCCGCCCGACGACGCCGCCGGCGCGGTGCAGGCGCTCGTCTCGCGCGCGCGGCGGCTCGGGTTCGCCATCGAGGCGGCGCCGGGCGGCTACCGGCTGCCGACCGACGGCCTGCGGATCGACGTCGTCGACGCCGAGGACCTGCTCGCCCGCGGCCGGGACGCGCTGCGCGACGGCGACGCGGCACGCGCCCGGGACCTCGGCCGGGACGCCCGTGACCTCGTGCCCGCGGTCCCGGACCTGGACGACGCCGCCACGGCGCACCTGCTCGCCGACGTCGTGCGGCTGCAGGCGCAGGCGGGCCTGGCGCTCGGCCAGGTCGACGACATGGTCGAGGACCTGCGCCGGTGCGCGCTGCGGACCCCGCCCGACGAGCCGCTCGTCGCCCTCCTGGTGCGCGTGCTGGCGGCGCAGGGGCGCGACGCCGAGGCCCTCGCCGTGGTCGAGCAGGTGCGGGACGAGCTGGCCGACCGGTACGGCACCGACCCGTCGCCCGTCGTCGCGCAGGCGCACCTCGCCCTGCTGCGTGGCGAGCTCGCGCCGGGACCCGCGCGGCCGCCGGCTCCGGCCCCGCAG
>NZ_JBFUAI010000020.1:0-171530 GCF_056406355.1 Cellulomonas sp. P1_C4 | reverse complement strand
TCGCCGCCGCGGTCGCCGCGGGGCACCGCCGCGTGGTGGTCGCGGCGGCGAACGCCGCGGAGGCGCGGCTGGTCCCAGGTGCCCAGGTCGTCGGAGCCACCAGCCTCGCCCAGGTGGCCGCGGGCTACGGCGCGACTCTCGAGGTGCCCTCGGTGCCGCCCGTCGCGGTCGAGGCGGTCGCCGCCCGCCCCGGTGCGGCCGCTCTCGACCTTGCCGACGTCGTCGGCCAGGCGGACGCGCGCGCATGCCTCGAGGTCGCGGCGGCGGGCGGGCACCACCTGCTGATGGTGGGCCCGCCGGGCACGGGCAAGACCATGCTCGCGGCGCGCCTGCCCGGGTTGCTGCCGGACCTGTCCGAGGCGGACGCCGTGGAGGTCACCGCGGTGCACTCGGTGGCGGGGGCGTTCGACCCCGGCGGCGGGCTGCTGCGCCGGCCGCCGTTCGAGGACCCGCACCACACCGCCACGCCCGCGAGCGTGGTCGGCGGCGGCTCAGGACTGCCGCGGCCGGGAGCCGCGTCGCGGGCGCACCGCGGCGTGCTCTTCCTCGACGAGGCCCCGGAGTTCTCCACGGCGGTCCTGCAGACCCTCCGACAGCCGCTCGAGCACGGCGAGCTGGTGCTCCACCGGGCCGCTGGCACGGCGCGCTACCCGGCGCGCTTCCAGCTGGTCCTGGCGGCGAACCCGTGCCCGTGCGGCCAGGCCGTCGGCAAGGGGCTGGCGTGCACGTGCCGGCCCGAGCAGCGACGGCGGTACTTCGGCAAGCTCTCCGGTCCGCTGCTGGACCGCGTCGACCTGCAGGTCGAGCTCGCGCCGTCGCGCGCGGGCGCGGCGGCGGGGGAGTCCACGACGACGGTCGCGGCGAGGGTGGCGGGCGCGCGGGACGCGCAGGCGGAGCGGCTGCGGGGAACTCCGTGGCGCACCAACGGTGACGTCCCGGGAGGCTGGCTCCGGGAGCGGCTGGGCCCCGATCGCTCGCTCGTCTCCGACCTCGACCGCGCACTCGACCGCGGAACGCTGAGCCTGCGCGGGGTGGATCGTGTGCTGCGGGTGGCGTGGACGCTCGCGGATCTGGCGGGGCGGTCCGCGCCGGGGCGCGCCGATGTCGGCCAGGCGCTGCTGCTGCGCACCCGCGGGCACGGCGCATGAGCGGCGAAGAGGCAGGCCTGGGCAGGTGCTGCGGCTGCGCACGAGCGGCGCACGGCGCATGAGCGGCGTCGAGGGCGACGTGCTGGCGCGCGCGACGTGGAGCGCGCTCGTGGAGCCGGGGGACGTGGTCGCCGGTGCCCTCGTCGAGCTGTTGGGCGCCGCCGAGGCGCTCGCCTGGGTGCGGCGCTCGGTCCAGGCGGGTCAGCCCGACGTCGGGTGTCTCGAGGACGGGCGGGGCCAGCTCGCGCCGGGCGAGGTCGTGCGGATCGGCCGGGCGTTGGCGCGGTGGGCGGCGCGACTGCCCGACTGCGAGCCGCGACGCGATCTCGACCGGCTTGATCGGCTCGGCGGCGCGGTCCTTGTGCCGGGTAACCCCAGCTGGTCGACGGCCGTCGACGACCTCGGCGTCGAGGCGCCGTTCTGCCTCTGGGTGCGCGGGGATCTCGATCTCTCCGCGGCCTCGGCGCGGTCCGTCGCGGTCGTCGGGTCGCGGGCGGCCACGTCCTACGGGGAGCGCGTGGCGTTCGACCTGGCCGATGGCCTCGCCGGTGCTGGCTGGTGCGTGGTCTCGGGCGGCGCGTACGGCATCGACGCGGCCGCGCACCGCGGGGCCCTGGCCCGCGGCGGTCCGACGCTCGTCGTGCTCGCGGGTGGGGTCGACCGGGCGTACCCCGCCGGCAACGCGCGGCTCCTCGAGTCCGTCGTGGCCGAGGGCGGGGCGCTCGTCTCGGAGGTGCCGCCCGCGACCCTGCCGACGAAGAGCCGGTTCCTGCAGCGGAACAGGCTGATCGCCGCGGCGTCCCGAGCCACCGTCGTCGTGGAGGCGGCGTGGCGCTCGGGGGCGATGAGCACGGCGCACCACGCCGCGCGGCTCCTGCGCCCGGTCGGCGCGGTACCCGGCCCAGTGACATCGATGGCGTCCGCGGGTTGCCACCGCCTGCTGCGTGACGGGGTCGCGGTCTGCGTGACCGACGTCGCCGAGGTGCGCGAGCTCGCGGCGATGGTCGGCACGGACCTGGGCGCTGCCGTCGCGGCCGAGCGCGCGGCCGACGAGCGCGCCGCTCGCCCCCGGGACGGGCTCGACCCGGTCGCCCGGCGCGTGCTCGACGCTCTTTCCCGTCGTGCGCCGGCAGAGCTCGAGCGCGTGGCCAGCGTGGCCGGGGTCTCCCTCGCCGAGGCGCGGAGCTCGCTGGGGCTCCTGGAGCTCGACGGATGGGCCGCCCGGCGGCCGTCTGGGTGGCTCGCTGTGAGTCGTCTCACACCATGAGCCCGGTACTTGTAAAGAAGGCGCGCCGAGAACGGGGCGAAGAACGTGGGGGTGAGACGTTCTGCGGGTGAAAAAAACGCGCGATCGGGCATTTGTTGGTCGGCGAATCGGACATTGTGCCGGGATTCGCCCAGCGTTAGCCCGGGCAGGTGAAAGTCGTCCTTGTTCCCGGCTGTGTTTCAGGTCACCGTACTCACATGGACGTGGTCGAGATCACTGCAGGGGCGCCGAATCGCGGCCGCCTCCTGTCGGAGTTCTCGGCGCACCTGAGCGCTCAGCGCGGATTGTCGGCGAACACCAACCGCGCCTATGTCGGGGATGTCGACCTCCTGCTCGGGTATGCCTCACGGCACGGCCGCACCACGCTCGACTCGATCGATCTGTCCGTCCTGCGCGGCTGGCTCGCTTCGATGGCGACCACCCACCGCAGCCGCGCCACGCTGGCGCGCCGCGGGGCCGCCGTCCGCACGTTCTTCGCCTGGGCCAACCGCACGCACCGGGTCCCGGTCGACCCGGCCCTGCGTCTCGCTACCGCGCGGACCGGCTCGACCCTGCCGACCGTGCTCCGCGTGGAGCCCGTCGCCCAGATGCTCGACCTGGCTCGTGACCGCGCCCTCGACGGTGATGCCGTCGCCCTGCGCGACTGGGCGCTCCTCGAGCTCCTGTACGCCACGGGTGTCCGCGTCGGCGAGGTCTGCGGTGCCGACCTCGGCAACCTGGACGTGCACGAGCGCACGCTGCGCGTCGTCGGCAAGGGCGACAAGGAGCGCGTCGTCCCGTTCGGCAAGCCCGCCGCTACCGCGCTGAGTGCCTGGCTCGAGCGTGGCCGTCCGCAGCTCGTCCACCCCACGTCCCCGTCGGCCGTCTTCCTCGGCCTGCGCGGAGGCCGCCTCGACCAGCGCCAGGCGCGCACGGTCGTCCACCAGTCCGCCGCCCTCGCGGGCGTCGACGACGTGGCGCCGCACGCGCTGCGCCACACCGCCGCGACCCACCTCCTCGAGGGTGGTTCGGACCTGCGCAGCGTCCAGGAGATCCTCGGCCACGCCAGCCTGGCCACGACGCAGCGCTACACCCACGTCTCGGCCGACCGCCTGCGGTCGGCCTTCCAGCAAGCGCACCCGCGAGCATGACGCACAACTTGGAGTCGACGATGACGACGAAGCTGGACGCCGCCTTCCCGGTGCGCACCCGGATGACCAGCACGGCCCCCGAGGGAGTCGTCCCCCAGCCGTGGCCCGCCTCCGCCACGGAGGTCGCATCCCCGACGGTCCCGATCACCCGCGGGGTGCCGGCGCCGCGTGGACCCGTCGCGCCGAGCCGCTCGGTCGAGGAGGTCGACGCCCTGTGGGAGGACTACAAGTCGTCGCAGTCCCCGCGGGCGCGCGAGGGCCTGATCCTGAACTACGCGCCGCTGGTGTCGGCCGTCGCCGGCCGCGTCGGCATGCGCCTGCCCAGCACCGTCGAGCAGGCCGACCTCGTCTCCTACGGCATGTTCGGCCTCATCGACGCGATCGAGAAGTACCAGACCGACCGCGCCGTGAAGTTCGAGTCGTACGCGTCGTCCCGCATCCGCGGCGCGATCATCGACGAGCTGCGCGCGATGGACTGGGTGCCGCGCTCGGTCCGCACCAAGGCTCGCGCGGTCGACCGTGCCTATGCGGAGCTCGAGGCCAAGCTGCACCGCACGCCGACCGAGGACGAGGTCGCCCGGCACCTCGAGATGCCGGTGGAGGACCTCCGCGCCATCTACTCCCAGCTGTCGACGGTGAACGTGGCGGCGCTCGACGAGCTGCTCGGCGGCGGCGACGACCGCCCGGGCGGCGTCTCGCTCGGCGACACCCTCGGCGACGACCGCACGCTCGACCCGGCCAGCTCGATGGAGGCGGCCGAGACCAAGTTCCTGCTGGCCCGCGCGATCGAGTGCCTCGGTGAGCGCGAGCGCATCGTCGTCGTCCTCTACTACTACGAGGGCATGACGCTCGCGGAGATCGGCCGCGTGCTGGGTGTGACCGAGTCGCGCATCTCGCAGATGCATACGGCCGCGATGGTCCGCCTCCGCACCCGGCTCCTCGAGGCCGAGCGCGTCTGACCACCTGACGACTGGACTGCCCGACCGAGACGCTGCGGCGGGCGGGTCTTCCCTTCCCCACCGTCGATGCACGGTTCATACCGAGCGAGCGCGGGGGGCTGCCGACGTCGGTGAGTAGGGGCAGCAGCTCGACAGAGTCGACCCGGGCGCTGCGACGGGATGCTCAGACTCCTTCCCCGAGCGGCAGGAGCACCACGGGACCCGCGCCCGGCAGCAGCGCGAGCGGGTCGACGTACTCGGTGCCCACCCGCACGCCCCAGTGCAGGCAGATGGCAGGCGCGCAGTGCGAGCCGTCCGCCACGACGACCCCGACGAGCTGGCCCGCGCCGACGACGTCGCCGGCCCGCACACCGGCGAGAACCGGCTCGACGCTCGACCGGCGGCCGTCCGCATCGGTCACCGTCACGACCCCCCGGCCCGCGACCGCGCCGGCGTAGGTGACCGTGCCGGCAACGGGCGAGAGCGCCTGCGCTCCGGCAGTCGTGCGCAGATCGACGCCGCGGTGACCCGCGGCCCAGGGCTGCGGTGGAGGTTCGAACCCACGAGCGACGTCGGCCGGGCCGGCGAGCGGGAGACGGTAGGTCCCGGCCGGCGCGACGGGAAGACTCGGCACCGCGGAGCCGGCCGATGCCGGCACCGCCATCGCCAGGGCGACGAGGCCCGCCACGGCGCCGCCCCCGAGCATTGCTCGGAGGCGGCCGGTCGGGCCCGACACGGTGCCGGACGGCACGGCCGCCGGCAGAGGCCGGGTCCGTCGGGAGACGGTCCCGGACGGCACGGCCGCCGGCAGAGGCCGGGTCCGGCGGGAGAGGGTCCCAGACGGCACGGCCGCCGGCAGAGGCCGGGTCCGGCGCGAACCGGTCCTGGACAGCTCGGCCGCCGGCAGAGGACAGGTCCGGCAGGCGCGTGCGGTGCCGGGCAGGGAAGGTGCTGTGCGACGAGTGCCAGTCGTCCGCGGGCCGCTCTCGCCTGGTGACGGTTCGGGGCGATCAGCGCCGATCCTCGGCGCGCTGTCCGGCACCGGTGACGCGTCGGTGCGGCCCGTCCCTGGTGGCGAGGCCGCGCGGCGCCGGGCGAGCCGGCCGGCGTGGGCTCCTGACGAAGGCGCTGGGTGGGTCAAGTCGGGTGCTCGGGTCATGACGGCGATCGTCGTGTGGCGGGCTCGCCCCACCGAGGCGGGTGCACGGATTTGGGGACGGTGCCGCCGTGCGTCGGGCTGTGGGCGGGTCGCCGGTGCGGAGCAGCCCCGGCGATCGGCTAAACTTCTGGTGCGACCGGTCCGTACCGGTCGACTTCGCGCGTCATCCACCCGATCAGGGACCCGCCGGCCATCGTGCCGACGAGCACCAGGACGGGGTCGATCTCCGCAGCGGTCCGGGCTCCTGCACCAGTGGCAGTCCCGGAGCGGACGACGACATGACGCCAGGGGCGACGACCAGCTGGTCGGAGCCGACAACCGAGATGCGGGCCCCACGAGGGTCCGCCTTTGACGCGTGCACCCTGCGGTGCGCGCCGGAAGGACGTGCCATGGCCGTCGTGACCATGCGCCAGCTGCTCGAGAGCGGTGTCCACTTCGGGCACCAGACCCGCCGCTGGAACCCCAAGATGAAGCGCTTCATCTTCACCGAGCGCAACGGCATCTACATCGTCGACCTGCAGCAGTCGCTGTCGTACATCGACAACGCGTACGACTTCGTGAGCCAGACCGTCGCGCACGGCGGGACGATCCTGTTCGTCGGCACGAAGAAGCAGGCGCAGGAGCCGGTCGCCGACCAGGCCGCGCGCGTCGGCATGCCCTACGTCAACCAGCGCTGGCTCGGTGGCATGCTCACCAACTTCAGCACGGTGCACAAGCGTCTCCAGCGCCTCAAGGAGCTGGAGCAGATCGACTTCGACGACGTGGCGGGCTCGAACCTCACGAAGAAGGAGCTGCTCGTCCTGCGCCGCGAGAAGGACAAGCTCGCGAAGACGCTCGGCGGCATCCGCGACATGGCCAAGGTTCCCTCGGCCGTGTGGATCGTCGACACGAACAAGGAGCACCTCGCCGTCAACGAGGCGCGCAAGCTCGGCATCCCGGTCGTCGCGATCCTCGACACCAACTGCGACCCGGACGTCGTCGACTACCCGATCCCGGGCAACGACGACGCGATCCGCGCCGTGCAGCTGCTGACCCGCGTCATCGCGGACGCCGCGGCCGACGGTCTGCTCAAGCGTCACTCGGGTCGCACCGCGGCCGCCGAGGGCACCGAGGCCGACGCCGAGCCGCTGGCCGAGTGGGAGCGCGAGCTGCTCGCCGGCGCCGAGGCCGACCTCGCGAGCACCGAGGTCGCCGCCGACGCGACCGAGGCCGTCGCCGAGGCGAAGACCGAGATCGCCGAGGAGGTCGTGGCCGAGGCCGCCGCCGAGGAGATCGTCGCCGAGGTCGTCGCCGAGGAGATCGCCGACGAGGCTGCCGCCGAGGGCGACGCCGACTCCAAGTGACCCAGCCGGTGCCGGTGGTCCCCTAGGGGCCACCGGCACTGCAGCACGTCACCGACCCGGACGGGTCCCGCTCGACACATCACGACTCAACAGGAACGGACACGACTGATGGCGAACTACTCGCTCGCAGACATCAAGGCGCTGCGCGAGAAGACCGGTGCCGGAATGATGGACGTCAAGAAGGCGCTCGAGGAGGCGGAGGGTGACTCCGACAAGGCTCTCGAGCTCATCCGCGTCAAGGGCCTGAAGGGCGTCGGCAAGCGTGAGGGCCGCGCGGCCTCGGACGGCCTCGTCGTCGCTCACGTCGGCCCGACGGCCGATGGTGAGGGTCAGACCGGCGTGCTGGTCGAGATCAACTCGGAGACGGACTTCGTCGCGAAGAGCCCGAACTTCGTCGCCCTCGCGGACCGCGTCCTCGCGGCCGCGGTCGCCAGCCCGGCGCGCGACGCCGACGCGCTGCTCGCCACGGACGTCGACGGCTCCAGCGTGCAGACGATCGTCGACGAGACCGCGGCCACCCTGGGTGAGCGCGTCGTCGTCCGCCGCCTGGCCCGCGTGGCCGGCGAGCACGTCGAGGTCTACCTGCACAAGGTCAGCAAGGACCTGCCCCCGCAGGTCGGCGTGCTCGTCGCGACCGACGCGGCCGGCGCCGGCGTGGCGCGGGACATCGCGACGCACATCGCGGCGTTCTCGCCCACGTACCTCACGCGCGAGGAGGTCTCGGCCGACATCGTCGCGAACGAGCGCCACATCGCCGAGGAGACGGCCCGCAACGAGGGCAAGCCCGAGGCTGCTCTGCCGAAGATCATCGAGGGCCGCCTCAACGGCTTCTTCAAGGAGAACGTCCTGCTCGAGCAGGCGTTCGCCAAGGACAACAAGAAGACGGTCGCGCAGGTTCTCTCCGAGGCCGGCGGCACGCTGACGGGCTTCGTCCGTTACCGCGTGGGAGCCTGACCCCATGTGATCGACGACGGCCCCGGCCCTTGCGGGGACCGGGGCCGTCGTCGGCACCAGATCGACCCAACTCTTGTGGAGGCGCTGTGACCCAGGACCCCGAGTCGACCCGTGGGGCCGTGCCGGAGCGGCGTGTCCTGCTCAAGCTCTCCGGCGAGACGTTCGGGGGCGGTGACGTCGGCCTCGCGGCCGACGTGGTCCAGCGCGTCGCCGCCGAGATCGCCGTGGCCGTCCGGGCCGGTGTGCAGGTGGCCATCGTGGTCGGCGGCGGCAACTTCTTCCGCGGCGCCGAGCTCTCGCAGCGCGGCCTCGACCGGGCTCGCGCCGACTACATGGGCATGCTCGGCACGGTGATGAACTGCCTGGCGCTCCAGGACTTCCTCGAGCAGGCCGGCGTCAGCACCCGCGTGCAGACCGCGATCGCGATGGGCCAGGTCGCCGAGCCGTACATCCCGCTGCGCGCCATCCGGCATTTGGAGAAGGGCCGCGTCGTGATCTTCGGCGCCGGCGCGGGCATGCCGTACTTCTCGACGGACACGGTCAGCGTGCAGCGCGCCCTCGAGACGCACTGCCACGAGGTCCTCATGGGCAAGAACGGCGTGGACGGCGTGTACACGGCGGACCCGCGCAAGGACCCCCACGCGGTGAAGCTCGACCACCTGACCTACACCGACGCGCTCGTCAACGACCTCGGCGTCATGGACGGCTCGGCGCTCAGCCTGTGCCGCGACAACGACGTGCGCATGCGCGTGTTCGGCCTCGAGGAGGCCGGCAACGTCACGCGCGCGCTGCAGGGTGAGAAGATCGGCACGCTGATCACGGCTAGCTGAGCACCAGCGCCAGCAGCCAGCACCGCCCCACTACGCATGCAGACGAAGGAGCTCCGGTGATCGACGAGACCCTCTTCGAGGCTGAAGAGAAGATGGACAAGGCCGTCGAGGTCGCCAAGGAGGACTTCTCGACGATCCGCACCGGCCGCGCCAACGCCGCGATGTTCTCCAAGGTGTTCGTCGACTACTACGGCAGCCCGACGCCCCTGCAGCAGCTCGCGTCGTTCAACGTCACCGAGGCGCGCACCATCCTCGTGTCCCCGTTCGACAAGTCGTCGACGACGGCGATCGAGAAGGCGCTGCGCGACTCGGACCTCGGGGTCAACCCGACGAACGACGGCAATGTCATCCGGATCGTCCTGCCCGCCCTCACGCAGGAGCGCCGCAAGGACTTCGTGAAGCTCGCCCGGACCAAGGCCGAGGACGGGCGCATCTCGGTGCGCAACGTGCGCCGTCGGGCCAAGGAGGAGCTGGACCGCATCGTCAAGGACGGTGAGGCCGGCGAGGACGAGGTCGCTCGTGCGGAGAAGGAGCTCGAGTCCCTGACGAAGAAGCACGTGGATCTCATCGACCACCTGCTCTCGTCCAAGGAGAACGAGCTCCTCGAGGTCTGATGAGCCAGACAGCCATCGCCGCCACCCGGACCCCCCGCCCCGGTCGTGACCTGCCGGTCGCGATCGTCGTCGGCGTCGCCATGCTCGTGGCGGTGGTCGCGTCGCTGTTCATCCGCAAGGAAGCGTTCGCCGTCGTGGCCGTGCTCGCCGTGTGCGCCGGGCTGTGGGAGCTGGCGCAGGCGTTCACGCGCCGCAACATCCACCTTCCGCTGCTCCCGCTGCTGGTCGGCGCGATCGGCATCCTCGTCTCGGCGTACACGGCCGGGCCCGAGGCGCTGTTCGTCGCCTTCATGCTGACGGTCGGCGGTGTCGTGGTCTGGCGCGTGCTCGACGGGAGCGGCCAGCCCGCCCTGCGGGACGCCACGGCCGGAGCCTTCGCGGCCGCGTACCTGCCGTTCCTCGGCGGGTTCGTCATGCTCATGCTCGCGGAACCCGACGGGCCGTCGCGCGTGATGCTGTTCATCCTCCTGTGCGTGGCCAGCGACGTCGGCGGCTACACGGTCGGGGTGCTGCTCGGTCGGCACCCGCTCGCGCCGTCGGTGAGCCCGAAGAAGACCTGGGAGGGGCTGGCCGGCTCGATCGTGCTCGCGTGCGTGGTGGGTGTCGTCGGCATCCAGGTCGCGTTCGACGGCGAACCGCTGGTCGGCGTGTTCCTCGGCCTGGCGACGGTCGTGACCGCGACGCTCGGCGACCTGGCCGAGTCGATGCTCAAGCGCGACCTCGAGCTCAAGGACATGGGGCGGCTGGTGCCGGGGCACGGCGGCCTCCTGGACCGGCTCGACTCCCTCGTCCTGACCGCCCCCGCCGTGTACGTGGTCCTCACGGTCCTGCAGCCCGCCTGATCTATCTGAGAGGGGTACCGACATGACTGGTACACCCGTTCGCCTCGACCTGTCCTCGCCCAGCCGGGGACCTCGCGGCAAGCCGCCCAAGCACTTCGTCGACCTCACGCCCGAGCAGCGCATCGAGGCCGTCACGGAGCTGGGGGAGAAGCCGTTCCGCGCCAAGCAGCTGGCGACGCACTACTTCACCCACCTCACCAACGACCCCGCGCTGATGACCGACCTGCCCAAGGCGACGCGCGACAAGCTGGTCGAGGGCCTGTTCCCGCAGCTGCTCACGGCGCACCGCACGCAGACGGCCGACAAGGGCACGACGGTCAAGACGCTGTGGCACCTGTTCGACGGCGCCAAGGTCGAGTCGGTCCTCATGCGCTACGCCAACCGCACCACCCTGTGCGTGTCCAGCCAGGCGGGCTGCGGGCTCGCGTGCTCGTTCTGCGCGACGGGCCAGCTGGGCCTGACCCGCAACCTGTCGACCGCGGAGATCGTGGAGCAGGTGCGCGCGGCGGCCCGGTCGCTCGCCGACGGTGAGGTGCCCGGTGGCCCGACGCGCCTGTCCAACGTCGTGTTCATGGGCATGGGCGAGCCGCTGGCCAACTACAAGTCCGTCATGGAGACGGTCCGCCGCCTGGTGGCGCCGACGCCCGACGGCCTGGGCATGTCCGCGCGCAACGTGACGGTGTCGACCGTCGGGATGGTGCCGGCGATGGACCGGCTGGCCAAGGAGGGCATCCCCGTCACCCTGGCGCTGTCCCTGCACGCGCCCGACGACGAGCTCCGCAGCGAGCTCGTGCCGGTGAACACGCGGTGGAGCGTCGACGAGGCGCTCGACTCCGCGCACCGCTACTTCGAGGTCACCGGCCGCCGGGTCTCCATCGAGTACGCGCTGATCCGGGACATCAACGACCACGCCTGGCGCGCCGATCTGCTGGGCGAGAAGCTCAACGCCCGCGGGCGCGGCTGGGTGCACTGCAACCCGATCCCGCTGAACCCGACGCCGGGTTCGAAGTGGACGGCGAGCGATCCGCGGGTCGAGCAGGAGTTCGTGGCACGCTTGCGTGCGCACGGGATCCCGACGACGATCCGGGACACCCGCGGCAGCGAGATCGACGGTGCCTGCGGCCAGCTCGCAGCAGAGGAGGACGAGTGAGCGACGGGATGTTCCGGACCGTCTCGGGCCTGAAGCAGGGGTACGACCCGGACGAGGTCGACGACTTCTTCTCGCACGCTCGGGCGGTCTACGAGCAGGGCCCCGCCGGCGGCCTGGCCAGCAAGGACGTGCGCGGCGTCGCGTTCGACATGGTCCGCGGCGGGTACGTGACGGCGGCGGTCGACGCGGCCCTCGACCGGCTCGAGGCGGCGTTCGTGGCGCGGTCGCGTGCGGAGTACATCGCGACGCAGGGTCAGCAGGCGTGGATGAGCAGGTTGAGCGAGCAGGCGCGCACGCTCTACGGCCGGCTCGGCCGCCCCGACGGCGACCGGTTCGCCGCACCGGACGGTCGGCACCAGGGCTACGAGCCGGCCGACGTCGACGAGCTGTGCCAGCGCCTGGTCGCCTACTTCGACAAGGGCACGCCGCTGTCTGCGGCCGAGGTGCGGTCGGCGACGTTCCGGCGCCGCAAGGGCCGCAACGCCTACGCCGAGGGACCGGTCGACGCCTTCCTGGCCCGCGCGGTCGAGGTGCTGCTCGGCGTCGAGTAGGGCCCCTGAGACGACGACGGCCGCGCTCCCGACGAGGGAGCGCGGCCGTTTTTCTGTGGGTGGGGTCAGCCGTCCTCGCGCTTGAACGTGCGGGCGCCGAACCAGATGCCCAGGGCCGCGAGGATGATCGTCAGCGCGGAGCCCCACAGGGCCGTGGGGGTGCCGATGTCGCCCGCGAACTGGGCGCGGATGCCCGAGACCACGTGCTTGATCGGGTTGAGGTTGGACAGCGTGTTGAGCCACGCAGGCGCGGACGCCGCGGTGATCGGCAGCAGGATGCCCGACAGCAGCAGCAGGGGCAGCGCGATGCCGTTCATGAGCGGGGCCAGGGCGTCCTCGCTCTTGAGCGTGAGCGCGACGGCGTAGGACGCCGAGGCGAACGCGGCGGCGAGCAGCGCGGCGGTGATGATGCCGAGCACGATGCCCCAGAACGGCGCCTCCAAGCCGAACAGGAACGCCACCGACACGAGGACCACGCCCTGCACGGCGACGACGATCACGTCGCGCAGCACGCGGCCGAGCACGAGCGCCGAGCGCGGCGCGGGGCTGACCCGTTCGGCCTCGATGACGCCGTCGCGCCATTCGCCGATGAGCCCGAAGCCGACGAACAGCGCGCCGAACATGCCGAGCTGGACCAGCAGGCCCGGCACGAACAGCTGGTAGGCGTTGGTCGCGCCCAGCTGGGGAGCCAGGGGCTCGAGCAGCGGGCCGAAGAGGGACAGGTAGAGCACCGGCTGCAGGAGTCCCATGACGGACCACACCGGGTTGCGCAGAGAGATGCGCATGGCGCGCCGGAACACCGTGACGGTGTCGCGGGCGAACGTGCTGCGCCCGCTCTGCTCGTCGGCGAACGTGCTCGTGGTGGCGGTGGTGGCGGTCATGCTGCTGCTCCGTCGGTGTCGCCGGTCTCGTGGCGGCTCTCGCCGTCCCGCAGCGAGCGGCCGGTGAGGGTGAGGAAGACGTCGTCGAGCGTGGGGCGGCGCAGCTCGACGCCGTCGAGATCGATGGCCTCCGCGTCGAGCGAGCGCAGCAGGCCGGCGAGCAGGGTCCGGCCCTGGGGGACGCGGACCTCGACCAGCGAGCCGTCGACGGTGGGCACGTCCGCGCCGGGCAGCTGGGCGGCGATCGCGGCGATGCGGACGACGTCGGCGGGCTGCGACGCGCTGAGCAGGACCGCGTCGCCGCTCACGCGCTGCTTGAGCTCCTCGGGGGAGCCCTGGGCCACGATCTGGCCGTGGTCGATCACGAGGATCCGGTCGCACAGCGCGTCGGCCTCGTCGAGGTAGTGCGTGGTGAGGAACACGGTGCTGCCGCGCTCGTCGCGAAGCCCCCGCACGTGGGTCCAGAGGTTCGCGCGCGCCTGGGGGTCGAGGCCGGTGGTCGGCTCGTCGAGGAAGACGAGCCGCGGGGTGTGGATCAGGCCCATCGCGATGTCGAGCCGGCGGCGCTGGCCGCCGGACAGGGACGAGCACTTGCGGTCCCAGAGGCCGTCGAGCTCGAGCTGGTCGAACAGCTCGCGACCGCGGGCGGCGGCGACGGTGCGCTCGACGCCGTAGAGCAGCGCGTGGTCGATGACCTCCTCGCCGGCGCGGGCCTCGCCCGAGGTCGAGCCGGACTGGGCGACGTACCCGATGCGGCGCCGGACGGCGCCCGGGTCGCGCCGCAGGTCGGCGCCGGCGACCGTCGCCTCGCCGCGCGTGGGCTTCAGGAGCGTGGTGAGCATGCGGAGCGTCGTCGTCTTGCCGGCCCCGTTGGGGCCGAGGAACCCGACGATCTCGCCGGCCTCGACATCGAGGTCCACGCCGCGCACGGCGTCGACGTCTCCTCGGCGGGTCTTGTAGGTGCGGGCCAGGCCGCGGGCATGGATCATGCGGGATCTCCTTCGGGTGGAGACCCAGTATTCAAGATGATCTATTACTCGTCAACCTTGACTATTACGTGTCTTCCTCCGCCACCGCGACGAGCACCCCGGGTCCGACACCCGCCAGCCGGGCGACCTCGATCTGCTCGGGCGTCGGCGTCCACAGTGGCGGCTCGCCCTGGAACGCATACGCGCCGCCGACCACCCGGTCGAGGTAGTCGCGTGCCCACTCGAGCTCGCCGCGGAACCGCGCGCTGATCAGGCGAGCGACCTCGGTCGCGGTGTCCGGGGTGTCCTTCGCGTCGAGCATCTCCTCGACCTGCGTCGCCAGCACCGCGAGGTAGTCCTCGATGAGCCCGACGCGGGTGCGGATCGACGCGACGACCTCGTCGCGGGGGAGCGCGAACGCCATGTTCACCGCGGTGAGGAACAGCGTGGGGTCGTCCCTCGTGAGCAGCCCCGCGCGCACGAGGGCGAGGAACTCGTGCTCACCGGCGGCCGTGAGCCGGTACGTGGTGCGCGGCGGGCGGGGGCCGTCGGCGACCACGCCGACCTCCTCCAGGAGTCCCGAGCGGGTCAGGGACTTGAGCGCGTTGTAGATCGACCCCGGGTGCACGTGCGCCCACCTGTCGACCTCCCAGCTCACCAGCTCGCGGCGCAGGAAGTAGCCGTGCACGGGCTGGAAGATCCGCACGCAGCCGAGCACGAGCAGGCGCGTCGCGGAGCCCTGGGGCGTCGCAGGAGCGGACATGCGGCGATCCTGCCACGGGCCATGCACGAAGATGGGCAGCGTGACACAGCGCAGCGTCGTCCTCCTCGGGTCCACCGGCTCGATCGGCACTCAGGCCGTCGACGTCATCACCCGCAACCCGGACCGGTTCTCCGTGGTCGGCCTGTCCGCGGGTGGCGGGGATGTCGCGCTGCTGGCTCGGCAGGCGCGCGAGCTGGGCGTCTCGACGGTGGCCGTCGCGGACCCGCGGGCCGAAGATCCGCTGCGCGACGCGCTGCCRGGCGTCGAGGTGCTCGTGGGTCCTGAGGCGTCGAGCGAGCTGGCCGGCCGGGGCGCGGACGTGGTGCTCAACGGGGTCACCGGCTCTGTCGGGCTGGGCCCGACGCTCGCGGCGCTCCGGGCGGGCAGCACCCTCGCGCTGGCGAACAAGGAGTCGCTGGTCGTCGGCGGACGGCTGGTGCACGCCGCCCGACAGCGCCCGGACCAGATCGTGCCGGTGGACTCCGAGCACTCGGCCATCGCGCAGGCGCTGCGCGGCGGCACGCACCCCGAGGTCCGTCGGATCATCCTCACGGCGTCGGGCGGCCCCTTCCGGGGCTGGACGCACGACGACGTCAAGGCGGTGACGCCGCAACAGGCGCTCGCGCACCCCACGTGGTCGATGGGGCCGGTGGTGACGATCAACTCCTCGACCCTCATGAACAAGGGCCTCGAGCTCATCGAGGCGCACCTGCTGTTCGACGTCCCGGTCGAGGACATCACCGTCGTCGTGCACCCGCAGTCGGTCGTGCACTCGATGGTCGAGTTCGTCGACGGCTCCACGCTCGCGCAGGCGTCGCCGCCCGACATGCGGCTGCCGATCGCCCTCGGGCTGTCCTGGCCGGACCGCGTGGCCGACGTCGCGCCGCCCTGCGACTGGACCCGGGCGACCGCGTGGACGTTCGAGCCGCTGGACGAGCAGGTCTTCGGCGCGGTCCGGCTGGCCCGCGAGGCGGTCGCCACCTCGGCCACGCACCCCGCCGTCTACAACGCGGCCAACGAAGAGTGCGTCGAGGCGTTCCTCAGCGGCCGGATCGGTTTCCTCGACATCGTGTCGACGGTCGAGCGGGTGCTCGGCGAGCACGACGGCACCTCGCCCGACGCGCTCACCCTCGATGCGGTGCTCGCGGCCGAGACGTGGGCGCGAGCCCGGGCGCAGGAGATCCTCGCGCGCGTGTGAATCGCCGTCAGTGGCCCAGGACCTGGTCCAGCAGGCCGGTCAAGCGGCTCGGGCGGCCGGTGCGGGTCTCGGTGCGGTCCGCCCACGCCGTGGCCCGGCGGGTCGCGGTGATGCCGGCCCACCGCAGGGGCTCGGGCTCCCAGGCGGGGGAGCGGTGGTTCACCCAGGGGAGCCGGGTGAGGGGGCTCTCGGCGCCGGTGATCAGGTCGGCGAGCGTGCGGCCGGCCAGGTTGGTCAGCGCGACACCGTCGCCCACGTAGCCGCCGGCCCAGCCGATCCCCGTGTCGGGATCGAGACCGACCGACGGGTGCCAGTCGCGGTGCACGCCCAGCGGGCCGCCCCAGTGGTGCGTGAACTCGGCCCGGTCGAGCACCGGGAACAGGTCGACGAGCTCGCGCTCGAGGTGCGCCGCGGTGGACCCGGTGCGGTCGTACGCGGGCAGGATGGACGAGCCCAGGTGGTACGGCGCGCCGCGACCCCCGAAGGCGAGCCGGTCGTCGGTGGTCCGCTGGCCGTAGACGATGAGGTTGCGCGCGTCCGTGAACGTCTGCGCGCGGGCGAGCCCGATCTCGGCCCACACCTCGGGCGGCAGCGGCTCGGTGGCGACCATGTGCGAGTACACCGGGGCGACGTCGCGTCGCGACCCGGGCAGGTGGGCGCTCCAGGCCTCGGTGGCGCGCACGACCCAGCGGGCGCGCACGATGCCATGGTCGGTCACCACGGCGCGCGGCGAGAGTCGTAGCGCGCGGGTCCCCTCGACCACCCGCGCACCTCGCGAGAGCACCACGTCCAGCAGTCCGGCGACCAGCAGGGCGGGCTGGATCCGGGCACAGTCCGGCGTGAACGAGCCGCCGATGACGCCGGCGGCACGCACGTGCTCCTCGACGCCGGCGGCGTCCAGGAGGTGCGACTCGTCGTCCCAGCGGGCGTCCGTCGCGACGTCGGCCGCGACCCGCTCGAGCTGCGGCCCGTTGCGGGCCAGCGTGACGGTCCCGCCGAACGCGAAGCCGCAGTCGATCTGCTCGGCAGCGGCCACGCCGCCCACCTCGACCACGGTGTCCCGCATCGCGGCGCGCATCGCCGCCGCGGCGTCGTGCCCGTGCTGGCGGGCCAGCTCGTCGCCGGACAGCGGCAGCAGCGCCGAGCACCAGCCGCCGTTGCGGCCGCTGGCCCCGAAGCCCGCGAGCTCCGCCTCGACGATCAGCACGTCGAGCGACGGGTCGGCCTCGAGCAGGTAGTACGCGGTCCAGAGGCCGGTGAGGCCGGCGCCCACCACGACGACGTCGGCCTGCGCGTCGCCGTCGAGCGGGTCGAGCGGGTCGCGGTACGGGACCTGGTCGAACCAGAGGGAACCGGGGCCAACAGGGCTCACAGGCGCGCCCACGCCTCGGTCAGCACGCCGCGCAGGATGCCGGTGATCTCGTCGAACTCGGCCTGCCCGCACGTCAGCGGCGGCGCCAGCTGGATGACGGGGTCGCCGCGGTCGTCGGCCCGGCAGTACAGGCCCGCGTCGTACAGCGCACCGGAGAGGAACCCGCGCAGCAGCCGCTCGCTCTCGTCGTCGTCGAACGTCTCCCGCGTGACCTTGTCCTTGACCAGCTCGATCCCGAAGAAGTAGCCCTCTCCGCGGACGTCCCCGACGATCGGGAGGTCCAGCAGCCCCTCCAGCGTGCGCCGGAAGGCCGGTGCGTTCTCCTTCACGTGGGCGTTGAGGCCCTCGCGCTCGAACAGGTCGAGGTTCGCGTTGGCGACGGCCGCCGACACCGGGTGGCCGCCGAACGTGTACCCGTGCGCGAACGAGGCGTTGCCCTTCGCGAACGGCTCGAAGAGCCGCTCGGAGGCGATGAGCGCGCCGATGGGGGAGTAGCCCGAGGTCAGGCCCTTGGCGCACGTGATCATGTCCGGCACGTAGCCGAAGTCGTCGCACGCGAACATCGAGCCGATGCGGCCGAACGCGCAGATGACCTCGTCGGAGACCAGCAGGACGTCGTACTGGTCGCAGATCTCGCGCACGCGCTCGAAGTACCCCGGGGGCGGCGGGAAGCAGCCCCCGGCGTTCTGCACCGGCTCGAGGAAGACGGCCGCCACCGAGTCCGGGCCCTCCATCTCGATGGCCTCGCCGATGCGGTCGGCGGCCCAGCGACCGAACGCCTTCGGGTCGCCGCGGAGGTGCTCGGGGGCGCGGTACTCGTTGGTGTTGGGCACCTTGTGCGCGCCCGGGACCAGCGGCTCGAACTGCTCCTTGAGCGCCGGCAGGCCCGTGATCGACAGGGCGCCGTGCGGGGTGCCGTGGTAGGCGATCGACCGCGAGATCACCTTGTACTTGTTGGGCTTGCCGGTCAGCTTGAAGTAGTTCTTCGCCAGCTTCCAGGCGGTCTCGACGGCCTCGCCGCCGCCCGTGGTGAAGAAGACCCGGTTGAGGTCGCCCGGCGCGTAGGTGGCGAGGCGCTCCGCGAGGTCGATGGCCTGCGGGTGGGCGTAGGACCACAGCGGGAAGAACGCGAGCTGCTCGGCCTGGACCCGCGCCGCCTCGGCCAGCTCGGCCCGGCCGTGCCCCACCTGCACGACGAACAGGCCAGAGAGCCCGTCGATGTACTGGCGGCCCTGGTCGTCCCAGATGTGGTGGCCCTGGCCGCGAACGATCGTCGGGACGCCGTGGTCCCAGGAGCTCTGCCGCGTGAAGTGGCCCCAGAGGTGGGACCGGGCCGCCTCGGAGCGGTCGGTGCCTCGCGGAGTGGTGCTCATCGGGTCCCCCAGTTGTAGAGCTGCTTGCGCAGCCGCAGGTACACGAACGTCTCGGTGGTCCGGACGCCGGGGAGCGTGCGGATCTTCTGGTTGAGGACCTCGAGCAGGTGGTCGTCGTCCTCGCACACGATCTCGCACAGCACGTCGAAGCCCCCGGCGGTGATGACGACGTAGTCGACCTCGGGCAGCGCCGCCAGGGCGTCGGCGACCAGCGACAGGTCGCCCTCGCACTTCAGCCCGATCATCGCCTGCCGCGTGAACCCGACCTGCAGGGGGTCGGTGACGGCGACGATCTGCATGACGCCCGAGTCCGTGAGCCGCTGCACGCGCTGCCGGACCGCCGCCTCGGACAGCCCGATGGCCTTGCCGATGGCGGCGTACGGGCGCCGACCGTCCTCCTGGAGCTGTTCGACGATGGCCTTGGAGACGTCGTCGAGTGCCGGGTGCCCCGGTGCTGGTCTGCGTGTGCCCACCCGCCCGATGGTGGTCGGCCGTGCGCTGCAATGCAAGGAATCCGTTGCGACAGGCCGTGTGAACTTCTGATTTCGGCGTTCTGCACCCTCCGATCGGCCGAATGGCTCGTCGAGGGCTCCCGTGCGGTCCGGTTGCGGCGTAGCGTGCGGGCCACCGACTGTGAGGAGACTCCCGTGAGCCAGGCCACCGACCAGACGCTCGACCTGCGGAACGTGATCGGTGGCGTGCAGCGCCCCGCCGCGGACGGCCGCACGACGGCCGTCATCGACCCCTCGACCGGGCTGGAGTACGCCCGGGCGCCCCTGTCGGGGGCCGAGGACGTCGACGCCGCGTACGGCGCGGCCTCGGAGGCGTTCACGACGTGGGGCCGGACGACGCCTGCCGAGCGCCAGCTCGCGCTGCTCCGGCTGGCGGACGCGGTCGAGGCGCGGGCCGACGAGTTCGTCGCGGTCGAGTCGCGCAACACCGGCAAGCCGCTGCACCTCACGGCCACCGACGAGGTCCCGCCGTGCGTCGACCAGCTGCGGTTCTTCGCCGGGGCCGCGCGCGTGCTCGACGGGCTCAGCGCGGGCGAGTACATGGCGGGCCACACCTCGTGGGTGCGGCGCGAGCCGGTCGGGGTGGTCGGGCAGGTCACGCCGTGGAACTACCCGCTGATGATGGCGATCTGGAAGATCGCGCCGGCGCTCGCGGCCGGGAACACGATCGTGCTCAAGCCGTCCGACACGACGCCGGCCTCGACGCTGCTGCTCGGCCAGGTCGCTGCCGAGGTGCTGCCGCCGGGCGTCCTCAACGTGATCTGCGGCGACCGCGACACGGGTCGCGCGCTCGTCTCCCACCAGCGCCCCGACATGGTCGCCATCACAGGCTCGGTCCGGGCGGGCTCGCAGGTGGCCGAGGCCGCCGCGGCGAACGTCAAGCGCGTGCACCTCGAGCTGGGCGGCAAGGCCCCCGTGATCGTGTTCGCCGACGCGGACATCGCCGCGGCCGCCGAGGGCATCGCCGGCGCCGGGTACTACAACGCCGGCCAGGACTGCACGGCCGCCACCCGCGTGCTCGTGCACGCCTCCGTGCGTGCCGACTTCGTCGCGGCCCTCGCCGAGGCGGCGAAGGGCCAGCGCACGGGGAAGCCGGACGACCCGGACGTCGCGTTCGGCCCGGTGAACAACGCCGTCCAGCTGGAGCGCGTGACCGGCTTCCTCGACCGCCTGCCCGACCACGCGTCGATCGTCGCCGGCGGCCACCGCGTGGGCGACGCCGGCTACTTCGTCGAGGCCACGGTCGTCGACCGGCTGCGGCAGGACGACGAGGCCGTGCAGGACGAGATCTTCGGCCCGGTGATCACGGTCCAGACGTTCACCGACGAGGACGAGGCGATCAGGCTGGCCAACGGCGTGCGCTACGGGCTCTCGAGCTCGGTGTGGACCCAGAACCACGGCCGGGCGCTGCGGATGTCCCGGGCGCTCGACTTCGGGGTGGTCTGGATCAACACCCACATCCCGTTCGTGGCCGAGATGCCGCACGGCGGCTTCAAGCACTCCGGGTACGGCAAGGACCTCTCGATGTACGGGTTCGAGGACTACACCCGGATCAAGCACGTCATGTCGGCATTTGACGCGTAAGTCGACGGATACGGGACCCTCGTGTTCCATCCGTGCAACATTTTCGTTGCGGACGGGTGCTTTCACGACGGATTCCTTGCTGGACGGCTGTCTGTTTGCGAAGATCCACGGACTCCGCCGCTCCGGCGGCACCACCCGGCACCCTAGGAGCCCCATGAGCCCCCTCCGCCGACCGGCCCCGGCAGACCCGCGCGTGCGCGCGCTCGTCGCCCAGGCGAACCGGGCCCAGCTCTCACGGCGCTCGTTCCTGATCGGTGCACTCGGCACGGCCGGCGCGGGGGCGCTGCTGGCCGCCTGCGGCACGGGATCGCCGTCCGGAACGGCCCAGACCGCCAAGGACGTCTCGGACAGCGACAAGCTCGTCCGCTGGGCCAACTGGACGCAGTACCTCGACCAGGACGAGGACGGGACCACGTACCCCACGCTCGCCGAGTTCGAGAAGCAGAGCGGCCTGAAGGTCACCTACGCGGAGGACATCGACGACAACGACGCGTTCTACGGCAAGATCTCGGGCCAGCTGAAGAACGGCCAGGACATCGGCTACGACATCATCACCCTCACCGACTGGATGGCCGCGCGGCTGATCCGCCTGGGCTACACCCAGGAGCTGGACAAGTCCCGGATCCCCAACGCCGCGAACATCCTGCCCACCCTGGCGGACGTCGACTTCGACCCGGGCCGCGCGCACTCGCTGACCTGGCAGTCGGGCTTCGCGGGCTTCGCGTGGGACAAGGAGAAGGTGTCCGGCGGCGTGCACACGCTGAGCGACCTGTGGGCGCCGGAGCTGGCCGGCCGTGTAGAGGTGCTCTCGGAGATGCGCGACACGATGGGCATCATCATGCTCGACCAGGGCATCGACCCGTCGGGCGACTGGAGCGACGACGACTTCTACGGCGCCCTCCAGATCCTCAAGGAGAAGATCGACTCCGGGCACATCCGGCAGGTCCGCGGCAACGCGTACACGCAGGACCTCGCGTCGGGCGACGCGATCGCCGTCATCGGGTGGTCGGGGGACATCACGTCGCTCAACTACGAGGCGGACGACAAGTTCGAGTTCGCCATCCCGGACTCGGGCGGCACGCTCTGGAGCGACAACCTGATGGTGCCGGTCGGCTCGCCGCACCGGAGCAGCGCCGAGGACCTCATCAACTACTACTACGACCCGGCGGTCGCGGCGCAGGTCGCGGCGTGGGTCAACTACATCACCCCCGTCCAGGGTGCCCGCGAGGAGATGGAGAAGATCGACCCGAGCCTCGCGGAGAACCCGTACATCTTCCCGACCGAGGAGATCCTCTCCAAGGTCAGCGTGTTCCGGACGCTGACGCCCGACGAGGAGGAGCGCTACAACGGCGAGTTCCTCACCGTGATCGGCGCATGACCAGCACCACGACCGATGCCGTGGCGGACGCCGCGGCGGGTGCGGGTGGTGCCGCGCTCGAGATCGTGGGCGTGACCAAGGAGTTCGGCGCGTTCGTCGCGGTCGACGACCTCACGCTCACAGTCCCGTCGGGGTCGTTCTTCGCCCTGCTCGGCCCGTCCGGCTGCGGCAAGACGACGACGCTGCGCATGGTGGCCGGGCTCGAGCAGCCGACCGCCGGCACCGTGTCGATCGGCGGCCGGGACGTGACGGGCACGCGGGCGCACCAGCGCCCGGTCAACACGGTGTTCCAGAGCTACGCGCTGTTTCCGCACCTCACCGTCGGGGAGAACGTGGCGTTCGGGCTCAAGCGCTCGCGCGCCGACGACATCGCCCGCCGCGTCGCCGACGGCCTCGACCTGGTCGAGCTCGGCCACCTCGCCGACCGCAAGCCCGCCCAGCTCTCCGGCGGCCAGCAGCAGCGGGTCGCGCTGGCCCGGGCGCTGGTGAACCGGCCCGCGCTGCTGCTGCTCGACGAGCCGCTCGGCGCGCTCGACCTCAAGCTGCGCCGCCAGATGCAGCTCGAGCTCAAGCGCATCCAGACGGAGGTCGGCCTCACGTTCGTGCACGTCACGCACGACCAGGAGGAGGCCATGACGATGGCCGACACCGTGGCGGTGATGAACCACGGCCGGATCGAGCAGATGGGCTCGCCCGCCGACCTGTACGAGCTGCCGCGCACCGCCTTCGTCGCCAACTTCCTCGGCCAGTCGAACCTCGCGGCCGGGACGGTGACCGAGCGGCTGAGCAAGCGCGGTCTGCTGGGGGTCGACGTCCGGGGCACGCGGGTCCTGGTGCCCCAGGCGCGCGCCGTGCGGGCCGAGGGCGCCGTGCTCGTCGGCGCCCGGCCCGAGAAGATGCGGCTGCTCATGGGCGACCAGGCGGCCGACCCGAACGAGAACGTGCTCGGCCCGGGGACGGTCACCGACGTCTCGTTCATGGGCGTCAGCACCCAGTACCAGGTGGAGGTCCCGGGCCTGGGCACCTTCGGGGTCTTCGCGCAGAACCTGCTGGGCGGCGCGACGGTCGCCGTCGGCGCGTCGGTGCGCCTGGCCTGGGCGGTCGACTTCACGTTCGGGCTGGACGGCGCGCAGGCCGCCGACGACGGCACCGTCGACCTCGACGACGAGCTATGAGCATCGCCGCCGCGCTCGGGGACAGCGTCGCCAGCGGCCCGGACGGGCCACCGCCACGTCGCACGGCCCAGCGCGCCCACCTGTTCCTGCTCGGCCCCGGGCTGCTCTACCTGCTGCTCTTGTTCGTCGTGCCCGTCGGCGCGCTGCTCGCGACGTCGCTGTACGTCCCGGTGCCCGGCGGCGACGTGGGCCAGTACCAGCCGGCGCTCCACTGGCAGAACTACGTCGACGCCATCGCCCAGTTCTGGCCGACGATCCTGCGCTCGTTCTGGTTCGCGCTCCTGGCGACGGGCGCGGCGCTGGTGATCGGCTACCCGATGGCCTACGTCATCGCGGTCCGCGCGCGCGGGCGCAAGCTGCTGCAGGGTCTGCTGCTCGTGCTCGTCGTCGCGCCGTTCTTCACCAGCTTCATCCTGCGGACCATCGCGTGGAAGCAGATCCTCGCCGACGACTCTCTGGTGGTGTCGGTCCTGCACTGGCTTCACCTGCTGCCACCGGACGCCCGGCTCACGGCGACGCCGTTCGCGGTGGTCTGCGGCCTGACGTACAACTTCCTGCCCTTCATGGTGCTGCCGATCTTCGCGGCCCTGGAGCGGCTGGACTCCCGGCTCCTCGAGGCGGGCGCGGACCTGTACGCCTCGCCGACGACCACGTTCCGCACGGTCACGTGGCCCCTGTCGATGCCCGGGGTCGTCGCGGGCACGCTGCTGACGTTCATCCCCGCCGCGGGTGACTACGTCAACGCCTCGCTGCTGGGCAACAACACCAATACGACGATGGTCGGCCAGGTCATCGACGCGCGGTTCTTCAAGGTGCTGGACTACCCGACCGCGGCGTCGCTGTCCGTGATCCTCATGGTGGCGATCCTGCTGCTGGTGGGGGCGTACATCCGGCGCGCCGGCACGGAGGACCTGCTGTGACGGCGGTGCTCGAGCCGGTCACGACGACGACCCCGGTGCGCGGCGCCGCACCGCGCAGGAGGCGCCGGCGCCTCGGCGACATGATCGTGCCGATCTTCGCCGCGCTCGCGTTCGTCTACCTCCTCGTCCCCGTCGCCTACACCGTGGTGTTCTCGTTCAACGACGCGGGCAAGACGAACCTCGTGTGGCAGGGCTTCACGCTCGACAACTGGCAGAACCCCTGCGGTGCGCCGCAGGTCTGCGAGGCCTTCGCCAACTCCCTGCAGGTCGGGCTCGTCTCGACGCTGGTCGCCACCGTGCTCGGCACCCTCATCGCGATCGCGCTCGTCCGGTTCCGGTTCCGGGGGCGCGCGCTGACCAACCTGCTGATCTTCTTGCCGATGTCGACGCCCGAGGTCGTGCTGGGGGCCGCGCTGCTCGCGCAGTTCCTCTCCGTGCGGGTGCCGCTGGGCTTCGGCACGGTCGTCGCGGCCCACGTCATGTTCTGCATCAGCTTCGTCGTCGTCACGGTCAAGGCCCGGGTGTCCAGCCTCGACCCGGCGCTCGAGGAGGCCGCGGCGGATCTGTACGCCTCCCCGTGGCAGGCGTTCTGGCGGGTCACGTTCCCGCTCCTGCTGCCCGGCATCGCCGCCGCGGCGCTGCTCGCGTTCAGCCTGAGCTTCGACGACTTCATCGTCACCAACTTCACGTCCGGCTCGTACACGACGTTCCCGAAGTTCGTGTACGTGAGCGCGACCCGCGGGATCCCGCCGCAGGCCAACGTCATCAGCTCGTTCATGTTCGTCCTGGCCCTCGTCATCGTGGTGCTGGTCCAGGTGCTCGGCTACGCCCGGGGCAAGCGGCTCGGGGCACAGCGAACGACACAGTGAGGTCGGAGGCGGCACTCGTGCGGATCCTGGTGGTCGGTAGCGGCGGGGTGGGCGACGCGGTCGCCCGGATCGCCGCGCGTCGGCGGTTCTTCGAGCGGCTCGTGGTGGCCGACGTCGACCTCGGGCGGTCGCAGCGGACCGTCGAGGCGGCGAGCGCGCACGACGTGGTGGGCGGCCGGTTCGTCGCGGCGGTGGTCGACGCGTCGAGCGCGGACGCGGTGGAGGCCCTGGTGCGCGAGCACGCGGCGACGCACGTCCTCAACGCCGTCGACCCGCGGTTCGTGCTGCCGATCTTCGAGGGCGTGCGGGCCGCGGGCGCCCACTACCTCGACATGGCGATGTCCCTGTCGCACGCCCACCCGGAGCGGCCGTACGAGCTGCCGGGCGTGAAGCTGKGCGACGAGCAGTTCGCGCAGGCCGGCGGCTGGGCCGACGCGGGCCAGCTGGCCCTGGTCGGCATCGGCGTGGAGCCCGGGCTGTCCGACGTCTTCGCCCGGTACGCGGCGGACCACCTGTTCAGCGCGATCGACGAGCTGGKGGTGCGCGACGGCGCCAACCTCGAGGTGCGCGGCGACGACGGCGAACCGATCTTCGCGCCCTCGTTCTCCATCTGGACCACGATCGAGGAGTGCCTCAACCCGCCGGTGATCTGGTCAGCCGACCGGGCGGAGGCCGGTGCCGGGCTCGAGGACGGCTGGTTCACTGTCGCGCCGTTCCACGAGCCGGAGGTGTTCCGGTTCCCGGAGCCGATCGGCGACGTCGAGTGCGTGCACGTCGAGCACGAGGAGGTGCTCCTCATGCCCCGCTGGGTGGACGCCCGGAAGGTGACGTTCAAGTACGGGCTGGGCGAGGAGTTCATCGGCGTGCTGCAGACGCTGCACCGCCTGGGCCTCGACCGGACCGAGCCGGTGACCGTCCGCGGCGTCCCCGTGAGCCCCCGCGACGTCGTCGCCGCCGCGCTGCCCGACCCCGCGACCATCGGCCCCCGCATGACCGGGTCGACGTGCGCCGGCCTGCTGGTCACCGGCACCGGCAAGGACGGCGCACCCCGCGAGGTGTACCTGCACCACCTCGTCGACAACGCCTGGTCGATGGCCGAGTACGGCGCGCAGTGCGTCGTGTGGCAGACGGCCGTCAACCCGGTGGTCGCGCTCGAGCTGCTGGCGGCGGGCACGTGGGTCGGGACCGGTGTGCTCGGGCCCGAGGCGTTCGACGCCGTCCCGTTCCTCGAGCTCCTCGCCGCACCGACGCCCGAGGGCTACGGCTCGCCGTGGGGCCTCGAGGAGCGGGTCCCCTCGGCCTAGAGACCCCGGACCGCGTCCTCCAGGACGGTCAGGGCCTCGTCCAGCAGGTCGAGGCCGATGACCAGCGGGGGGAGCAGGCGCAGGACGTTGCCCCAGGTGCCGCAGGTGAGCACCAGCACGCCCTGGGCCGCGCACGCGGCGGCCACCCTCTGCGCGGCGGCCTTGTCGGGCTCGAGCGTGCCCGGCCGGACCAGCTCGAGCGCGAGCATGGCGCCCCGACCCCGCACCTCGGCCACCGCGGGCACGTCCGCGAACGCCGCGCGGAGCCGGGGGACCACCGCCGCCTCGATGGCGCGGGCCGCGCCGGCCAGGTCGTCGCGCTCGTAGATCTCGAGGGACGCCAGGGCGGCCGCGCACGCGATCGGGTTGCCGCCGAACGTGCCGCCCAGCCCGCCGGCGTGCACGGCGTCGAGCAGCTCCGCGCGGCCGGTGACGGCGCCCAGCGGCAGCCCGCCGGCGATGCCCTTGGCCAGCGCGACGAGGTCGGGGACGACGCCCTCGTGCTCGCTCGCGAACATCGCCCCCGTGCGTGCGAAGCCGGTCTGCACCTCGTCGGCGACGAACACGATCCCCTTGTCCGCGGCCCACGCCGCCAGCGTCGGCAGGAAGCCCGGTGCCGGCACGACGAACCCGCCCTCGCCCAGGATCGGCTCGACCACGAGGGCGGCCACCTGGTCGGCGCCGACCTGCCGCTCCGCCACGTCGATCGCGCGCAGCGCCGCCTGCTCGCCGGTCATCCCCTCGGGGTCCCGCAGCGGGTAGGACGCCGGGACCCGGTACACCTCGCCCGCGAACGGGCCGAACCCCGTCTTGTAGGGCATGGCCCTGGCGGTCATCGCCATCGTGAGGTTGGTGCGCCCGTGGTACGCGTGGTCGAGCACCACCACGGCCTCCCGGCCGGTCGCGCGGCGGGCGATCTTCACCGCGTTCTCGACGGCCTCGGCGCCCGAGTTCACCAGCACCGACCGCTTCTCGTGCGCACCGGGCGTGATCCGGGCCAGCCCCTCGCACACGGCCACGTACTCCTCGTACGGGCTGATCATGAAGCAGGTGTGGGTGAAGTCCGCCGCCTGCGCGGCCACCGCCGCCGCGACCTCCGGGGCGCTGGCGCCTACGGACGTCACCGCGATGCCGGCGCCGAGATCGATCAGGACGTTGCCGTCCACGTCCTCGATCACGGCCCCCGCGGCGCGCGACACGTACACGGGGAGCGTCGACGACACCCCCGCGGCCACGGCCGCTCGGCGCCGCTCGCCCAGGGCGAGCGAGCGCGGGCCGGGGATCGCCGTGCGCAGGACGCGCCGCTGCTCGAGGGGGTTCACGGGGGCGGAAACAGTGGTCATGGACGGACGCTATTGCGGATCTCGTGCTTCCGGAAGCGCCGGACCGACGAAATCCCACTACCGGCGTCGGCGGCGCGGCCGACGGCCGTTCGGGTGACTCGGGCACGCGTTCAGAAGGTTCCCAGGGTGTCGGGAGAGGATGGGCGCCGCGGGCCGTCGGTGGACCCGCCCCCGAACGCGCTCCGGCGCCGTGCGGGTTCCTGACGGAGGGGTAGATGGCGTACCTGATCGGTGTGCTGATCGTTCTCGCGGTGCTGCTCGCCTCGATCGGGCTCCACGAGATCGGCCACATGGTGCCCGCCAAGCGGTTCGGCGTCCGCGTCAGCCACTACATGGTCGGCTTCGGGCCGACGCTGTGGTCGCGAACCAAGGGAGAGACCGAGTACGGCCTCAAGGCCATCCCGCTGGGCGGCTACGTGCGGCTGGTCGGCATGTACCCGCCGGACGCCGCGGTGGGCAACCCGCCCGCCCAGTCGTGGCCCGGCCGGCTGGCCCGCGACGCCCGTCAGGCCAGTGCCGACGAGATCCGTCCGGGGGAGGACTCCCGGGCGTTCTACCACCTGTCGACGCCGAAGAAGCTGGTCGTCATGCTCGGCGGGCCGGTGATGAACCTGGTCATCGCGTTCGTGCTCATGACGATCGTGCTCGTCGGGTTCGGGCTGCCCGGCACGAGCACCACGCTCGAGTCCGTCTCGCAGTGCGTCATCCCCGCCAGCGCCGCGCAGGACCGCGGGTGCACCGCCGCCGACGAGGCCGCCCCCGGCGCCGCCGCCGGGCTCGAGCCCGGCGACACCGTGGTGTCGTACGACGGCACCGAGATCGAGTCCTGGGACCAGCTCTCGACGCTCATCCGGTCCACCGGCGAGGAGGCCGTCCCGGTCGTGGTCGAGCGTGACGGCGCCACGGTCGACCTCACCGTCACGCCGGTCGTCGCCGACCGGCCCGTGTACGACGAGAACGGCGAGGTCGTCCTCGGCGCGGACGGGCAGCCGGTGACCAAACCCGTCGGCTTCCTCGGCGTCTCGCCCGCGAACGAGCTGCAGCGGCAGTCGGTGCTCAGCGTGCCCGGCGTCGTCGCGAGCACCACCTGGCAGACCGTCACGGTCGTCGCCACGCTGCCCGCGCGAGTGGTCGACCTGGTCCAGGCCGAGGTGGAGAACACGCCCCGCGACGTCAACAGCGTCGTCGGCGTCGTCGGCATCGGCCGGTTCGCCGGGGAGATCGCCGCGAGCGACGCCGTCGACTGGCAGATCAAGGCGGCCTCGCTGCTGCAGATGCTCGCCGCGCTGAACATCGCCCTGTTCGTGTTCAACCTCATCCCGCTCCCGCCCCTCGACGGTGGCCACGCCGCCGCCGCCCTCTGGGAGGGCGGACGCCGACAGGTCGCCCGCCTGCGCGGTCTGCCGCGACCCGGCCCGTTCGACTCGGCCAAGCTCGTCCCGCTCGCGTACTCGGTGTTCGTCGTGCTCGGTGCGGTCGGCCTGCTGCTGGTGTACGCCGACATCGTGAACCCGGTGCAGATCTGACGGCGCCGTCGGGGACGACCCATGGTGATCTCGTGCACACGGGCCCGTGCGGACGGGCGGGCGACGTGCCGGGTGCGATGATGGCGACGTGAGCATCCCGATCAGCCTCGGCATGCCGGAGGCGCCCCCACTGGTCCTGGCACCCCGGCGCAAGACGCGCAAGATCAAGGTCGGCAAGATCGAGGTCGGCGGCGACGCCCCGGTCAGCGTCCAGTCCATGTGCACGACGCAGACCACCGACATCAACAAGACCCTGCAGCAGATCGCGGAGCTGACGGCGGCAGGCTGCGACATCGTGCGCGTCGCCGTCCCCACGCAGGACGACGCCGATGCGCTCCCGGCCATCGCCCACAAGTCGCAGATCCCCGTGATCGCGGACATCCACTTCCAGCCGAAGTACGTGTTCGCCGCCATCGACGCGGGCTGCGCCGCGGTCCGCGTCAACCCGGGCAACATCCGCAAGTTCGACGACCAGGTCAAGGAGATCGCCCGCGCGGCCACCGACGCCGGCACGTCGATCCGGATCGGCGTCAACGCGGGCTCGCTCGACCCCCGCCTGCTGGCGAAGTACGGCAAGGCCACCCCGGAGGCGCTCGTCGAGTCCGCCGTCTGGGAGGCGTCGCTGTTCGAGGAGCACGGCTTCCGCGACTTCAAGATCTCCGTCAAGCACAACGACCCGGTCGTCATGGTCCGGGCCTACGAGCTCCTGTCCGAGCGCGGCGACTGGCCCCTGCACCTCGGCGTGACCGAGGCGGGCCCGGCGTTCCAGGGCACTATCAAGTCCGCGACCGCCTTCGGCGCGCTGCTGAGCCAGGGCATCGGCGACACCATCCGCGTGTCCCTGTCCGCGCCTCCCGTCGAGGAGGTCAAGGTCGGCATCCAGATCCTGCAGTCGCTCAACCTGCGGCCGCGCAAGCTCGAGATCGTGTCGTGCCCGTCGTGCGGCCGCGCGCAGGTCGACGTGTACACGCTCGCCGAGCGCGTGACCGCTGGCCTCGAGGGCATGGAGGTCCCGCTGCGCGTCGCCGTCATGGGCTGCGTCGTCAACGGTCCGGGCGAGGCGCGCGAGGCCGACCTCGGTGTCGCGTCGGGCAACGGCAAGGGCCAGATCTTCGTCAAGGGCGAGGTCATCAAGACCGTGCCCGAGGCGCTCATCGTCGAGACCCTCATCGAGGAGGCCATGCGCCTCGCCGAGAGCATGGATCCCGTCGAGGCCGGCGACGGTTCCCCGGTGGTCACCGTCGGCTGACGGGGTGCTGACGCCCAGGTCACTCGATCGACGCGTCGCGACAGCAGGTGTTCGCGGCCCGGGTGGTGCAGGATCTACCCATGGTGCAAGACCGCGCTGCGCTGCTCGATGGTCGGGCCGGCGGCAGAGTTCTCGGCGACGTCGACGTCGCGAGCGCCCTGGCGGTCTGCGCCCGGGACGCCGTCGGGTCTGTGCTGGCGACCGCGCGGCTCGAGCAGGCGGTGGGCACGTCGCTGCGGGCGGCGGGCGGCTCCTTGTGGGGGTACGAGGAGGACGGTGAGCTCCTCGCCGTCTGCTTCGCCGGCGCCAACATGGTCCCCGTGGTGCCGGTGGACGACTCGCGGACCGCGAGCCGCGCGCTCGACGCCTTCGCCGGGCTCGCCCGCAGCCAGGGCAGGCGGTGCTCGTCGATCGTCGGCCCGGCCGAGGCCGTGCTCGGACTGTGGGGCCGGCTCCGCTACTTCTGGCCCGCCGCTCGCGAGGTCCGCGACGACCAGCCGTCGATGCTCATCGAGAGCGCCCCGCTTGTCACCGCCGATCCTCGCGTCCGCAGGTCACGGCCCGACGAGTTCGACGTGGTGCTTCCGGCCTGCGTGAGCATGTTCACCGAGGAGGTCGGCTACTCGCCGGTCAGCGGCCCCGGCGGGCCCTACGAGACGCGCGTCACCGGGCTCATCGCGCAGGGCCGGTCGTTCGTCCGCATCGAACCCGTCGAGCAGGACCGCCGGCTCGTGCGGCGGCCCTCCGGCAAGGTCGTGTTCAAGGCCGAGCTCGGGGCGGTCGCCGGGGGAGTGGCCCAGGTGCAGGGCGTCTGGGTGGCCCCCGACCGGCGAGGGGAGCGGATCTCCGAGGCGGGGATGGCGGCGGTCGTGCAGATCGCGCGCAGCGAGGTCGCGTCGCAGGTGTCGTTGTACGTGAACAACTACAACGCCCGCGCGCTCGCGTCCTACCGCGCGGTGGGCTTCCGTCAGGTCGGCACGTACGCGACGGTGCTCTTCTAGCGGGTCCCGTCGGGGTCGGCTCGGACCGGGCATGGTCCAGCCAGCCCTACCCCCAAGACGTGTGCATGCACTCCTGACCTGGGCCGCCGCGTCTTCAACGATGGACGCATGACGACTCATGACGGCCCGCTGACCCGAATCGCGACCTGGAGCGCGACGCACCGGTGGACCGCGATCGGCCTCTGGCTGGCGGTGGTCGCGCTGACGGCGGCGTTCAGCGTGCTGACGCCGACGCACGCTGCGACCCCCCTCGAGCTGGGCGTCGGCGAGTCGGGGGTAGCGGCACGCATCGCCGCCGATGCCGGGCACGTCGACCCCCTCGTCGAGAACGCGCTGCTCACGGCCCGCTCGGGCACCCTGGACGCGACCGACGCCGGCGCTGCGGCGGCCGAGCTCTCGGCCGGGCTCGGCGCACTGGCCGAGGTGTCCGCCGTCCAGGGCCCCATCGCGTCCGACGACGGTTCCGCCGTCCTGGTCCGCGCGACGATGTCCGGCGACCCGGACACGGCCGACGCGCGCGTCCCCGCTCTGCAGGCCGTCGTCGCCGAGGTCCAGGCGGCCCACCCCGGCCTGCGGGTCGAGGAGGTCGGACCGGCGTCGATCGATGCGCAGTTCCAGGAGTGGCTCGGGCAGAGCCTGGGCGGTGCGACGGTGCTCAGCGTGCCCGTCACGCTGGTGATCCTGCTGGTGGTCTTCGGCGCGATCGTCATGGCCGGCATCCCGCTGGTCCTTGCGCTGTGCTCGGTCGCATCCGGCCTGGGCCTGTGGGCGGTGGCGTCGCAGCTCATCCCCGATCCCGGCATGGTGCCGGACGTGCTCGTCCTGATGGGGCTGGCCGTCGGGGTCGACTACTCGCTGTTCTACCTGCGCCGGTTCCGCGAGGAGCGCCGCAGCGGCCAGGGCGAGGTCGACGCGGTCCGGATTGCAGCCCGTACCGCCGGGCACTCCGTGCTGGTGTCCGGCGTCGCGGTCATGGTCGCGGTCGGCGGGCTGTACGTCGCGGGCAACCCCGTGTTCTCCGCGATCGCCACCGGCGCGATCCTCGTGGTCCTGGTCTCGCTGGTCTCGTCGCTGACCGTGCTGCCCGCGCTGCTCGCCGTCGTCGGACGGTGGGTCGACCGGCCGCGGGTGCCGGTGCTGTGGCGGCTGGGCGGCGCCGCGCGGCAGCCCCGCGTCGTGCCGGCGGTCCTGCGCCCCGTGCTGGCGCACCCCGCCGTCGCGACGACCGCGTCGGTCGGGTTGCTCCTCGCGCTGGCCGCGCCGTTGCTGGGGATCTCGCTGCACAACTCGGGCGTCGCCGACTTCCCGCGGGAGCTGTCCACCATGCAGGGGTACGACCGCCTGGTCGCCGAGTTCCCGCAGAGCACGCCGGCCGGTGTCGTCGTGGCCACGGTCCCGGTGGGCGAGGAGGGCGAGCTCGCCACCCAGGTCGAGGCGCTGGAGAACGCGGTCACGGATCGGCCCGAGGCGTTCGCTGCCGGTGGCGATGCACCGTGGTTCTCGACGGACGGTCGCACCGTGGTCCTGCCCGTGGCCTTCGCCACCACCGACTCCGGGCCGGGCGCGGTCGACACGCTCCGCGACTCGCTGGTCCCTGCGACGCTGGGCTCGATCGACGGCGCCGACGTGGGCGTGGGGGGTGACACGGCGAGTGACGTCGACTTCACCTCGAACCTGGAGCGCGCGACGCCGATCGTGCTGCTCGTCGTCCTCGCCCTGACGTTCACGGTGATGCTCGTCGCGTTCCGCTCGCTGGCGGTGGCCGGCCTGACCGTGCTGCTGAACGTGCTCTCGATGGGCGCCACGTTCGGCATCCTGACCGCGGCGTTCCAGGGCCCGTGGGCGGACCCGACCTCACGGCACGTGGTCGCCTACATCCCGATGCTGGTGTTCGTGATCCTCAGCGGCCTCTCGATCGACTACCACGTGTTTGTCGTGAGCCGGGTCCGCGAGAACGCGATGTCCGGGATGTCGACGCGGGACGCCATCCTCGACGGGGTGAGCCGCACCGCCGGGACCGTCACCAGCGCCGCGCTCGTGATGATCGGGGTGTTCTCGATCTTCGCGGTGCAGAGCTACGTCGACCTCAGGCAGCTGGGCGTCGGGCTCGCGGTCGGGATCCTGCTGGACGCGACGCTGGTCCGGGTCGTGGTGCTGCCCGCGACGATGATGCTCGCACGCCGCCACCTGTGGTGGCCTGGCGACCGGTCGACGGCACCCGCGGACGAGCCCGACCGGGTGCTCGCGAGCGTGTGAGGGTCGGGCCGTCAGCGCAGCAGCCGGGACATCCGGCGGTCCGCCAGGGGCTTGCCGCCCGTCTGGCACGTCGGGCAGTACTGCAGCGACGAGTCGGCGAACGACACCTCGTGGACCGTGTCGCCGCACGGCACGTCGTTCCACCCGGGGCACAGCTCGCCCGTGCGGCCGTGCACCTTCATGCCGCGCCGCTTGGCGTCCTTGAGCTCGGTGGCGGGCTTGCCGGAGGCCGACTCCACGGCACCGGTGAGGACCTCGCGGATGGCCTCCCAGAGCGTGCGGGTGCGGTCCGCATCGAACGACTTCGTCATGGCGAACGGGCTCATCCGCGCCGCGAGCAGGATCTCGTCCGAGTAGGCGTTGCCGATGCCGGCGATCGTCCCTTGGTCGCGCAGCAGGCCCTTGACCTGCTGGTTGCGCGCGGCGAGCAGCTCGGCGAGCCGGTCCTCGGTGAACTCGTCGGAGAGCGGCTCGACGCCGAGCGTCGCGATCTGCGGCACGTCGGACGGGTCCTCGACGACGTGCACCGCGAGCCGCTTGCGCGTCCCCGCCTCGGTGAGGTCGAAGCCCGAGCCGTCGTCGAGGCGGACCCGCAGCGCCAGCGGCGACTTCCCGGGCCGCACCGGGTTGGTGGACAGCTGCTCGGACCAGCGCACCCAACCGGCGCGCGAGAGGTGCCAGACCAGGTGCAGGGGCTCGCCCGTCGGGGTCGCGACCATGAGGTCCAGCCACTTGCCGTGCCGCTGGGCGTCCACGACGGTGCCGCCGACGAGCGCGTCGGGCGGCGGCCGGAACGTCTTCAGCGCGCTGATCGCCCCGACCGACACCTCGGTCACGGCGTGGTCGGCCATCCGCCCGCGCAGGAACTGCGCGAGCGCCTCGACCTCGGGCAGCTCCGGCACGGTCCCCATCGTGTCCTACGAGGCAATCCCGTGCGAGCTACCGGGCGKGGACAACTACGCTCCTCCCTATGCTCATCCGCCTCTCCCAGCTCTTCTTCCGCACCCTGCGCGAGGACCCGGTCGACGCCGAGGTCGCCAGCCACCGGCTGCTCGTGCGCGCGGGCTACATCCGCCGCGCGGCCCCCGGCATCTACACCTGGCTGCCGCTGGGCCTGCGGGTGCTGGCCAAGGTGGAAGAGGTCGTCCGCGAGGAGATGACCGCGGCCGGGGCCCAGGAGGTGCACTTCCCGGCGCTGCTGCCCAAGGAGCCGTACGAGGCGACGGGTCGCTGGTCGGAGTACGGGCCGAACATCTTCCGGCTGAAGGACCGCAAGGGCGGTGACTACCTGCTCGCGCCGACGCACGAGGAGATGTTCACGCTCCTGGTCAAGGACCTGTACTCGTCGTACAAGGACCTGCCGCTGACGCTCTTCCAGATCCAGACCAAGTACCGCGACGAGGCCCGGCCGCGCGCCGGGCTCATCCGCGGCCGCGAGTTCATCATGAAGGACGCCTACTCGTTCGACGTCGACGACGCGGGCCTGGAGGCCTCCTACCAGCGGCAGCGCGACGCCTACCAGCGCATCTTCGACCGCCTCGGCCTCGAGTACGTCATCGTCGCGGCTACGTCGGGGGCGATGGGCGGCTCCCGCTCGGAGGAGTTCCTCACGCCGACCGCGATCGGTGAGGACACCTTCGTGCGCTCGCCGGGCGGCTACGCGGCGAACGTCGAGGCCGTCACCACGGTCGTCCCCGAGGCGGTGCCGTTCGACGACGCCCCGGCGGCCCACGTCGAGGACACCCCCGACACGCCGACCATCGACACGCTCGTCGCGGTCGCGAACGAGCGCTTCGCCCGGCCCGACCGCGCGTGGACTGCGGCGGACACGCTGAAGAACGTGGTGCTGGCGCTCGTGCACCCGAGCGGCGAGCGTGAGCTGCTCGTCGTCGGCCTGCCCGGCGACCGTGAGGTCGACCTCAAGCGCCTCGAGGCGGCTGTCGCGCCGGCCGAGGTCGAGGCCGCCGGCGACGCCGACTTCGCCCCGCACCCGGAGCTGGTCCGTGGCTACCTCGGACCCGAGGTGCTCGGCCCGAACGTCCCAGGTGCCGAAGGCACCAAAGACACAGAGCGCACGGCCATCCGCTACCTGCTCGATCCCCGGGTCGTCGACGGGACGCGGTGGATCACCGGGGCGAACGAGCACGGCAAGCACGTGTTCGACCTCGTCGCCGGCCGCGACTTCACCGCCGACGGCACGGTCGAGGCCGCCGAGGTGCGCGCCGGCGACCCGGCGCCCGACGGCTCCGGTCCGCTCGAGCTCGCGCGCGGCATCGAGATCGGCCACATCTTCGCGCTCGGCCGCAAGTACGCCCAGGCCCTCGGCCTGACGGTGCTGGACCAGAACGGCAAGGCGCAGGTGGTCACCATGGGCTCCTACGGCATCGGCGTGACGCGCGTGCTCGCCGCCCTGGCGGAGGCCAACAACGACGAGCGCGGGTTGGCCTGGCCGGCGCACGTCGCCCCTGCGCACGTGCACGTCGTGGCCACCGGCAAGGACCCGGCCGTGTTCGAGGCGGCCGAGGCGCTGGCCACCGAGCTGTCGGGCCGCGGTGTCGAGGTGCTCTACGACGACCGTCCCGGCAAGGTCTCGCCCGGCGTGAAGTTCGCGGACGCGGAGCTCCTGGGCGTCCCGCTGGTGGTCGTCGTCGGCCGCGGTCTGGCCGAGGGTCTCGTCGAGGTGCGTCCGCGCGTCGGCGGCACCACGGAGCAGGTCCCGGTCGCCGAGGCGGCGGACCGGGTCTCCGCGCTGGTCACGGAGCTGCTGACCGCCTGAACAGCACGCAACGTCCGAGCAGAGGCAGGCCCTGGCCCGCATCTGCTCGGACGTTGTCGTCAGCCGGTGGGCTGCTGGGCGCGCTCCGGGAGGCCCGGGAACGGGACCGGGGTCGCCCCCCAGGCGGCGGCCGCGTCGGTCGCGGCGCGCAGGCCGTCGATGAGCGTTGCCCGGGTCCCCGGGGGAGCCTCGCCGACCGCATTCGCATAGGCGTCGGCGACCGAGGTCTCGAGCGTGCGGGCCAGGGTCGTCGCGACGGCCGGGTCGTCGAGCCCCGAGGGGAGTGTGTAGGAGGCCCGCCGGGGGTCCTGCGCGGACCCGTCGATGCCGGCGGCGCCCGCCCAGGCCTCGCTGCGCGCGCGGTGCGTCGCGGCGGCTGCGGAGGCGGCGCTGCGCTGGTCGCCGGAGAGCTTGGCGGCGATCACCTCGAACCCGTAGCCGGCCTGGTCGTGCACGAGCGCGAGCGTCGCCAGCTCGTCCGTGCCCAGGCCGTCGACGCTGGCGCTCGGGCTGGGCGTCGGGTCGACCGGTGGCGCTTCGTCGGGGACCAGCGACGGCACCTCCGCGCCGGCGGCGCGCGCCAGGCGGGTCGCCAGCTCGCCCCGGGAGGTGGCGATCGAGGCGACGAGCCGCGCGAGCGGTCCGTCCGGGACGGCGTCGGCATCGGTCAGGGCGGTGCGGGTCGCGGTCGCGAGCTCCACCAGGACGTCGCCGACGGTGGCGGCCGCCGTCGTGGGTGAGCTGGTGGGGGAGCCGGTGGGTGCCGGGAGGCCCGAGACGTAGACGCCGCCCAGCTGGTCGGCGTGCTGCTCCGAGAACGCGGACACGTCGGCGAGGACGGGCGCGACCGGCTCCGCCGCGCCGTCGGGCAGCAGGGCGGCCGCCGCCGCGGCCTGCGCGAGGGCGAGCGAGTCGGCGACCGTGCGGGCGCGGACCTGCTCGACGGCATCGGGGCTGGGCTCGGTCGGAGGGGGTGTCTCGGCCCGCAGACCGCAGGCCGCGAGCGTGAGAACCATCACGGCCGCGGCGAGCGCGCGGACCAGCGGGCGCGCGAGATCCCGCGGGCTGGCAGGGTCGGGTCGCGCGCTCATCGCCGGTGATCCTGCCACGCCACCGGCGCGCGGCCGTCGGGCACGCGCGGACTCGTTACTCTGGACCCACAACATCACAGGGTCGCAACGTCGCTCGCCGACGACCCGCTGGACCGACAGGAGGCTGACATGGTCGCGCCAGCACACGCAGAGCGGGTCCGCCACGTCGTGGAGCCTGCCGTCGTGGCCGGGGGTCTCGTGCTCGAGGACGTCACCGTGCGCAAGTCCGGGACGCGTTCCGTCGTCGAGGTGGTCGTCGACGTGACCGAGGACGACGAGGGCGAGCTGGACCTCGACCGGGTGGCCGAGGCGACCCGCGCGGTCTCCGACGCGCTCGACGCGGCCGACGTGATCGTCGGCGAGTACACGCTCGACGTCATGAGCCCGGGCGTCTACCGCCCGCTGACGGAGCGCCGGCACTACACGCGCGCCGTGGGACGCATGGTCACGGTCACGCTGTCGGACGGCGCCAAGCTGGCGGGCCGGCTGACCGAGGTCGACCGTGCCGACCAGGCGGAGGGCGACGTGATCGTCGTCGTGCCGGTGACGCCGGGCCGCAAGGGCCGCAAGCCGGTGGTCGGCGACCCGGTCCGAGTGCTCCTGACCGAGGTGCGCGAGTCGCACGTCGAGGTGGACCTGTCGGGCATCGGCCCTGTGGACGTGGACCAAGACGAGAGCGCCGGCCACGACGCCGGACAGGAGAGCTGAGATGGACATCGACATGAGCACGCTGCGGCTGCTCGAGCGTGAGCGGGAGATCAGCCTCGACGTGCTGGTCTCCGCGATCGAGCAGGCGTTGCTGTCCGCCTACCACCGCACGCCGGGCGCCCAGACCCGCGCGCGGGTGGAGGTCGACCGCAAGACCGGGCACGTGACCGTGTGGGCGCGCGAGGCCGCGCCGGTCGGCGAGCCGGACGACGAGGGGATCTTGCCGCCGCCGGGTCCTGACGGTCCCGAGTACGACGACACCCCCGACGGGTTCGGTCGCATCGCGACGGCCACCGCCCGCCAGGTCATCGTCCAGCGCCTGCGGGACGCCGAGGACGACCAGGTGCTCGGTGCGTTCCGCGGCAAGGAGGGCGAGGTCCTCGGCGGTGTCATCCAGCAGGGCCGCGACCCGCGCACGGTGCTCATCGACGTCGGCGGGACCGAGGCCGTCCTGCCCGCGCACGAGCAGGTGCCGGGCGAGGAGTACGTGCACGGCGACCGTATCCGCGGCTACGTCCTCGAGGTGGCCCGCGGCCAGCGCGGACCCCAGGTGACCCTGTCGCGCACGCACCCGAACCTGGTGCGCAAGCTGTTCGCGCTCGAGGTGCCCGAGGTGGCCGACGGCACCGTCGAGATCACCGCGATGGCGCGCGAGGCGGGCCACCGCACCAAGATGGCCGTCCGCGCGACCGTCCCGGGCGTGAACGCCAAGGGCGCCTGCATCGGCCCGATGGGCGGCCGCGTCCGCGCCGTCATGGCGGAGCTGCATGGCGAGAAGATCGACATCGTCGACCACTCGGACGACCCGGCGGAGATGATCGGGCACGCCCTGTCGCCCGCCCGCGTGCTGTCCGTGACCGTGGTCGACGCCGAGGCGCGCGCCGCCCGGGTGGTCGTGCCGGACTACCAGCTCTCGCTCGCGATCGGCAAGGAGGGCCAGAACGCCCGCCTCGCGGCGAAGCTCACCGGCTGGCGCATCGACATCCGGTCCGACGCCGAGGTGCCCGAGACCGCCTCGCAGGGCGCGCGTGACGGTGCGGACGGCAGTGAGTGACCTCACGTGTGACGCCGTCGGGGGCTCGGCGCGGTAGACTGATCGCGGCTGGGCCGGATGTCCGGCTCCTCCCGTCGAGCCGGCGGACCCCACAGATGCAGAAGGATGTCTCTGGCATGGGTCCGGTGCGCACGTGCGTGGGGTGCCGAGCCACCGGCCCGAGGTCGGCCCTGCTGAGGGTGGTCGTCGCGAAGGACAGTGCTTCCGCACTCGTCGTGGACGTCGGTCGCCGGATGCCGGGCAGGGGGGCATGGCTGCACCCCGATCCTGGATGTCTCGAGAAGGCCGAACGCCGGCGAGCGTTCGGGCGTGCCCTGCGTGTTGCAGGGCAGCCCGATGCGAGCGCGGTCCACCGCCACCTCGAGCAGCAGGAGCAGGACGTCGTCGGGTAGTTCCCGGCGGCGAGGCCGATCGTCGATACGGAAAGCGGGTTGGAAGCCGATGGCTGCCCGATGAGCACGCACCGATGAGTACCCAGCGATGAGTACCCAGCACTAACGACGGTCCGACCCTGTCCGGGCGGACCGAGACAGGAGAGATGTGGCCAAGGTCCGCGTCTACGAGCTCGCCAAAGAGCTCGGGGTCGACAGCAAGACCATCATGACCAAGCTGAACGAGTTCGGTGAGTTCGTTCGCTCGGCATCCTCGACCATCGAACCGCCGGTCGTCCGCAAGCTGCGGGACACCTACCCGGTCGGTGGCGGAGGTTCCGCCCCCGCAGCAGCACCCGCCCCGAAGGCACCGGCACGCCCGGCGCCCGCCCCGGCCGCCGCTGCCCCCACAGCACCCGCATCCGCTGCGCCGGTCGAGGCTCCCCGCCCCGCGCCCGCCGCTGCTGCGGCCCCCGCCGCACCGGCAGCTCCCGCTGCTCCGGCTCCGGCAACCCCCGCCCCGGCACGTCCGGCTCCCGCGCGTCCGGCCCCGGCCGCCGCGCAGGCACCTGCCGCCGCCCCGGCGGCTGCTGCGACGGCTCCGGCCGTCCGTCCCGGCCCGCGTCAGGCCGCGCCTGCCGCCCGTCCGGGCAACAACCCGTTCGCGCCGTCCCAGGGCATGCCCCGTCAGGGCGAKCGCCCCGGCGGCGGTGGCCCCCGTCCGCCGCGTCCGGGCAACAACCCCTTCGCGCCCTCGCAGGGCATGCCGCGTCCGGGCGACCGTGACCGGCGTCCCGCTGCCGAGGGTGCTCCGGCCGCCTCGGCGGGCGAGCGTCCGGGCGGTCCCCGTCCCGGCGGTCCCCGTCCCGGTGGTCCGCGCCCCAACCCGGGCATGATGCCGGGCAAGACCTCCAGCGGCGTCGGTCGTCCCGGCGAGCGTCCGGCCGGCCCCGGTGGCCGTGGTGGCCCCGGCGGTGCCGGTGGCGCACGCGGCGGCTACGCCGGTCGTCCCGGCGGTGCCGGTGGCGGTGCGCCCGGTGGCGCTCCCGGTGGCGGCGGCGGTTTCGCCGGTCGTCCCGGTGGCGGCGGCGGGCGTCCCGGTGGTGCCGGTCGCGGCAGCACGCAGGGTGCCTTCGGTCGCGCGGGCGGTCGTCCCGTCCGTGGCCGCAAGTCGAAGCGTGCGAAGCGTCAAGAGTTCGAGCAGATGCAGGCCCCCTCGCTGGGTGGCGTGCAGGTTCCTCGCGGCAACGGCAAGACCGTCGTCCGCCTGCGCCACGGCTCGTCGCTCAACGACTTCGCCGACAAGATCGACGCCAACCCGGCCGCGCTGGTCACCGTGCTCTTCCACCTCGGTGAGATGGCCACGGCGACCCAGTCGCTGGACGAGGACACGTTCGGCACGCTGGCCGAGGAGCTCGGCTACCGCATCGAGATGGTGTCGGCCGAGGAGGAGGACCGCGAGCTGCTCGGGGCCTTCGACATCGACCTGGACGCCGAGCTCGAGGCCGAGAGCGACGACGACCTGACGGCGCGGCCCCCGGTCGTCACCGTCATGGGTCACGTCGACCACGGAAAGACCAAGCTCCTTGACGCCATCCGTCAGACGGACGTCGTCGCGGGCGAGGCCGGCGGTATCACGCAGCACATCGGTGCCTACCAGGTGCACACCACGCACGAGGGCATCGACCGTGCCGTCACGTTCATCGACACCCCGGGCCACGAGGCGTTCACCGCCATGCGTGCCCGTGGTGCGCAGGTGACCGACATCGCGATCCTCGTGGTCGCGGCGGACGACGGCGTGATGCCCCAGACCATCGAGGCGCTCAACCACGCCCAGGCGGCCGGTGTGCCGATCGTGGTCGCGGTCAACAAGGTGGACAAGGAGGGGGCCAACCCCGCCAAGGTCCGCCAGCAGCTCACCGAGTACAACCTGGTGGCCGAGGAGTACGGCGGCGACACGATGTTCGTCGACGTCTCCGCGAAGTCGCTCACGGGCATCGACCAGCTGCTCGAGGCGGTCCTCCTCACGGCGGACGCTGCCCTCGACCTGCGGGCGAACGCCGACAAGGACGCGCGAGGCGTCGCCATCGAGGCGAACCTCGACAAGGGACGCGGTGCCGTGGCAACCGTCCTGGTCCAGTCGGGCACGCTCGAGGTGGGCGACTCCATCGTCGCCGGCACGGCCTACGGCCGCGTCCGCGCGATGTTCGACGAGCACGGCGAGCCGGTCACGGTGGCCGGGCCGTCGCGTCCGGTCCAGGTGCTCGGCCTGACCTCGGTGCCCCGCGCCGGCGACACGTTCATCGTGGCCCCGGACGACCGCACCGCACGTCAGATCGGCGAGAAGCGCGAGGCGGCCGAGCGTGCCGCCCTCCTGGCCAAGCGTCGCAAGCGCATCAGCCTCGAGGACTTCACGCAGGCGCTCCAGCAGGGCAAGGTCGAGACCCTCAACCTGGTCCTCAAGGGCGATGTGTCGGGTGCCGTCGAGGCGCTCGAGGACGCGCTGCTCAAGATCGACGTCGGCGACGAGGTCGACCTGCGCGTCATCCACCGCGGGGTGGGTGCCATCACGCAGAACGACGTCAACCTGGCGACCGTCGACTCGGCGATCATCATCGGCTTCAACGTCAAGTACGCGGAGCGCGTCGAGGAGCTGGCGGACCGCGAGGGCGTCGACGTGCGCTTCTACTCGGTCATCTACCAGGCGATCGACGACGTCGAGGCTGCTCTCAAGGGCATGCTCAAGCCCGAGTACGAAGAGGTGCAGCTCGGTTCCGCCGAGGTGCGCGAGGTCTTCCGGTCGTCGAAGTTCGGCAACATCGCCGGGTCGATCGTCCGGTCGGGCCTCATCCGACGGAACACGAAGGCGCGCGTCACGCGTGGCGGCAAGGTCGTCGGCGACAACCTGACGATCGAGTCGCTCAAGCGGTTCAAGGACGACGCCACCGAGGTCCGCGAGGGCTTCGAGTGCGGCATCGGCCTCGGCTCGTTCAACGACGTCGAGATCGGCGACACCATCGAGACCTGGGAGATGCGCGAGAAGCCTCGCGCCTGACCCCGGTGATCAACGCCCGCAGGGCGGGCGAGGACTCCTCCTCGCCCGCCCTGCGGTCTCACAACTAGACAAGGAGTGATCCGATGGCGGACACCGCCCGCGCCCGCAAGCTGAGCGAGCGCATCCAGCAGGTCGTCGCGCAGATGCTCGACACCCGGATCAAGGACCCGCGCCTGGGGTTCGTCACCGTCACCGACGTGCGCGTCACGGGTGACCTCCAGCACGCCGACGTCTTCTACACGGTGCTGGGTGACGACGCCGCGCGCACCGACTCCGCCGCGGCGCTCGAGAGCGCGAAGGGCATCATCCGGTCCGAGGTGGGCAAGCAGACGGGGATCCGGCTGACGCCCTCGCTCGACTTCCACCTCGACGCGCTGCCCGACACGTCGGCCCAGCTCGACGCGGCGCTGCTCGAGGCCGCTCGGCGCGACCGTGAGGTCGCCGCGCTGGCCGCGCAGGCGAGCTTCGCCGGCGACGCGGACCCGTACAAGAAGGCGGACGACGAGGACGCCGAGGACTGACCTTCGACGCACGACGGCGCCCCCGGAAGGATCCGGGGGCGCCGTCGTGCGTTCAGGCCTGGATGCGACCGGTGTCGCGCGGCATCCAGATCAGGACGACGAGGGCACCTAGGGCGACGACGAGGGCGGCGACCAGCGCGGCCGGCTGCAGACCGGCGACGTAGCCGTCGGGGGTCAGCGTGCCGTCCGACGCCGTGAACACGGCCACCAGCGCGGCGACGCCGAGCGCCCCGCCGATCTCCCGGATCGTCGAGTTCACGGAGCTCGCGGTGCCGTGGTCGTCGGGCGCCATGTCGAACAGCACGGCCGTGGCGCTCGGCGCGAACGTGAGGCCCATGCCGATGCCGGCCAGCGCCAGGCCGGGCACCAGGTCGGCGTAGGTGAGCGTGTCCGAGGTGACGATGAGACCCTGCCACGCCAGACCCGCGGCCTGCAGGGCGAGGCCCGCCGTGAGCAGCGGGCGGACCCCGATCCGGGGCGCCAGCATGCCGGCGATCGGCGCGAAGATCATGGGCGCGGCGGTCCACGGGAGCGTGCGGATGCCGGCCTGCAGCGGCGTGTAGCCCATGCCGATCTGCAGGTACTGGGCGAGCAGGAACACGAGCCCGAACACGCCGAACGAGAACGCGAGCGCGCTGGCGTTGGCCACCGAGAACGACTGCACCCGGAACAGGCGCAGCGGCACCAGCGGGTGGTCGGTCCGCGACTCCCGGTAGAGGAACGCGGCCAGGAGCAGCACGCCGAGGACGAGGCCCCCGACCACGGTCGAGGATCCCCAGCCGTCGTCGTTGCCGCGGATGATCGCCCAGACCAGGGAGAGGATGCCGGACCCGGCCAGCACGAGGCCCGCGAGGTCGAGGCGCTGGCGTCGGCCGTACGACTCGGGGAGCGCCCAGAGCACGAGCGGGATGGCGACGAGCGCGACCGGGACGTTGATCCAGAAGATCGCCTCCCACGAGATGCCGTCGACGACGGCGCCGCCGATGACCGGTCCGAGGGCGACCCCGAGGCCGGACACTCCGCCCCAGATCCCGATGGCCATCGCGCGGCGGGCCGCGGGGACCGCACCGGCGAGGAGCGTGAGGGACAGCGGCATGATCGCCGCGGCGCCGGCGCCCTGCAGCGCGCGGGCGGCGATGAGCATCTCGGCGCTCGTGGACAGGGCGGAGGCGATCGAGGCGACGGCGAACAGGGTGATGCCGGCGAGGAACACCCGGCGCCGACCCCAGCGGTCACCCATCGTCGCCGCCGCGATCATCAGCGTGGCGAAGCTCAGCGTGTAGGCGTTGACCATCCACTGCAGCTGCTCGAGCGACGCGGAGAGCTCGGTGCGCAGGACGGGGAGCGCGGTGGTCATGACGAGGTTGTCGAGCGTCGCCATGAACATGGGCAGCGACGCGGCGATCAGCGCGATCGCGGTGCCGCGCCGACGTGGCGTCGACAGCGGTCCCGGAGCGGCCGCCCGGGGTGGTGCCGGGGTCGTGATGGTCACGATGACTCCCTGCCGGTGCTTGTTGGCATTGATTGATTACTAACAAGGACGACCGTAGGCATCGACTGATAACATGTCAACCATGTCTCTCGACCAGACCACGGAGCTCCCGGCGACGAAGCCGGTTCGGCGCATGACCGGTGCGCAGCGGCGTGAGGAGATCCTTCTCGCGGCCCGCACGGTGTTCGCGGAGCGCGGCTACGCGGCGAGCACGGACGAGGTCGCCCGTGCCGCGGGTGTCTCGCAGCCGTACGTCGTCCGCCTCTTCGGCACCAAGCGCGAGCTGTTCCTCGAGGCGTACAAGCAGGCGAGCGCCGAGATCATCGCGGCGCTCTCGAGCGTTCCCGCAGGTCCGGAGGCTGGGATGCTCATGGGCGACGCGTACGTCGGGCTGCTCGCCGACCGTGCTCTCCTGCGCCTGACGATGCACGGGTTCATCGCCGGGGCCGACGAGGAGGTCGGGCGGGTGGCGCGGCACACGCTCGGCGAGGCCTTCCGGCTGTTCCAGGAGCGGTCGGGCGCCGACGAGAACGAGGCCCGCGTGTTCGTCGCGCAGGGGATGCTCATCAACGTGCTGCTCGCGGTCGACGCGCCCGCGCACCGCGCCGAGGACGCCGGTCTGGACGCCCTCGTGCAGTGCGTGCAGGACGGCATCGCCGAGCGGCGCACCGCGTGAACCGTCCGCACCAGCCGGGGGAGCGTCGGCCCACGGCCGCAGACGGCGTGGTCGTCGTCGACAAGCCGGCCGACTGGACCAGCCACGACGTCGTGGCGCGCATGCGACGCCTGGCGAGCACCCGCAAGGTGGGCCACGCCGGGACGCTGGACCCCATGGCGACCGGCGTGCTGGTCATCGGTATCGGCCGCGCGACGCGGCTGCTCACCTACATCGTGGGGGCCGACAAGGAGTACACGGCGACGATCCGGCTCGGGGTCTCGACGACGACCGACGACGCCGAGGGGGAGCCTCTCGCGGTCACGGACGCCTCCGCGCTGACCCGCGCGGACGTCGAGGCAGGGGTCGCGGCGCTGACCGGCGCGATCCAGCAGGTGCCCAGCGCGGTGTCGGCGATCAAGGTCGACGGGCAGCGCGCCTACGCCCGGGTGCGGGCCGGTGAGGACGTCGAGCTCGCCGCGCGGCCCGTCACGGTGAGCCGGTTCGACGTGCACGACGTGCGGCCCGCGCTGACCGACGACGGTTCGCCGGTGCTCGACGTCGATGTCACCGTGGTGGTCTCGTCGGGGACCTACGTCCGCGCGCTGGCCCGCGACCTCGGCGCCGGGCTCGGCGTCGGCGGCCACCTCACGGCGCTGCGCCGCACCCGGGTGGGCGGGTACGGGCTGGATGTCGCTCGGTCGCTCGACGACCTCGGCGCGCTGCCGATGGACGCGCCGATCGACGTCGTGCCGCTCGCGGACGCGGCGCGGGCGACGTTCCCGGTGCGCGAGCTCAGCGATGACGAGGCGCGCGCGTTGTCCTACGGCCAGTCGATCGGCGTCGTCGGGGAGTGCGCGGGGTCCACCGTCGCAGGCATCCGCTCGGACGGGGAGCTGGTCGCGCTGCTCGAGGAGCGTGGCGGGAAGGTCCGCCCGGCGCTGGTGTTCGCGCCAGCCTGAGACCCCGGATGCGGGCGCGGGGTGCCCGGGGTGGCAGTCTTGTCGGTCGAGCCCGGATCCACGACCGGGCCGGACGACGAGGAGCAGGTGTGCAGGTCTGGAGGGAGCTGTCCGACGTGCCCGCGGACTTCGGTCCGTCGGTGGTGACGATCGGCAACTTCGACGGGGTCCACCGCGGCCACGTCGGCGTGCTGCAGCGCATGTGCGCCGACGCCCGGACGGCGGGCGCGCAGGCGGTCGCGGTGACGTTCAGCCCGCACCCGCAGCAGGTGCACCGGCCCGACACCGCGCCGCCGCTGCTCACGGGCGACGCCGACCGGCTCGAGCTGCTGGAGCAGACCGGCCTCGACGCCGTGCTCCTGCTCGAGTACACGCTCGAGTTCGCGCGGCAGACGCCCGCGGAGTTCGTCCAGCGGTACCTGGTGGACGTGCTGCACGCGCGGACCGTCGTGGTCGGCCGTGACGTGCGGTTCGGCGTCAACAACTCCGGCGACCTCTCGACGATGGTCGAGCTCGGCCGCGAGCACGGCTTCGACGTCGAGGTGATCGAGGACGTGGCGCCCGCGGCCGCCGCGGACCCGGGCAGTGCGGAGGACCGCGCGGCGGACCCGCTGCGCCGGCGCTGGTCGTCGACGTGGGTGCGCGAGCTGCTCGATGCCGGGGACGTGGTGCAGGCCGCGCGCGTGCTCGGCCGGCCGCACCGCGTGCGGGGCGTCGTGGTGCACGGGGACGCGCGCGGCCGCGACCTGGGCTTCCCGACGGCGAACCTCGGCCAGGAGTCGCAGGGCATGGTTCCCGCCGACGGCGTCTACGCGGGGTGGCTGCGCCGGGTGCGCCAGGCGGACGGCACGCCGGTCGAGGCCACCGATCCCGACCGCGTCCTGCCGGCGGCCGTGTCCATCGGCACCAACCCGACCTTCGACGGCGTCCAGCGCCGGGTCGAGGCCTACGTGCTCGATCGCACGGACCTCGACCTCTACGACCAGGAGGTCGTGCTCGAGCTGGTCGAGCGGCTGCGTCCGACGCTGCGGTTCGACTCCGTCGACGAGCTGCTGGTGCGGATGCACGAGGACGTCGACCGGGTACGACAGATCCTGGACGGGGCCGAGGTCACACGGCCCGGTGCGGGGAGCGGTCCCGCAGCCTGATAGTCTGTGTGCGCCGTCTGAACGGCCGCGGAGCGAGAGAGCCCGGGTGGACAAGCCCCGGAGCACCGCGCAACGAGACAACCTGGAGAACCGTGCCGCTCGAAAGTGCCGTCAAGCAGTCCATCATGACCGAACACGCCACCCACGAGGGTGACACCGGTTCCCCCGAGGTCCAGATCGCGATGCTCACGCAGCGCATCAAGGACCTCACGGAGCACCTCAAGACGCACAAGCACGACCACCACAGCCGCCGCGGTCTGCTGCTTCTCGTCGGCAAGCGTCGTCGCCTGCTGGGTTACCTCCAGAAGATCGACATCAACCGCTACCGCGCCCTGATCGAGAAGCTCGGTCTGCGCCGATAACGCCTGACACCAGCCCGGACCCGCTCAAGGGTCCGGGCTGGTGTGGCGTCACGGCCACATCGCACCACCCGCACCACAGAGCACGAACAGCACCACCACACCGCGTCGGTCCGCTCGGTCCGGTCCTCGGTAGTGGCTTCCGGAAGCTCCGCGAGGAGAGGTCCGGTGGCCTCGATCGAAGATCGCTCGCGGACGGCCGGCGCCTTCACCAAAGAGGAGGGCACCCGTGGAGGGTCCCGAGATCCAGTTCGCTGAGGCACTGATCGACAACGGTCGCTTCGGCACCCGCACCGTCCGCTTCGAGACCGGCCGCATCGCCAAGCAGGCCGCCGGTGCCGCTGTCGCCTACCTCGACGGCGAGACGACGCTGCTCGCCGCCACGACGGCCGGCAAGCACCCGAAGGAGCAGTTCGACTTCTTCCCCCTGACGATCGACGTCGAGGAGCGGTCGTACGCGGCCGGCAAGATCCCCGGCTCGTTCTTCCGCCGTGAGGGTCGCCCGTCCACCGAGGCCATCCTCGCGTGCCGCCTGATCGACCGCCCGCTGCGCCCCCTGTTCGTCAAGGGCCTGCGCAACGAGGTCCAGGTCGTCATCACCGTGCTGTCGATCCACCCGGACGACTCCTACGACACGCTGGCCATCAACGCGGCGTCCATCTCGACGCAGCTGTCGGGCCTGCCGTTCTCCGGCCCCGTCGCCGGTGTGCGCATCGCGCTCATCGACAACCAGTGGGTCGCGTTCCCGCGGTACTCCGAGCGCGAGCGCGCCACGTTCGACATGGTCGTGGCCGGCCGCGTCGTGGGTGATGACGTCGCGATCGCCATGATCGAGGCCGAGGCGCCCGAGAAGTCCTGGAACCTCATCAAGTTCGAGGGTGGCACCGCCCCCACGGAGGAGATCGTGTCCCAGGGCATCGAGGCGGCCAAGCCGTTCATCAAGGTGCTCGTCCAGGCCCAGCAGGAGCTGGCGTCGAAGGCCGCCAAGGAGACCCAGGCGTTCCCGACGTTCCCCGACTACCAGGACGACGCCTACGCCGCCGTCGAGTCCGCCTCGACGCAGTCGCTGAGCGACGCGCTGGGGATCGCGGACAAGCAGACCCGCGAGAACCGCCTCGACGAGATCAAGGCCGAGGTCGTCGCGCAGCTCTCCGAGCAGTTCGAGGGTCGCGAGAAGGAGCTCTCCGCCGCGTACCGCTCGGTGCAGAAGAAGCTCATCCGCCAGCGCATCCTCACGGACGGCTTCCGCATCGACGGCCGTGGCCTGCGGGACATCCGCACGCTCTCGGCCGAGGTCGAGGTCCTGCCCCGCGTGCACGGCTCGGCGATCTTCGAGCGCGGCGAGACCCAGATCCTGGGTGTCACCACGCTGAACATGCTGCGCATGGAGCAGCAGCTCGACACGCTCTCCCCGGAGACGCGCAAGCGCTACATGCACAACTACAACTTCCCGCCCTACTCCACGGGCGAGACGGGTCGTGTCGGTTCGCCGAAGCGTCGCGAGATCGGCCACGGGGCGCTCGCCGAGCGCGCGCTCATGCCGGTCCTGCCCAGCCGCGAGGAGTTCCCGTACGCCATCCGCCAGGTCTCCGAGGCGCTGAGCTCCAACGGCTCGACGTCCATGGGCTCGGTCTGCGCGTCGACCCTGTCGCTGCTCAACGCCGGTGTGCCGCTGCGCGCGCCGGTCGCCGGCATCGCGATGGGCCTCGTGTCCGACACCGTCGACGGTGAGACCCGCTACGCGGCGCTGACCGACATCCTCGGCGCCGAGGACGCGTTCGGTGACATGGACTTCAAGGTCGCCGGCACCCGTGAGTTCGTCACGGCCATCCAGCTCGACACCAAGCTCGAGGGCATCCCCGCCTCGGTCCTGGCCGGCGCGCTGACGCAGGCCAAGGAGGCTCGCCTGGCGATCCTCGACGTGATCGCCGAGGCGATCGACGTGCCCGACGAGATGAGCCCGTTCGCTCCTCGCGTCATCACGGTGAAGGTCCCGGTCGACAAGATCGGCGAGGTCATCGGGCCGAAGGGCAAGATGATCAACCAGATCCAGGAGGAGACCGGCGCCGACATCTCGATCGAGGACGACGGCACGGTCTACATCGGCGCCACCGACGGTCCGTCGGCGGAGGCCGCGCGTGCGGCGATCAACGCGATCGCCAACCCGCACATGCCCGAGATCGGGGAGCGCTTCGTCGGCACGGTCGTCAAGACCACGACGTTCGGCGCGTTCATCTCGCTCTCGCCGGGCAAGGACGGTCTGCTGCACATCTCGCAGATCCGCAAGCTCGTCGGTGGTCGTCGCGTCGAGAACGTCGAGGACGTCCTTGCCGTGGGCCAGAAGGTCCAGGTCGAGATCGGTGAGATCGACCCGCGCGGCAAGCTGTCGCTGCACGCGGTCATCGAGGGCGAGCAGGCCGATGCCCCGGCCGAGGACGCCTCCGAGCCGGTCGACGCCTGACGATGCCGCTGGACCTCCCGCTCGTCCGCCCGGGTCAGCCCGGGGCCGAGCAGTCCGTCGGGCAGGACGGCGACGCCATCGTGCGTCGTTCCGTCCTGCCCGGCGGGGTCCGCGTGCTTACGGAGCACATGCCGGGCCTGCGCTCGGCGACCGTGGGCGCCTGGGTCGGGGTCGGCTCGCGTGACGAGTCCGACGGCCACCACGGCTCGACGCACTTCCTCGAGCACCTGCTGTTCAAGGGCACCGCGCGCCGCACCGCGATGGATATCGCGGAGGCGTTCGACGCCGTCGGTGGAGAGGCCAACGCCGCCACCGGCAAGGAGCACACCTGCTACTACGCGCGCGTGCTCGACACGGACCTCCCGATGGCGGTCGACGTCATCGCGGACATGGTCACCTCCGCGCGCCTGGACACCGACGAGCTCGAGACCGAGCGCGGCGTGATCCTCGAAGAGCTCGCGATGAACGACGACGACCCGAGCGACGTCGTCCACGAGCAGTTCGCCGCCGCGGTGCTGGGCGCCCACGCGCTCGGTCGGCCGATCGGCGGCACCCCCGACACCATCCGCGCCGTCCCGCGCGACGCCGTCTGGGAGCACTACCGCGAGCACTACCGGCCGTCGACGCTCGTCGTCACGGCCGCCGGCGGCGTCGACCACGACGTGCTCTGCGCGCAGGTGAGCGAGGCGCTCACCACGGGCGGCTGGCCGCTGGACGCCGGCGCGGAGCCGCGCAGCCGCCGGATCCCGACCGACGTCGCGGTGCAGGCGGGCGAGGGCGGCATCCCGGCGAAGGGTGTCGAGCTGACCATCCGCCGGCACACCGAGCAGGCGAACGTCATCATCGGCGGCACCTCGTTGACCGCGACCGACCCGAAGCGGTTCACGCTCTCGGTGCTCAACGCGGTCCTCGGCGGCGGCATGTCGTCGCGCCTGTTCCAGGAGATCCGCGAGCGCCGTGGCCTCGCGTACTCGACCTACTCCTTCGCGTCCGGGCACGCCGACACCGGCGTCTTCGGGCTCTACGCGGGCTGCACGCCCGGCAAGGTCGACGAGGTCGTCGCGCTCATGGTCGCCGAGTGGGAGCGCATGGCCGACGCGCCGATCACGCAGGCCGAGCTCCGGCGGTCCATGGGCCAGCTGGCCGGCGGGCTGGTGCTCGGCATGGAGGACTCCGGGTCGCGCATGAGCCGCCTGGGCAAGTCCGAGCTGGTGCACGGCTCGCTGCTGAGCATCGACGAGTCGCTGGACCTCATCCGCGCCGTGACCGTGCAGGACGTGCAGGACCTGGCCGCCGAGCTGGCGTCACGCCCGCGCTCGGTCGTCCGCGTCGGACCGTTCGGCGACTGACCGCCCCCACGCGCGCCCGCCGCGCGCGATGATGGGGCATGGCCCTCGACCAGGTCGTCTACCGGCGCTACGCACCCCCGCCGAGCGCGCTCGGGATCGTCGAGCACCTCTGGGTGGTGCATGTGCCCGAGGGCGTCGTCGAGCGCGAGGTGCTCCTGCCCGACGGGCACGGGCTGGTGACCGTCGCGGTGGGGACCCCCGGCGAGCACGTCGACCCCCTGAGCCTCGCGCGCACGCCCGACGGCAGCGGCGTCCGGGGGCTAGCGGAGCGGGCGTTCGTCCGTGAGCAGCGGGGTCCCTCGGTCCGGCTCGGGGCACAGCTCGACCCGGTGGCGCTGGCGCGGATGGGCGTGCGCGCGCCGTCCTACGACCCGATCGAGCTCGCGACGTTCCTCGGTGCGCACGTCGAGCAGGAGTGCGCGGCGGCGCTGGGGGAGGGCCGGGACGCGGACGCGGCCGTCACCCTCGGCTCGGCGCTGGCGGTCCGGGCTGCCCCGGTCATCGTCGGATCGACGCTCGAGGCCCTCGCGCCGGTGCTGCGCAGCGTGATCGACCAGCGCGGGCTGGTGCGGGCATCGGACCTGGCGCGGCAGGCGGACCTGGCGATCGGCGTGCTGTACCGGGAGGTCGCGCAGACCGTCGGGATCACGCCCGAGGCGTTCCTGGCCGCCGTCCGGTTCTCGGCGTTCGTGCGCGACGCGGTCGGGCCGGGTCCGGTCCGTCCGAGCGATGCGCTCGCGGTCCTGCAGTGGTACCTGCGGGCCGGGTACCCGCCGCGGGAGGTCGAGCGCTTCACCGGGCTGGGCCACGTGGAGCTGCGCCGGCTGGAGACCGGCATCGCGGCGGCGCTCGGGGTCCCGGCCTGACGTTAGGGTTGCTGGTCGTGAGCGAGCGCATCAGGGTGGCAGTGCTGGGTGCGGCGGGCCGCATGGGATCGACCGTCGTGGCCGCCGTCGAGGCAGCCCCCGATCTGGAGCTTGTCGCCGCGCTCGATGCCGACGCCGACCTGCGGGCGGTCGTCGACGCGGGCGCCCAGGTCGCGGTCGACTTCACCGTCCCGTCGGCCACCGAGGGCAACGTGCACGCGCTGGTCGACGGCGGCGTCCACCTGGTCGTCGGCACCACGGGCTGGACCGACGAGTCCCTGGCGCGCGTGCGCGACCACCTCGCGGACCGGCCGGGCGTCGGCGTCGTCGTGGCCCCCAACTTCGCGCTCGGCGCCGTGCTGGCCATGGCGTTCGCCGCGCGCGCCGCCCGCTGGTTCGAGTCCGTCGAGGTGATCGAGCTGCACCACCCCGACAAGGTCGACGCGCCCTCCGGCACCGCGCGGCACACCGCGTCGGCCATCGCGGCGGCCCGGGCAGCAGCCGGGCTCGGACCTGCTCCCGACGCGACGACGCAGGCGCTCGACGGCGCCCGGGGGGCGGACGTCGACGGTGTCCGCGTGCACTCCGTGCGGTTGCGCGGGCTCGTCGCGCACGAGGAGATCCTGCTGGGCAACGCCGGCGAGCAGCTCACCATCCGGCACGACTCGTTCGACCGGGTGAGCTTCATGCCCGGCGTGCTGCTGGCCGTGCGCCAGGTGGGGGCGCGTCCCGGCCTCACGGTCGGGCTCGAGCACCTGCTCGACCTGGCGTGAGCGTGGCGACCTCGTCCAGCCGCGCCCGCTGGACCTCGCTGGCGGGGGCGCTCGCGCTCACCGGCCTGCTGGTCCTCTACGTCTGGGTCGTGGCCACCCGGGCCACCGCCCTGATCCGCACGGGGGAGCCCGTCGGCATCGCGCTGGGCGTCGCCTTCTGGATCCTGCCGCCGCTGGTGATCTGGCTGGTCGCGCGCGAGTGGCGGCTGGCCGTGGACGTGCAGCGGATGGCCGACGAGCTGGCCGCGGCGGACGAGCTGCCCGTCGACGACCTGCCCCGCTCACCCGGTGGTCGCATCGACCGGGCGGCGGCCCGGGCGGCCTTCGAGCCGGCTCGCGAGCTGGCCGAGGCGGAGCCCGACGACTGGCGGTCCTGGTACCACCTGGCGTTCGCCTACGACGCGGCGGGGGACCGTCGGCGCGCCCGCGAGTCCCTGCGCAAGGCGAGCCGCCTGCATCGCTCGTAGGGCGTCAGATCGACGCCGACCAGCGGTGCTCCGTCACCGTGCGCGTCGACCCGTCGGGCATCCGCCCCGAGATCAGCTCCCGGGCGACGTCGTCGGGGCCCAGACCCGCCGACGCGAGGAACTGCGCGCGCGCAGCGTCGCCGTCCAGGACCCACGTGTGGACCTGGTCGGCGCCGTCCTCGCGCAGCGTGTCGACGGCGGCCGCGAGCAGCCGCGAGCCGTGGCCGACCCGCTGGCGGGCCGGCTCGACCTCGAGCGCGAGGATCGCCCCGCCGGGCGCGTCGAACGGCCGGTCCTCGGGGGCCGGGACGGGCGCCACGGACACCACGCCGACCACGGTCGGGCCGTCGCACGCGACGAGCACGCGGAAGCCGGCACCGGGCGGGGCGACGACGGCCGCGGCCCACTGTGCCTCGATCGCCTGCTCGTCGAGCAGGTCGAGAGCCCCGTCGCCGAGGACCTCGGCGTGCGAGAGGCGCCACGCCTCGACCTGCACGCGCGCGATGGCGTGCTCGTCGCCGCGGACGGCGGGGCGGACGGAGACGTCCGCGTTGTCGGTGAACAGGGGCATCAGACCTCGACGAGTTCGGGGGTGGTCGCGGGCGCCACGGCCTTGGGCGGGTGCTTGACCGACATCTTGTCGATCCACGCTAGCGCCACGGCAGAGACGATGAACGCGAGGTGGATGACGGTCTGCCACAGCAGTACGTCGGTGCCGCTGGAGTCGATGATCGTGCGGGCCTCGATGAAGCTGCGCAGCAGGTGGATGGACGAGATGCCGATGATCGACATGGCCAGCTTGGTCTTGAGCACGTTGGCGTTCACGTGCGAGAGCCACTCGGGTTGGTCGGGGTGGCCGTCGAGCTTGATGCGAGACACGAACGTCTCGTAGCCGCCGACGATCACCATGATCAGCAGGTTCGCGATCATCACGACGTCCACCAGGCCGAGGACGCCGAGCATGATCGCCTCCTCGGACAGCCCCCCGTGCAGGAAGACCTCCTCGGCGATGTGCCAGAGCTCGAGCATGAACTGCCAGACGTAGATCGCCTGCGCGACGATCAGGCCCAGGTACAGGGGCACCTGGAGCCAGCGGGAGAAGAAGATCAGCGAGCCGAGACGGTTGCTGCGGACGGGAGCGGCCATGGGGTCCTCCGGGTGGTGACGGGTGCCGGGCGCGAGTGCGCGCCACGAGGCAGGGCGTTCGGACCCCCAACGGTCGAGGGCGGCGAATGGTGCCCGCTACGGCATGCCGAGCGCCCGCAGCACGGCCGCGGTGACCGCGGCGAGGAGGACGACGACGACGAACGGCGCGCGCAGGACCAGCGCGACGGCGGCCACGACGAGCGCTGGGAGCCGTGCGTCGAGCACGATCTCGTTGCCGCGCGTGGCGGCCTGGACCGCGACCAGCGCCGACAGCAGCGCGACCGTGACGAGCGCGGCGGTCCGGGCGACCCGCGGCTCCGCGAGCCAGTGCTTGGGCACCAGGTGGCCCGCCAGCTTGAGCGCGAAGCACACGGCGCTGGCGACGAGCAGCGCGACCCAGGTGACGGCGCTGCTCATACCGCGGGCTCTTTCGCGACGAACCCCACCACGATGGCCACGCCGCCGGCGAGCAGCACGGGGATCCCGGCGGGGGTGACCGGCGTGAGCGCCAGGGCGACCACGACCGCGCCGCCCGCGACGAGGCGCGCCAGACCGGTGCCGGGCCCGGTGATCCGGGGCCACACCAGGGCGAGGAACGCGGCCGCGGCGGCGGCGTCGAGCCCGTACTTGCGCGGGTCGCCCAGGCGGTCGCCGACGAGCGCGCCCGCGAGCGTGAACGAGTTCCAGAGCACGAAGACGCCGACGCCGGTCCACCAGAAGCCGAGCTTGGCGGCGTGCGGCGCCTTGTGGACGGTCGCGACCGCGGTCGACTCGTCGATGGTCAGGTGCGCGGCAAGCGGGCGGCGCCAGCCATGGGCGTCGATCAGCGGCGCGACCTGCGGACCGTAGAGGCCGTTGCGCACGCCGAGCAGACCGGCGGTGGCGATCGCCGCGCCCGCCAGGCCGGCGGCACCGACGACGCCGATGAACGCGAACTGCGAGCCGCCCGAGAACATGAGCAGGCTCAGCGCCATCGCCTGCGGCACCGAGAGCCCCGCGGCGACGGCGAGCGCGCCGAACGAGATGCCGTAGAGCCCGGTGGCCAGCGAGACGGAGACGGCCTGCCGGATGGCGGCCCGTCCCTCGGCGTCCTGCGTCACGCGGGCAACTGTGGCACAGGGGTCGTACGTCAGATCGCCACGTACACGCTGTCGAGATACTCCTCGATGCCGGCCTCGCCGCCCTCGCGCCCGAGTCCCGACGACTTCACGCCGCCGAACGGCGCGCTCGCGTCCGACACCAGCCCGCGGTTGATGCCGAGCATCCCGGTGTCGACGGACTCCGCCAGGCGCAGCGCCCGCGCGATGTCGCGGGTGTACGCGTAGGCGACCAGGCCGAACGGCGTGGAGTTGGCCAGCGCGACGCCCTCGTCCTCCGAGCCGAACGTCACCACGGGGGCGACCGGGCCGAACGTCTCCTCGGTGATCACGCGCAGGTCCGCGGACACGCGGTCGAGCACGGTCGGTGCGTAGAAGTAGCCCGGGCGGTCGGGTCGGTCTCCGCCGATGCGGACCCGCGCGCCGGCGTCGACGGCCTCCGCCACGACCTCCTCGACGCGGTCGACCGCCGACGCCTCGATCAGGGGTCCGACGGTGGTGCCCTCGTCGGCGCCGTGCCCGACGACGAGCTTGTCGAACGCCGCGGTCAACCCCGCGGTGAACTCCTCGGCGACCGATGCGTGCACCAGGAAGCGGTTGGCGGCGACGCAGGTCTGCCCCGCGTTGCGCATCTTGGCCTGCACCGCGCCCTGCACGGCCGCGGGGATGTCGGCGTCTTCGAAGACGAGGAACGGGGCGTTGCCGCCGAGCTCCATCGAGGTGCGCAGGATGTTGTCCGCCGACGCCTTGAGCAGCGCCGCGCCCACCTCGGTCGAGCCGGTGAACGACAGCTTGCGCAGCCGCGGGTCGGCCAGGAGCGGGCCGGAGATGGCGCGCGCCGACGCCGACGGGACCACGTTGATCACTCCGGTGGGCAGCCCGCGGCCCTCGAGCTCCTCGCGGATGATCTCCGCGACGTACGCCGTGGTCAGCGGGGTGAGCTGCGCGGGCTTGATGACCACGGTGCAGCCGGCCGCGAGCGCCGGGGCCACCTTGCGGGCGATCATCGCGATCGGGAAGTTCCACGGCGTGATCAGCAGGGCGGGGCCGACCGGGCGGCGCAGCACCAGCTGGTGGTTGGTCCCGGAGGGCGCGCGGCGGGCGAGGCCCTCGAAGCGCACGGCCTGCTCGGAGTACCAGCGGACGTAGTCGGCGCCGTAGGCGACCTCGGCACGGGACTCGGCCAGCGGCTTGCCGCCCTCGGCCGTGACCAGGGCGGCAATGTCCTCGGTGCGCGCCGTCAGCGTCTCGTAGACGGCCCGCAGCAGCTCGGCGCGGACGCGGGGAGCGGTCGCGCGCCACTGCGGGAAGGAGTCGTGCGCCGCGGTCAGCGCGTCGAGAGCGTCCTGCTCGCCGCCGTCCGCGACGTCGAAGAGCGTCTCGGTGGTCGCGGGATCGGCGACCTCGAACGTGCGGCCGGTGCTCGCGGGGCGCCACGCCCCGTCGATGAGCACTCCCGTGGGCACGTGAGCGGCGACGGTGGGGGGCAGCGACGGCGGCGTCATACCCGGCAGTATGTCTCGCGGCGAGCGCCGACGCACGGACGGACGTGCCCGCTGCCGGGTCGACCCTCGACCTACGATGGCGACCATGACGGACGCGCCAGTGCCATCCCCGTACGAGGACCTCCTGCGGCTGGTCCTCGAGACCGGGACGCCGAAGGCGGACCGCACCGGGACCGGCACCCGCAGCGTGTTCGGCCATCAGATGCGGTTCGACCTGTCGGCCGGCTTCMCGCTGGTCACGACGAAGCGGGTACACCTGCGCTCGATCGTCCACGAGCTGCTCTGGTTCCTGCGCGGCGAGTCCAACATCGCCTACCTGCACGAGAACAACGTGACCATCTGGGACGAGTGGGCGAGCCCCGACGGCGAGCTCGGCCCGGTGTACGGCGTCCAGTGGCGCAGCTGGCCGACGCCCGACGGCGGGCACATCGACCAGATCACGGAGCTGCTGGCGAACCTGCGCCGGGACCCCGACTCCCGTCGACACATCGTCTCGGCCTGGAACGTGGCCGACATCCCGTCGATGGCCCTGGCCCCGTGCCACGCCTTCTTCCAGTTCTACGTGGCCGACGGCCGGCTCAGCTGCCAGCTGTACCAGCGGTCGGCGGACCTGTTCCTCGGCGTGCCGTTCAACATCGCGTCGTACGCGCTGCTCACGCACATGGTCGCCCAGCAGGTGGGCCTCGAGGTCGGCGACTTCGTGTGGACCGGCGGTGACTGCCACATCTACGACAACCACGTCGAGCAGGTGCGCGAGCAGCTGACCCGCACGCCGTACCCGGCGCCGACGCTGGTGCTGCACCAGGCGGCCTCGCTCTTCGACTACACGTTCGACGACGTCGAGGTCGTCGACTACACCTACCACCCGGCCATCAAGGCCCCGGTGGCCGTGTGAGCCTGGCGCTCATCTGGGCCCAGACGCCGACGGGGGTGATCGGGCGCGACGGCACGCTGCCGTGGCACATCCCCGAGGACATGGCGCACTTCCGGGAGCTCACCCGCGGTCATCCCGTGATCATGGGCCGCGCGACGTGGGCGTCCCTCCCGCCGCGGTTCCGCCCGCTGCCCGGCCGCGACAACATCGTGCTCACGCGCACACCGGAGCTCGAGGCGGCCGGGGCGCTGGTCGCGCACGGGATCGACGAGGCGCTCCGGCTCGTCGGGGACCGCCACGCGTGGGTGATCGGGGGCGGTCAGGTCTACGAGGCGTTCCTGCCGCTGGCCGACCGCGTCGAGATGACCGTCGTGTCGCTCGACGTCGGCGGCGGCACGCGCGCTCCGGCGCTCGACCCCGGCACCTGGCGGCGCAGCGGGGTCGACCGGGACCAGAGCTGGCAGGTCTCGACCGCCGGCGGGACGCGGTACCGGTTCGAGACCTACCTGCGTGCCTGAGCTCGTTCGGTGGCGGGACGCTCCGGACGGCGAGCCGCCCCGGGGCGGTACCGTGGCACCATGCCGCGCACCTCCACGTCCGCCCGCCCGTTCGGGACCGTGCTCACCGCGATGGTGACGCCGCTGACGGCCGACGGAGCGGTCGACATCAGCGCCGCCGTGCAGCTCGCCCGGCACCTGGTCGACCACGGCAACGACGGGCTCGTGCTCAACGGGACGACGGGCGAGGCGTCCACGACGCACGCCCCGGAGAAGGCCGAGCTCGTGCAGGCCGTCGTCGAGGCCGTCGGCGAGCGCGCCTGGGTCATCGCCGGCGCGGGGTCCAACGACACCGCGCACGCCGTGCGGATGGCCGAGCAGGCGGCCGAGGCTGGCGCGCACGGCCTGCTCGTGGTCAGCCCCTACTACTCGCGGCCCTCGCAGGAGGGTGTCCGCCGGCACGTCGAGTCCGTCGCCGACGCCACCGCGCTGCCGGTCATGCTCTACGACGTCCCGGGCCGCACGGGCGTCCGGTTCTCCGCCGACACCATCGAGGCCCTCGCGGGCCACGACCGCATCGTCGCCATGAAGGACGCCAGCGGCGACCTCTACGCCGCCGCCAAGGCCATCGTCCGCTCGGGCCTGGCGTGGTACTCCGGCGACGACAGCGCGTTCCTCGCGCTCCTCGCCCTCGGCGGCGTCGGGATCGTCAGCGTGTCCGGTCACGTCGCCGGCGACCAGCTGGCGGCCATCGGCCGCGCGTTCGACGCCGGCGACCACGACACCGCGCTCACCATCTTCCGATCGATCATCCCCGCGATCGATGCACTCAACGGCGCCGGCTTCCAGGCCGTCGCCGCGAAGGCCGCGCTCCAGGTGCTGGGCGTGCTGCCCGAGCGCTCGGTGCGTCTCCCGCTCGTCCCCGCGTCCGACGACGAGCTCGCGCTGATCCGCGACGGCCTGCGGGCCGCCGGGCTGCTCGATCTCGCCGTCGGCTGACCGCACGTGATCCCACCAGGAGCCCCATGAGTCACCCGCACCCCGAGCTCACCCTGCCGCCGGCCCTCGCCGCCGGCGCCCTGCGCGTCGTCGCACTGGGTGGTCTCGGAGAGGTCGGCCGCAACATGGCCGTCCTCGAGTACGCCGGCCGCCTGCTCGTCATCGACTGCGGCGTCCTGTTTCCCGAGGACCACCAGCCCGGCGTCGACCTGATCCTGCCCGACTTCGAGTACATCAAGGACCGGCTCGACGACATCGAGGCGATCGTCCTCACGCACGGCCACGAGGACCACATCGGCGCCGTGCCGTACCTGCTGCGCCTGCGCAAGAACATCCCGCTGGTCGGCTCGAAGCTCACGCTCGCGTTCATCGAGGCCAAGCTCAAGGAGCACCGGATCCAGCCGACCACGCGTGAGGTCCGCGAGGGCCAGCGCGTCTCGTTCGGCGCGTTCGACTGCGAGTTCGTCGCGGTGAACCACTCGATTCCCGACGCCCTCGCCGTCGCCGTCCGGACCCCGGCCGGCACCGTGCTCCACACCGGCGACTTCAAGATGGACCAGCTGCCGCTCGACGGCCGCATCACCGACCTGCGCGCGTTCGCCCGCCTGGGCGAGGAGGGCGTCGATCTGTTCATGGTCGACTCCACCAACGCCGAGGTGCCCGGGTTCGTGGCGCAGGAGCGCGGCATCGGCCCGGTGCTCGACCAGGTCTTCGCCGACTCCACCAAGCGCATCATCGTGGCGTCGTTCGCCTCCCACGTGCACCGCGTGCAGCAGGTGCTCGACGCGGCGTACGCGCACGACCGCAAGGTCGCGCTGGTCGGCCGGTCCATGGTCCGCAACATGGGCATCGCGTCCGACCTCGGCTACCTCAAGGTGCCCGAGGGCGTGCTCATCGACCTCAAGCAGGTCGACTCGCTGCGCGACGACGAGATCGTGCTCATGTGCACCGGCTCGCAGGGCGAGCCCATGGCCGCGCTGTCCCGGATCGCCAACAACGACCACAAGGTCTCCGTCGGCCCCGGCGACACGGTCATCATGGCGTCGTCGCTGATCCCGGGGAACGAGAACGCCGTCTTCCGCGTGATCAACGGCCTGACCCGCCTCGGCGCGCGCGTCGTGCACTCGGGCAACGCCAAGGTGCACGTCTCCGGCCACGCCAGCGCCGGCGAGCTCCTGTACTGCTACAACATCCTCAAGCCGCGCAACGTCATGCCGGTGCACGGCGAGATCCGGCACCTGGTGGCCAACGCCGCGCTGGCCGTGCAGACCGGTGTGCCGGCGGACCGGGTCGTGCTCGCCGAGGACGGCGTCGTGGTCGACCTGGTCAACGGCCGGGCGAGCATCGTCGGCGCCGTGCCCTGCGGCTACGTCTACGTCGACGGCTCGAGCGTCGGCGAGATCACCGAGGTCGAGCTCAAGGACCGCCGGATCCTCGGCGACGAGGGCTTCATCTCGATCTTCGCCGTGGTCAGCTCCGCCGACGGCAAGGTGCTCGCCGGTCCGCAGATCCACGCCCGCGGGTTCGCGGAGCAGGACGCCGTGTTCGACGACATCCTCCCGGAGCTCACCGCGGCCCTCGAGGAGTCGGCGCGGAACGGGAACTCCGACGCCCACGTGCTGCAGCAGGTGATGCGTCGGGTGGTCGGCCGGTGGGTCTCCAACCGCCTGCGGCGCCGCCCGATGATCATCCCGGTGGTCGTCGAAGCCTGACCGAGCCGCTCGCGCCGCGCGGCCCCGTCCCGTTCCAGGGCGGGGCCGTCGCCGTCAGGCCGGGGTGACGCCGTCGTTGGCGAGTGCCTGCTCGACCGTTGCGTGGCCCGGTGGCCCTGGCGGCACGGGTGTGTCGTCGCGCGGACGGCGGGAGGCGGCCGCCGACCCGAGCAGGATCAGGGCCGTCGCGGCGAGCACCGTGATCGTGATCGCCTCGTCGAGCACGAGGGCGCCGAGCGCCACCGCCACGACGGGGTTGAGGTACGCGACGAGCGTGGACCGGGCGGCGCCGACCTCGACGATCAGGCGGAAGAACAGGACGAACGCGAGCGCGGTGCACAGGGCGCCGAGCCCGACCAGCGCGAGCACGGCGTCCAGCGGCGGCCAGGGCTGCGGGCCCGTGGCCAGCACGAACGGGGCGTACACCAGCGCCGTGATCGCGAGGCACGTCGCGGTCAGCGGGATCGCCGGGACGTCCCGCAGCCAGCGGTCCGCGATGATCGGCGCCGTCGCGTAGCCCAGCGCCGCGAGCAGCACCTGTGCGACGGCCCACGGGTCGCCGCCGGCGGCACCCGGACCGAGCAGCAGCGCCACGCCGCCGAGGCCGACCAGCAGGCCGATCCAGCGCACGAGGGCGACGGGACGGTGGTCGACGAACCGGCCGAGGACGACCGCCGCGATGGGGACCGTGGCGACCAGCAGCCCGGTGGTCGAGCTGGAGAGCGTCCGCTCGGCGTTGGACAGCAGGATCCACGGCAGGACGATCTCGAGCGTCGCGAACCCGAGGACGGCGCGCCAGTGCCCGCGCAGCACGCGCAGGCCCCCGCCGCGGACGGCGAACGGCAGCAGGAGCAGCGCACCCAGGGCCGTGCGGACGAAGACGACGGTCGCCGGGGTGACCTCCCCGACGGCGACCTTGATGAGCAGGTACGGGATGCCCCAGATCACGCCGACCGCGACCAGGAGGAACCAGCCGCGGCGGCTCATGCGAGATCCAGGCGGGGGAGCGACGCCGTCGCCACGAGAACCATGGGCCCACCGTAGGACGACCCGCCGACACTCACGGCGACGTGCGGAACGTCGCCCGGTGCTGGCGCGGGCTCGTGCGGAACTCGCGCGCGAAGTGCTGGCGCAGCGCCGCCGACGAGCCGAACCCGGCGGCGGTGGCCACCTGCTCGACGGGTGCGTCGGAGGACTCCAGCAGCACCCGGGCTCGCACCAGGCGCTGGCGCAGGAGCCACTGCGCCGGGCTCGCGCCGGTGCGCGCGCGGAAGTGACGGGTGAACGTCCGCCGCGACTGGTGCACGCTCGCCGCCCAGGCGTCGAGGTCGAACGGCTCGTCGAGGCGGGMGGCGGCCCAGCCCATGGCGACCTCGACGGGGTCGGCGGACGGTCCGGGAGCGACGGGCGCGGGGATGTACTGGGCCTGGCTGCCGTCGCGGTGCGGGGCGAGCACGAGGGTGCGCGCCACGTCGGCGGCGAACGCGGCGCCGTGGTCGGTGCGCACGACGTGCAGGCAGCAGTCGAGCGCGGCCGCGACGCCGGCGGAGGTGACGACGTCGCCCAGGTCGCACCACAGGACGTCCGACCGCACCGTGGCGGACGGGTGCCGCCGCGCCAGCTCCGGAGCCGCGGACCAGTGGGTCGCCACCTCCCGGCCGTCGACCAGCCCGGCCGCGGCGACGACGAACGAGCCCAGGCAGAGCCCGACGACGCGCGCCCCGCGGGCGTGGGCGCCGCGGACCGCCGCGAGCAGGGCGCCCGACGGCTCGAGGTCGGTGTGCCAGCTGGGGATCACGACGGTCTGCGCCTCGGCCAGGGCGTCGAGGCCGCGCGCGACGACGAGGTCGTAGCCCGCGTCCGTGCTGATCGGGCCGGGGGTCTCCGCGCAGACCGTGACGCGGTAGCGCGGGGTCGGCGCGCTGCGCGAGCGGGCGGCGAAGACCGTGGACGGCACGGCCAGGTGGAACGGGCTGATCCCGGGGAAGGCGACGACGGCGACCTCGTGCATGGCCCGATCCTAGCGAACCTCGTCCTGCGGGCCACTGGTCTGCCCGCGCGGGCACGGCGACGCTGGAGGCATGACCTCCCCGATCACCGCGACCTTCGTCGGCGGACCGACGCTGCACCTCACGTACGCGGGGCTCGCGTTCCTCACCGACCCGACGTTCGACCCGCCCGGCGAGCACACGGGCGCCGGGACCACGCTGCACAAGCTGGTGGGACCGGCGGTCACGCCCGGGCAGCTGGGCCCGGTCGACGTCGTCCTGCTCTCGCACGACCAGCACGCCGACAACCTGGACACGGCGGGGCGCGCCCTGCTCGCCTCGGTGCCGACGGTCCTGTCCACCCCGGACGCCGCGGCTCGCGTGGACGGCGTGCGGGGACTCGAGCCGTGGGAGCAGGTGACCGTCGGCCCGGTGACGGTGACCGCGGTGCCGGCGCGGCACGGGCCCGAGGGCGCTGAGCCGGTGACCGGGGTCGTCACCGGCTTCGTCCTCGACGCCGACGGGTGGCCGACCCTGTATGTGTCGGGCGACAACGCGTCGCTCGACGTCGTCGACGCGATCGCCCGCCGCGTCCCGGGGATCGAGCTCGCGGTCCTGTTCGTCGGCGGGGCGGACGTCGGCCGGTTCGGCGACGAGCCGCTCACCCTCGACGCCGCCCGGGCGAGCGCCGCGGTGGACCTGCTGCCCGGCGCGCGGATCGTCCCGGTGCACCACAGCGACTGGGCGCACTTCGTCGAGCCGCTGGCCGCGGTGGAGGCGCGCTTCGAGGCCGCAGGCCGGCGCGACCGGCTGGTCGTGCTGGAGCGCGGGGTCCCGACCGAGCTCTGAACTTTGGCAGTCGAGCGCCTCAGGCCGGCGTCAGCCCGCGGAACTCGGCCAGCCGCTCGTGCTCGACGCCGACCGCGCCCTTGGTCCGCGCCGACCACGGCACCCACTCGTCGAGCTCGAGCGCGAGCGTGGTGCCCTTGGCGCGCGGTCGCCACGTGCCGACGATCTCGCCGTCAGCCAGGACCGCGCCCGGCCGCCCGATGCTCTGCCAGAGCGCCTTGTGACGGGCCTTGTCGGGCACCAGGAGCTCGCGCTCGCGGCCCTGCAGGTACAGGTCGTACGGTCCGAGCAGCCGGACGACCGGCTCGTCCGGCGGGTTCTCGAGCGCCGCGCGGTCCGCGCCCAGGAGCCAGGCGGGGTGACCGTCGAGGTCGACCTCGACCGCGTCGTCGGGCCACCGCTCCTTGACGTCCCGCAAGGGCGAGTCGACGTACGCCGCCGCTTGCTTGTGCGTGAGCGGCCCGAGCAGGTGCAGGAGGCCGCGCAGCGGATCGAGCGGGCCGTCGTCCTGGGTCGACGGGCGGTCCAGCACGCCGACCTGGCCGGCGGGCCAGCGCGGGATCCGTCGCAGCACCGGGGGAGAGGTGTCGGGCTCGAGCTCGAGGCCGGCGTGCAGGGCGGCGAGGCGGAACGGCATCTCGTACATGTGCGTGGCGCCGCAGCCCTCGCACCAGCGCAGGTACGGCTCGGTCATCTCGGCGGTCATCCGGGTGGACACCGTGCCCTTGTCCATCGGGTGGTCGACGACCCCCCGCATCGCGCGCGCGGTGGCAGCCAGTGCCTCGACCACCGGGATGTCCGCCGCCCGCAGCGAGCCTGCGGCGTTCAGCACGCGCGACGCGGCATCGGCCTCGGACCAGGGGCGCACGGCCCTCTCGACCGCCGTGAGGTCCGCGCGCCGGTACGCGTGCGGGGCGGCGCGGAGCGTCCAGGCGAGCGCGAGCTCGCGCGGCCAGTCGTGCGCCCGGACGGGGACGCCCCGCAGCGCGAGCGCCCACAGCGCGCCGTCGGGGCCGGTGTCCTGGACGCCGAGGTCGAGGATCGCGGCGTCGTCGGGGGAGCGACCGGCCGCGACGGGCCGGTCCAGCTGCTGGGCGTTCACGCGGTAGCGGAGCACCTGCTCGCGGGTCACCGACATGCCACCACCGTGGCACGGGCCACCGACAATGGTCAGCTGCCGAGGATCGCCGGACCGGCCGCCCGCAGCACGCGGGCGTACCGCTCGTCGGTCCCACCGGGCAGCAGGCCGTCGAGCTCCAGCTCGACCAGGCCATGGACCAGCGCCCACAGCCCGAGCGCGGGCTCCTGCGCAGTGGCGTCGTCGACGCCGAGCACGCGCGCGACGGCGTCGCGCAGCACGCCGAACGTCGCGCTGGCCGTGGCCGTGCCGCGCGTCCCGTCCTGGAGGCCGGCGCCGCGCGCACCGAACATCACGCGGTAGAAGTGCGGGTCGTCCAGCGCGTGCTGCCGGTAGGCGAGGCCCAGGCCCAGCAGGTCGGCGGCGGGGTCGGGAGTCCGGGGCACCGCAGCGAGGCGCGCGGCGAACCGGGCGAAGGCCTCGTCGCCCACGGCGCGCACGAGGTCGTCGCGGCTGCCGAACAAGGAGTAGACGGCGGATGCCGACGTGCCGGCGCGGGCGGCGAGGTCGCGGACGGTCAGCGCAGCCGCGCCGCCGGTCGCGACGAGGGCCGACGCCTGCTCGAGCAGGCGGGCGCGCAGGGCGTCGTCGTGGACGCGGGGACGGGCCATCGGGCGAGTCTAGGGGTTGACGGACGTTTGCGAACAGCGTTCTATAACAGTGTTCGTAAACGAGGAGGAGCCATGATCGAGCTGACCGACGCCGCCCGGGCCACCGCCGGGGTGGTGGCCCTCACGGTGGTCGCGATCGAGTCCGGGGGCGCGTTCCTGCTGCGGGTCGCCACCGGCAAGGACCAGGCGACCGACTTCCAGAAGGCCTTCTACCGCGCCGGCCACGCGCACGCCGGCGTGCTGGTCACGCTCGGGCTCGTCTGCCTGCTGCTGGGGGAGGCGACGTCGCTCACCGGGTTCTGGCGCTGGCTCGCGCAGACCGGGGTGCTGCTCGCGGCGATCGTCATGTCCGCCGGCTTCTTCTTCTCCGCCATGGGGCGGGGGCGTGAGCGGCCGAACCGGGCCGTCGCGCTGCTCGGCGTGGGGGCCGTGCTGCTCGCCGCCGGGGTGGTCACGCTGGGCGTGGGCCTGCTGCTCGGGTGAACGCGCGGCCGACACGCACCCGGGCACGCCCGTGTCCGGGTCGCCCCCGACTACTTTGAGGACCATGGCGACTCGTACGTCCACCCCTCGCGCCCGCTCCGGTGCGCCGGCGACGTCGCGCGCCTCCGGCAAACCGTCCGGATCCTCCCGACCGCAGGGCCGCAAGCCGGCCCCCGCGCCGCCGCGCCCCGCGCTGCCCGTGCGCATCGTCAAGGGCGTGTTCATGGGCACGGCGCACCTCGTCGGCGGCGCCGCGCGGCGCGTCGGTCGCGGCGCCCGGGACCTCGACCCGTCGCACCGCCGGGACGGGCTCGCGTTCACCCTGCTCGCGCTGGCGATCGTCATCGCCGCCCGCGAGTGGTGGGACCTGTCCGGCACCGCCGGGACGGTCGTGCACAACATCGTCGCCGGCACGTTCGGCAAGGTCGGTGTCGTGGTCCCGATCGTGCTGGTGGGGCTCGCCGTCCGGCTCATGCGACACCCGGACCGAGTCGAAGCGAACGGCCGCATCGTCATCGGCCTCTCGGCGATCACCCTCGCCGTGTGCGGGCTGGTCCACATCGGTGCCGGGATGCCGGGCACCGACGACTTCGCGGCCCTGCGCGCCGCGGGCGGGATCGTCGGCTTCCTCGTCGGCACCCCGCTGGCCAGCCTGCTCACGCCCGGCGTGGCCGTCGCGCTCTTGATCCTGCTGGCGTTCTTCGGCGTGCTCGTCGTCACCGCGACGCCGGTGCACCAGGTGATCCCGCGGCTGCGCGGCGTCTACGACAAGCTGACCGGCAACCACCGGGACGCGGCCGAGCCGGTCGAGGTCGACGACGACGCGCCGCTGGTGATCAACGCCCTGCACACCGCAGTGCCCGAGATCGAGGCACCGCCCGCCAAGCGGAGCCTGCTCGGGCGCCGGCGCAAGCGTGCGGACGAGGTCGACGAGCCCGAGGACACCCGGCTCGACGAGTACGACGGCGACGAGGCGTTCGCGCGTGCGGCGATCGTCGCGGCCGCCGAGGCCGAGGCGGAGGCGCAGGCGGCGCGCGACGCGGCCCCGGACACGGTGCCGACGACGGTGGTCGCGAAGGCGCCCCTCGTCGCCCCGGAGACCACGCCCGTCCCGCGGGGCGAGCAGCCGATGCTCGGCGGCGACGTCCTCTACACGCTCCCGGCCGAGGACGCCCTGGCCAAGGGCGCGCCGCACAAGGTGCGCTCGGCCGCGAACGACCGAGTCGTCGAGTCCCTCACGTCCGTGCTCGAGGCGTTCGAGATCGACGCGCAGGTCACCGGCTTCACGCGCGGCCCGACGGTCACGCGGTACGAGGTCGAGCTGGGCCGGTCCGTCAAGGTCGAGCGCGTCACCGCGCTGAGCAAGAACATCGCCTACGCGGTGGCCAGCGCGGACGTCCGGATCCTGTCGCCCATCCCCGGCAAGTCCGCGATCGGCATCGAGATCCCCAACACCGACCGCGAGACCGTGTCGCTGGGCGACGTGCTGCGCTCCAGCGCGGCCAAGCGCACCGAGCACCCGATGGTGATCGGCGTCGGCAAGGACGTCGAGGGCGGCTACGTCACGGCCAACCTCGCCAAGATGCCTCACCTGCTCGTGGCCGGCGCCACCGGCGCGGGCAAGTCGAGCTTCGTCAACTCGATGATCGTCTCGATCCTCATGCGCGCGACGCCCGACGAGGTGCGCATGGTGCTGGTCGACCCCAAGCGGGTCGAGCTGACGATCTACGAGGGCATCCCGCACCTCATCACGCCGATCATCACGAACCCGAAGAAGGCCGCCGAGGCGCTCGAGTGGGTGGTGCGCGAGATGGAGGCGCGCTACGACGACCTGGCGAACTTCGGGTTCAAGCACATCGACGACTTCAACACCGCGGTCCGCGCGGGCAAGGTCAAGCCGCTGCCGGGCTCCGAGCGCAAGATCGCGACCTACCCGTACCTGCTCGTGATCATCGACGAGCTGGCCGACCTCATGATGGTCGCCCCCCGTGACGTCGAGGCGTCGATCCAGCGCATCACCCAGCTGGCCCGCGCGGCCGGCATCCACCTCGTGCTGGCCACGCAGCGCCCCAGCGTCGACGTGGTCACCGGCCTCATCAAGGCCAACGTGCCGTCCCGCCTCGCGTTCGCCACGAGCAGCCTGACGGACTCCCGCGTCGTGCTCGACCAGCCGGGCGCCGAGAAGCTCATCGGCCAGGGTGACGCGCTCTTCCTGCCGATGGGCGCGGCCAAGCCCATGCGCACCCAGGGGGCGTGGGTCTCGGAGTCGGAGATCCACGCCGTCGTCGAGCACGTGAAGAAGCAGCTCAAGCCCGTCTACCGCCAGGACGTCACCGTGGCTGCGGTGAAGAAGCAGGTGGACGAGGACATCGGCGACGACCTCGACCTGCTGCTGCAGGCCGCCGAGCTCGTCGTGACCACGCAGTTCGGCTCGACGTCGATGCTGCAGCGCAAGCTGCGCGTCGGGTTCGCCAAGGCCGGCCGCCTCATGGACCTGCTGGAGTCGCGCGAGATCGTCGGCCCCTCCGAGGGTTCCAAGGCGCGCGAGGTGCTGGTGCAGCCGGAGGACCTGCCGGGGACGCTCGCGATGCTGCGCGGGGCACCGGGCGAGGAGGAGGACCGGTACGCCACGGTCGACGGAGCCCTGCCGGGCGAGCCGCCGGTGGCCACCGACTACTTCGACGGCGCGGAGGAGGACGACGCCGGACGCTGGTCCGGCGGGGGTCGGTGACCGCCGCGACCTCCGGCCCCCTCGGGGTCGTCAGCACGGTGATCGCGATCGTCGCGATCGTGTCCCTGGTCGCCGTGCTCATCCTGCTGGGCAAGCAGCGCGCCCAGGTCCGGCGGGCGAACGAGCTGCTCGAGCTGTCGCGGGAGCTGCGGCACCGGTACGACGCCCTCCAGGCCGTGACCAAGGAGGGCGTGCTCGTCCAGTCGCTCTCCGGCAGGGTGCTCGACATCTCCGAGCGGGCGGCGGCGATCCTCGGCATCGACGCGGCGGCCTCCGTCGGGCGGTCGGTGGGTGACCTGCCCGTCGTGCTGGTCAACGAGATGGGCCTCGCCATGAACCCCGCGGCCGTCCTGGGGCACCGGTCCGGGGTGGCGCGCGCGGGGTGGACGGTCGACTCCGAGCTCGTGGGCGTCGCGCTGCCGGGCACCGACACCACGCAGGCCCGGATGGTCCAGGTGGCCAGCCAGCTGGTCCCGGCCGGCGACGGCGACGCCGCGGCCGTCCTCACCACGCTGGTCGACGTGACCGGCCGCCGGGAGGTCGAGGCGGCGCTGTCGCGCAGCGAGATGCAGTTCCGGGTCGCGATGGAGAACGCGCCGATCGGGATGGCGCTCGTCGACGTGGAGTGGCGGATCGTCGAGGCCAACGCCGCGTTCGCGGAGCTGCTGGGCACGAGCGTGGGCGCCCTGCGCGGCTACCGCATGGAGGACCTGAGCACCCCCGAGGGGCGGCCCGCCGAGCGCCTCGAGGTCGATCGCCTGCTGGGCGGGGGGCAGCACCGGTTCTCCCTCGAGAAGCGCTACCAGCGGGCCGACGGGCACCAGGTGTGGGTCGCGCTGGACGCGGCGCTCGTGCGCACGCCGGCCGGCGCGCCGGACCACTTCGTCGTGCAGGTGCGGGACTCGACCGAGTCGCGGCTGCAGGCCGAGATGCTCACGCACCGCGCGATGCACGACCCCCTGACCGGCCTGGCCAACCGCACGCTCCTGCAGGAGGTGCTGCAGTCGGTCCTCGAGCAGCCCGGCATCGTCGACCGCGTCGCCGTGCTGGCCTGTGACCTCGACGGATTCAAGGAGATCAACGACCGGTACGGCCACGCCGCGGGCGACGAGGTGCTGGTGCACGTCGCGGGCGTGCTGCGGGCCGCGACGGCACGCCGGGGCACGGTCGCGCGGCTCGGCGGCGACGAGTTCGTGGTCGTCGTGCAGGATCTCGACGGTCCGCGGGCGGTGTTCGAGGTCGCGGCGGCGATCCACACCGGCCTCCTGGAGGCGGTCCGGGTCGGTCGGCGGCGCCTGACCGTGGCGGCGAGCATCGGGATCGCCCTCGCGGACCCGGACACGATCGAGGGCGGGGCGCCCGCGCTGCTCGCCGCCGCGGACGCGGCGCTGTACCGCGCCAAGGGGTCGGGCCGCGGCCGCACGGAGGTCTACGAGGCGTCGATGACCCGGGGTTCGGCCTCCGACCTGCACCGCGAGCTCGCCGCGGCGATCGCGGAGAACCAGCTCGTGGTCCACTACCAGCCGATCGTCGACCTGTCCGACGCCCGGGTGGTCGGGTACGAGGCCCTGGTCCGCTGGGAGCACCCGACGCGCGGCCTGCTGCTGCCGGCCTCGTTCCTCTCGCTCATCCAGGAGACGGGCATGTCCGTCGCGCTCGGCCAGCTCGTTGCCACGCGCGTCGTGGAGTTCGTCGCGTCGATCCACGACCGCACCCGCTGGGTGTCGGTCAACGTCTCCGCCGACCAGCTGGGCGACGGGGAGTTCGCGACGACCCTGCTCGCGGAGATCTCGCGGCACCGCCTGACCGCCGGGCGGATCGTCGTCGAGCTCACCGAGTCCTCGCTCGTGGCGTCCGGCACCCGGATCCGGCACGAGCTCACGCAGCTGTCCGCCGCGGGCGTCCCGATCCTGCTCGACGACTTCGGCACCGGGGTGTCCCCGCTGTCCTACCTGCGGGACCTGCCCGTCGCCGGCGTCAAGCTCGACATGTCGTTCACCTCCGGCATCCCGGAGGACCCGACAGCCGGCAAGGTCGCCCGCGCACTCGGTGCCCTGGCCCGCGAGCTCGCCATGGTGACCATCGCCGAGGGCATCGAGCACGAGGAGCAGGCCGAGTACCTGCACCGCAACKGGTGGCGCTACGGGCAGGGCTGGCTGTACGGCAGCGCGCAGCCGGGCGACATCAGCCGCTGACGCGGGCCACGACGACGGGCGCCCGCCCCGTCGGTGAAAGGGGCGCGGTCCGCTGCGGCGCGTCCGCCCCGGCGGCGGCGACCACCCGGGCCGTCCGGTCCGCCACCTGCGCGGACGTCAGCGTGCCCGTGCCGGCGGGGATGTCGACGAGCGCGTGGACCTGGTGGCCGCCGAGGCGGTCGACCGTGACGGGCGTCCACTCGACGCCGGTCACGCGGGCGGATCCGGCCGCGCGACCCTCCGCCGGGAAGGCACCGGTGGCCTCCACGTGCGCCGTGAGCAGCAAGCCGGAGTCGGTGTTCTCCACGCAGCACTCGCTGTCCTGGTTGGAGACGTAGTTGCCGAGGCCGTAGGCCACCCACATACCCTCGCCGCGCGGCCCGCCGGCCAGGTGCACCACCGGCTGCGGGACGTGCGCGTGGTGGCCGATGACCAGGTCGATCACGCCGGAGTCGGCCAGCTGCTGGTCGATCGCCACCTGCTCGGGCGTCGGCTCCGTGCGGTACTCGACGCAGCAGTGGATGCTCGCGATCACGAGGTCCGCGCCGGCCGCCCGAGCGGCGGTGGCCTGGGCCACCAGCGCCGGGACGTCGATGAGGTTCACCGACCACGGCTTGTCAGCGTCGATCGGCATCCCGTTCGTGCCGTACGCCGCGGCGATCTGCGCCACGGTGATCGTCCGACCGGCCCGCTCGAGCATGTACAGCTGCGGCTGCGACTGCTCGAGCGCGCTGCGGGCGGTGCCCACATGGCCGAGCCCGGCGGCGTCCAGCGCATCGAGCGTCGCGGTGACGCCCGCGAACCCCTGGTCGACCGAGTGGTTCGACGCGGTCGAGCAGCCGTCCCAGCCCTGCGCCTCCAGCGACGACGCGATCTGCGCCGGGGTGCCGAACATCGGGTACCCGCTCGGTGGCGTTCCGGCGGGCGCCACGGGCACCTCGAGGTGGCACAGGGCGAGGTCGGCGCCCTGGATCCACGGGTCCATCGGCGAGAGCACGGGCGCGAAATCGTAGCCGCCGCCGGCCACCCGAGCGTCCGCGAGCACCGGCAGGTGCGGCAGCACGTCCCCGGCCGCGACGATCGAGAACTCCGCGTCGGGATCGGCCGTGGGGGTCGGTGCCGGTTCCGGTTCCGGGGTGGGGTCGGACGTCGGTGCCGTGGGTGCGGCCGTCTGCGCGGCGACCCTCTGGTCCGACGAGCGCAGAGCGGCGGCCCCGGCGGCACCGAGGCTCACCACGACGACCAGCAGGACCGCGAGGCCGACGGCTACGGGCAGGCCTCGGCCGGCGCGGGCATGGCGGGTCACGGGCGGACTGTAATGGGTGGACGGGCCACCTTCCGCATCGCTCTAGGCTGTCTGGGTGTCCGACGCCGTACCCCCAGCGCCCTCCGTGCCCGCCGCGTCCTCTGGGCCGTCCGCCTGGAACCTGGCGAACGCGCTCACGGTGCTGCGGATCGCGATGGTGCCGTTCTTCGCGTGGGCACTGCTGATCGACGGGGGTCACAGCACCACCGGGCGCCTCGTCGCGACCGCGCTGTTCGCCCTCGCGGCAGCCACCGACCGCCTCGACGGCTGGCTCGCCCGCCGCTCGGGTCAGGTCACCAACCTCGGCAAGCTGCTCGACCCCATCGCGGACAAGGTGCTCATCGGCACCGCGCTGATCCTGCTGTCGTACCTGGGGGACCTGTCGTGGTGGGTCACGGTCATCATCCTGGTCCGCGAGCTCGGCATCACCGCCATGCGCTTCTTCCTGCTGCGCTACGTCGTGCTGCCCGCCTCGCGCGGCGGGAAGCTGAAGACGGTGCTGCAGTCCGTCGCCATCGGTCTCTACCTGCTGCCGCTCGACCAGCTGCCGACGTTCGTCACCGTCGTCGCGCAGATCCTGATGGCCGCCGCGCTCGTGGTGACGGTCGTGACGGGCCTCGACTACGCGCGCACCGGCCTGCGGATCAACCGCGCCGCGAGCCGGCCGCCCGCCGCCGGACTGTGACGTGTCGCTCGCCTCGGACCTGCTCGCGGCCGTCGGCGACCGCGGCTGGACCCTGGCCGTCGCCGAGTCGCTGACCGGCGGCCTGGTCAGCGCGACCCTCGTCGACGTGCCCGGCGCCTCGTCCGTGCTGCGGGGCGGGGTCGTCGCCTACGCCACCGAGCTCAAGGCGACGCTGCTCGACGTGGACAAGGTGCTGCTGGCGGAGCGTGGCGCCGTCGACCCCGATGTCGCGCGCGCCATGGCGACCGGCGTCCGAGCTCGGCTGGGCGCCGACGTGGGCCTCGCGACTACCGGCGTCGCCGGACCCGACCCGCAGGACGGGCACCCGCCAGGCACCGTGCACGTCGCGGTCTCGACGCCCGCCGGCACGCATGTCCGGTCGCTCCGGCTCGCCGGCGACCGGGGAGCCGTCCGCGCCCAGAGTGTGGACGCGGTGCTGGCACTCGGGGTGGAGATCGTGGCGGGCCGGGGTGAATCTCGCGCGTCCGAGGGCGCGCGGGGCGAGTGAGCGGGAACACTTGCGCTCGACGGACCGTTACTACGACCGTGATGAGCACTCGACCCCCGGCACGACGCATGCCTTCGCGTGTCGGCGGTGCAAGGTACGGTGGAATCCTCCCGGTCAAKGGACAGCAGGGTTCTTCGGTTGTTCGGACTCCGGTTTCCGGAGTGAATGAGGCACGTGACGCGAGAGGGGGAGCCCGGATGGTTGTACTCCGTCGAGAGATCGGCGATGTGCTGCGGGATGCGCGACAGCGCCAGGGGCGCACCCTGCGCGAGGTGTCGTCGGCGGCCCGCGTCTCGCTCGGGTACCTGAGCGAGGTGGAGCGGGGTCAGAAGGAAGCGTCGTCGGAGCTGCTCAACAGCATCTGCGAGGCGCTCGATGTCCCGATGTCGCTCGTCCTGCGCGAGGTCAGTGACCGCGTCGCAGTCGCCGAGGGTCTGCTGATCCCCGACACGGTGCCCGCGGACCTCGCGGCGTCGGTGGCCGGTGCCGCCGACTCCGGATGGGCGCGGTCGCGGTCGGAGCTCGCCGCCATCGGCTGATCGGATGGCCTCGGTCATCCTCGGATGATCGGACGGATGCGTCCGTCCGATCGGTGGGTCGCTCTGAGCGCGCCCACGACGGCGGACAGCGATGTCCGGACGTCCTCATGCACGGTCCGTGGACGTTGTCCGCGGGCCGTTGCTCGTTGGTGCTCCGACCTCATGCACGGCCCGTGGACGTTGTCCGCGGGCCGTTGCTCGTTCCGCTCCGCCGTGGACGTTGTCCCCGGGCTGTTGCTCGTTCCCGCTTCGTCCCCTGCTCGTTCCGTGGTTGCTGTTCGCGGGTTCGTGCTGTTCCCGCCACATGCCCGGGGCGCCCATCGCTGCCGGTGGCTCAGCCGCGGTCGGCCTGGCAGCGCGGGCAGTAGAAGATCGGCCGCTCCATCGGCGGCTTGCGCGCCTGGCGCACCTCGATCCGGGCACCGCAGCGGTGGCACGGCTGGCGCAGCCGCCCGTGGACGTGCCCCGGCGGCCTGCCTTCGGCGACCGCGCGCTGCAGGAGCCGGCGAGCGACGGCGAGCAGCCGGGACGGGTCCGGGATCGCGTCGGCCGGGGTCCACGGCCACAGGCGCTCGGCGAACAGCGACTCGGCGGCGAAGATGGTGCCGATCCCGGCGACGACCGTCTGGTCGAGCAGCACCTCGGCGACCGGCGTCGACCCGCGGGCCGCCCAGCGCCGGAGCGCCTCGTCGACGTCGACCGTCTCGCCCAGGAGATCCGGTCCCAGGTGGCCGATCAGGGTGCGCTCGTCCCGCGTGCGCACCACGTCGAGCATTCCCAGGTGATGGCCGACCGCCGTCCAGGCATCGGTGGCCAGAACGGCGCGGACCTCTGGTGAGCGTGCGGCGGCCTCGCGGGTTCCCGTCCGCCAGATGCGCCAATAGCCCTCCATGCGCAGGTGGGTGTGCAGCGTGCGGCCGTCGTCGAACCGGGTGAGCAGGTGCTTGCCGTAGGACCGGGTCTCCAGCACGGTCGTGCCGACGAGGTCCACCGTGGCGGCGGACGGCCAGCGCAGGTCGGAGCGGACCACGACGTGCCCGGTGAGGGCGAGCTGGAACCGGTCGGCGGTCCGGCGCAGGATGTCGCCCTCAGGCACGGGGGCTCGCCGTCACGGGCGGTCCCGCAGGCGCAGCCCGCGGGGCGTCGTCGCGAACCCCGCGCCGACCAAGGCCTGCCCGAGGGTGCCGTGCAACGCGCCGGCCAAGACCTCGACGCCGTCGATGCGGACGATCGTGAGCCGGCCGGCGCGCCGGGCGCGCACGGTCGACGCGAGCCCGTCCGCGGCCGCCGTCAGCACCGCGGGGTCGGGAGTGAACGACAGCACCGTGCGCCCGCCGCGCTCGAGGTAGAGCACCAGCGCCCCGTCGACCAGCACCACGAGGGCTCCGCCCTTGCGGCCCGGCCGGTGTCGCCCGGCGGCGGGGTCGTTCGGCGTGGGACCGGGGGCCGGCCACGGCAACGAGGCGCCGTAGGGGTTGGCGGGGTCCGTGGCGGCGAGGACGACCACCTGCGGGTCGCGCGCGGCCTGCTCGTCGGCCGCCCGATCGACCACCTGGGCGTCGACCCGGAGCCGGTCGACCGCGCCGGGCAGCGCGAACTGCGAGCCGCCGAGCCGCTCCACGAAGTAGCCGCGGCGCACCTGCCCGCCCTGCTCCAGCGCGGAGAGCACCTTGTAGACGTCGCCGAACCGGGCGCCGATGCCCTCGGCCGGCGCGACGGCCCGGGTGAGGATCCCGTGCCGGTCGAGCAGCTGTGCGGCGAGCGCGTGGGCGCGCAGCGTCGGATCGGCCTCGCGCGCCGGAAGCAGCGACCACCGGCCGCCGCTCCCGGCCCCGTTCAGGCCGAGGGCGGACGACCGCGTGGCGGGGTCGCCGGCCAGCTCGACCGCGGCCCGCAGCCCGAGCCGCGGACGCAGGGGCCGACCCCGCGGGGCGGCCGCGCGGGTCTTGTGCGCGGTGCTGCCGCTGCCCAGCCAGGCGCGCAGCGGCGCGAGCCCGTCGTTGGTCACGTGCCCGCTCCACACGAGGTCCCAGACCGCCTCGGCGACGGCCGCCTGGCTCGGCGAGGCTTCGTCGGGGTGGAGCTGGCGGACGCGCTCGGCGAGCGCGCCGAGGAACCAGGCGCCGCCCCCGTCGAGCGCCTCGAGGATCGCGGCGTGCAGCGGCTCGTCGGGCAGCGCCAGGGCGGGCGGCAGCGTCAGGTCCGCCACGGCCGCGGGGTGCAGCGAGATGAGCCCGTCGTGCCCGGCGAGCGCTCCGTGGCCCGCCCAGACGACCTCGCCCGCGGCGGTCAGCTCGTCGAGCATCGCCGGGGTGTAGTCCGCCACGCGCGCGGGCAGCACGTGGGTCTCGAGCGCCGACGCGGGCAGCACCGCGCCGGCCAGCTGCTCCACCACCCGGGCGACCCCGTCGACGCCGCGCAGCGACCCCGTCGCGGAGCTCCGCCCGGACCCACCGACCGGCTGGACGCCCTGCCAGCGCGGCAGGAAGACCCCCAGCGCCTGCGGAGCGACCGGTTCGACCTCGGCCCGCAGCGCGGCGAGCGAGCGTCGTCGCAGCGTCCGCAGCACGTCCGCGTCGCAGAACTCGTCGCCCGTGCCGCCCAGCACGTCGGGGCGCAGCCGCCCCTGGACCAGCACCCCGAGCCGCTCGAGCCGGCGCAGGGTCTCGGTCACCACCGCGACACCCCAGCCGAACCGGGCGGCGGCCTGCGCCGCCGTGAACGGGCCGTGCGTGCGCGCGTGCCGGCGCAGCAGGTCACCCACCGGATCGGGCACGATCTCGGTGAAGACCTCGGGCACGCCGACCGGGAGGGCGACCCCGAGCGCGTCGCGCAGCCGTCCGGCGTCCTCGACGGCCGCCCACTGCTCCGCACGCTCGGGGCTCACGGCACCGAGCCGCACGCGGATCAGCCGCCGGGCGCCCTCGAGCTCGGTCAGCCAGGTCGGCACCTGGTCCCGGACCTCGGCCTGGGTGCGCTCGCCGAGCTCGTCGGCGGTGAGCGGTCCGTGGCGCCGGACGGCGTCCGCGAGCTGCTCGAGCGTGCCCGCCTGGCGCTCGGGGGCCCGACCGCTGAGCTCGGCCTCGGTGCGCAGGACCGCCTCGGGGTCCAGCAGATCGGCCAGCTGGGACTCGCCGCCCTGGCCGAGCAGCTCGGCCAGGAGGGTCGGGTCGAGAGTCAGGGCCGCCGCGCGGCGCTCGGCGAGCGGGGCGTCGCCGTCGTAGAGGAACTGGGCGGTGTACCCGAACAGGAGCGACTGCGCGAAGGGCGACGGCTGCGTCGTGGTGACCTCGACGACGCGGATCCGGCGCGCCGCCACGTCCCGCATGAGGGTGGTGAGCGCGTCGGTGTCGAAGTCGTCCTGCAGGCACTCGCGGACGGCCTCGAGGAGGATCGGGAAGTCGGGGTACTCGGCCGCGACCGCCAGCAGCTGCGCGGACCTCTGCCGCTGCTGCCACAGCGGCTGGCGCCGGTCCGGGCGGCGCCGGGGGAGCAGCAGCGCCCGGCTGGCGGCCTCGCGGAACCGCGCGCCGAACATGGCCGACGAGCCGAGCTCGGCCCGGACGGCGTCGAGCACCTCGTCGGGGTCGATCAGCAAGTCGGCCATGTCGATCGCCGGGCCGGTCGACTCCGCCCACGGGTCCTCGACCCCGAGGCCACCCTCGAAGCCCGCGTCGAGCATGTCCGGCAGCCGCAGCACGATCCCGTCGTTCGAGTGCATCGCCGCCGCGTCGACGCCGTACCGCTCGCGCAGGCGGGCTCCGATGACGATCGCCCACGGAGCGTGCACGCGCGCGCCGTACGGCGAGTGCAAGACCACCCGCCAGTCGCCCAGCTCGTCGCGGAACCGCTCGACCACCAGGACCGTGTCCGACGGCACCTCGCCCGTCGCCTCGCGCTGCTCGCCCAGGTACGTCAGGAGGTTGTCGGCGGCCCACGGGTCCAGGCCCGCACCTTCGACGCGGGCGCGGGCGTCGTCGGGCGACAGCGCCCCCAGCTCGCGCACCCAGGCGCCCATCGCCTGGCCCAGCTCCGCGGGGCGGCCGGGTGCGTCGCCCTTCCAGAACGGCAGCCGGCCCGGCACCCCGGGGGCGGGGGTGACCAGGACGCGGTCGGGCGTGATGTCGTCGATGCGCCAGGTGCTCGAGCCGAGCGTGAACATGTCGCCCACGCGCGACTCGTAGACCATCTCCTCGTCCAGCTCGCCCACTCGCTTGCCGCCGCGGACGGTGCCGCCGGTGCGCTCGGCGTCGACGGGCACGTCGCTCGTGGTCGCGCTGCTGGCGAGGAACACGCCGTAGAGCCCGCGATCCGGGATGGTCCCGCCGCTGGTCACCGCCAGGCGCAGCGCGCCGGGACGACCGCTGAGCACGTCCCGCACCCGATCCCACACGAGCCGCGGGCGCAGCTCCGCGAACTCCTCGCTGGGGTACCGCCCGGCCAGCATGTCGAGCACCGCACGCAACGTCGCCTCGCCCAACCCGGAGAACGGCGACCCGCGGCGTACGACGGCCGAGAGATCCTCGAGCGACCAGTCCTCGATCGCGACCATCGCCACGATCTGCTGCGCGAGCACGTCGAGCGGGTTGCGCGGGATCCGCAGCGCCTCGAGCGCGCCGTCCCGCATCCGCTGCGCCGTCACCGCCGCKGGCACCAGCTCGCCGCGGAACGTCGGGAACACGATGCCGCGCGACACGGCCCCGACCTGGTGGCCCGCGCGCCCGACGCGCTGCAGCCCGCTGGCGACCGACGGCGGTGAGCCCACCTGCACCACGAGGTCGATGGCGCCCATGTCGATGCCGAGCTCGAGCGAGCTGGTCGCGACGACCGCGGGCAGCAGGCCGGCCTTGAGCTCCGACTCGGTGCGGGTCCGCTCCGCGCGGCTCATCGAACCGTGGTGCGCGCGCGCCAGGATCGTCGCCGCCTCGCGGGTGTCGACGCCGACGGCCGTGCCGGACTGCGCCGGGACCTGCGCCGCGCGGAGGGTCGCGGGATCGGGCACGTCCTCGCCCGAGCGCTCCGCCCACACCTCGTTCATCCGCGCCGTGAGCCGCTCGGCACCACGGCGGGAGTTGGTGAACACGAGCGTGGAGCGGTGCGCGGCGACCAGGTCGACCACGCGTTCCTCGACGTGCGGCCAGATGGACGGGCGGGGCAGCTCGCCCGCCGCCGCCCCCGACAGGTCGAGCTCGTCGTCCGCCGGGGACGCGCTGCGCAGGTCGGACAGGTCCGGCACGGGGACGACGACGTCGACCACGATCTTCTTGGTCGACGGCGGCTGCACGACGACGACCGGTCGCCCCCGGTCCTCGGGCGTGCGGGCACCGCCCAGGAACTCCGCGACCGCGTCGACCGGGCGGACCGTGGCCGACAGGCCGATCCGCTGCGCCGGTCCGGGACCGCCGGGGTGGTCGAGGAGGGCGTCGAGCCGCTCGAGCGACAGCGCGAGGTGCGCGCCCCGCTTGGTGCCGGCGACCGCGTGGATCTCGTCGACGATCACCGTGCGCACGCCCGCGAGGCCGGCGCGGGCGCCCGACGTCAGCACGAGGTACAGCGACTCTGGCGTGGTGATGAGGATGTCCGGCGGCTTCGTCGCGAAGGCCCGACGCTCGCTGGGCGGTGTGTCGCCGGTGCGGATGCCGACGGTCACGTCCGGCAGGGTCAGGCCCAGGCGCGTCGCGGCCTGCCGGATGCCGACCAGCGGCGAGCGCAGGTTCCGCTCCACGTCCGTGGCGAGTGCCTTGAGCGGCGAGACGTAGACGACCCGGCACCGTTCGACCGGGTCCTCGGGTGCCTGACCCGACAGCAGGCCGTCCAGCGCCCAGAGGAAGGCCGCGAGCGTCTTGCCCGACCCGGTGGGTGCGACGACGAGCGCGTGGTCGCCCCCGGCCACCGCCGTCCAGGCGCCCAGCTGCGCGCTCGTGGGCTCGAGGAACGCACCCGTGAACCACGCCCGGGTCGGGTCGGAGAAGCGGTCGAGCACCACCGGGCCATTCTGTCGGCCGCCACCGACACCCGCGCGCCCCAGAGGATGGCAGGGTGTCCCCGTGAGGCTACGAGAGTTCTGGCAGCTGGTGGACGAGGTGCTCGGCAGTGCGCACGGGCGTGAGCTCACCCGCGAGCTGGTGCTGCGTGGGCTCGACCAGCGGACCGCCATGCAGGCGCTCGACGACAACGTCGAGCCGCGCACGGTCTGGCACGCGCTCTGCGACGAGCTCGAGATCCCCGACAACGCGCGCTGGGGGGCTGACGCCCGGCGTCCGGCCCCGCCGCGGGCATAGGAGCGTCAACCCCCGATGACCTCATCGACCGGCATGCGCACCCCCACCTGGATGCCGACCCTGCGCGACATCGGGGAGGCGGTGCTGACGCTCGCCACGACCACCCTGGGTCTCGCCATCGCCGTGTGGCTCATCGACGGCGTCCGCGCGGACACGCCGTGGGCCATCGTGCTCGCGGCCGTCGTGGTGGCGGCGGGCGACCTGCTGCTCCGGGCGCCGCTGCGGTTCCTGGCCCGGCGGGGGAGCGCCGCGCTGGCGCTCGGGCTCGGGCTGCTCGCTCAGGTCGCGGTGCTGTGGCTCGCCCTCGGGGTGGTGCCCGGCATCGGCGCGGACAACCTCTGGTCCGTCCTCGGGGTCCTGGTGCTCACGGCGGTCGTCATGGCGATCGGCCGGTGGGTGATCGGCGCGAGCAACAGCGACTACGTCGTCTCCGACCTGGTGCGGCGGGCGCGGCGGCAGGCTCGTCGTGAGGGTGTGCGCACGCCGGTGGCGGGCGAGGAGCGCCAGGCGGGGATGCTCGTCGTGCAGCTGGACGGGGTGGCCGCGCCGGTGCTCCGGGAGGCCATCGAGGCCGGCCTCGCGCCCAACATCCAGCGCTGGTTGAGCACGGGCGGCCACACGCTCGAGGAATGGTGGGCCCGGATCCCGTCCACCACCCCCGCGAGCCAGGCGGGCCTGCTGCACGGCGACTCGTCGCAGATCCCGGCGTTCCGCTGGTGGGACCGCGACCTCGGCCGGCTCGTCGTCACCAACCACCCCGAGGACGCCGCGCTGGTCGAGCAGCGGCTCACCACCGGCAAGGGGCTCCTCGCGGGCGGCGGGACGGCGGTCTCCACGATGTTCTCCGGCGACGCCGCCACGGCGTTCGTGGTGATGAGCCGGTCGCGGACCAAGGGGCCCGACGGAGGTCTCGGGCCCGGCCCCGCGTACGTGCGGTTCTTCGCGAGCCCCTTCGTGCTCGCCCGCGCCGTGACCGTGTCGGTCGGCGAGATGCTCAAGGAGCTGTACCAGGCCCATCGGCAGCGCGTGCGCGAGGTCGAGCCGCGCATCTCGCGTTCCGGCTGGTACGTCGTGCTGCGGGGAATCACGAACGTCCTCCTGCGCGATCTCAACACGTCGCTCGTGGCCGAGGCGCTGCTGCGCGGTGCGCCGACGATCTACGTCGACCTCGTCGACTACGACGAGATCGCGCACCACGCCGGGCCCACCCGGCCGGAGTCGCTGCGCTCGCTCGAGGGCCTCGACCGGGTGCTCGGCACGCTCGAGCGGGTGGTGGCGGTCGCGCCGCGCGACTACGAGATCGTGGTGCTCTCCGACCACGGCCAGGCCCTCGGCGCCACGTACGAGCAGCTCGGCGGCGAGACGCTGCTCGACTCGGTCCGCGCGCTCATGGCGGAGCCGGCCGCGGACGGCGTCGAGAGCAGCACCGGCGAGGACTGGGGTCTGCTCAACGCCCTGGTCAACAGCGCCCTCAACCTCTCCCGCGGCTCGACCGTCCTCGGGCCCGACCAGGGGCGCCCCAAGAAGCCCGCCGAGGCCGGCGACCTGCCCGACGTGGTCACGGTCGGGTCGGGGAACCTGGGTCTCGTCTGGTTCCCGCAGGTGCCGCACCGGTTGACGCTCGAGGAGTTCCAGGAGCGCTGGCCGGGCCTGGTCACCGGGCTCGCCGAGCGGCCCGGTGTGGGCGTCGTCGTGGTCGACACGCTGGCCAGCGGCCTGGTCGCCATCGGCCCCCGCGGACTCGTGCTCCTCGAGCAGCCCGGCGCCGAGCCGGAGGGCGAGGACCCGCTCGCGCCCTACGGCCCGCGCGGGCACGCGGACCTGCTGCGCGCGGCACGGCTGACGCACACCGGGGACCTGCTGCTCATCTCGACCGTGACCGACCGCGGGCACATCCACGCGTTCGAGGGCCAGGTCGGCTCGCACGGTGGCATCGGCGGCGCCCAGAACCACGCCTTCCTGCTCMACCCGACGCGATGGGCCCTGTCCGACGAGCTGCGTGAGCCCGTCGGCGACCACGAGATCCTCGTGGGCGCCGAGTCGGTGCACGAGCAGCTGGTCCGGTGGGCGGACGCCGCGGGCCTGCGGCCGTGACCCTGCAGGTCCGCTGGCTCGGCCACGCKAGCACCGTGCTCGACGTGGACGGCGTCCGGCTGCTCACCGACCCGCTGCTGCTCCGGCACGCCGGGCTCCTGCGTCGCCGGGGCGCCGCGCCGCGGCGGGTGGACTGGCGGGACCCCGACGCCGTGCTCATCTCGCACCTGCACCACGACCACGCCGAGCTCGGCTCGTTGCGCCTGCTCGACGACGTCCCGGTGGTCAGCGCGCCCGCCAACGCCCGCTGGCTGCGCCACAAGGGGATCGGCGGCGCCGTCGGCCTCACGGACACCGAGTGGTGGTCGGTCCCCGGCTCCGACGTGCGGGTGCGCCTGGTCCCCGCGATCCACGTGCACCGGCCGATGCCTCACCGGCCGAACGCGACCCACGGGTTCGTCGTGGTGACGGACTCCCTGCGCATCTGGTTCGCGGGGGACACCGCGCCGTTCGCGGCGATGGCCGACATCCCGGCGCTCGCGGGCGGCCCGATCGACCTCGCGCTGGTGCCGGTCGGCGGGTGGGGTCCGCGACTGTCGGGCGGTCACATGGACGCCGTCCAGGCCGCGCGCGCCTGTGCGGTGGTCGGCGCGCGGGTGGCGGTCCCGGTGCACTGGGGGACGCTGCACGCACCGGTGTCGCGACGCCTGCCGCCGGGGTGGATGGACCACTCCGGCCCCGCGTTCGCCGCCGCCGCGGCGCGCGTGGCGCCCGGCCTGGAGGTGCACGTGGCGATGCCCGGGGAGCAGATCAGCGTGGCTGAAGCGCGCTGAGACACGCACTCGACACGCTGACGGCGTGTCGCGTGCATCGAACATCTGTTCGGCTAGGGTGGGTCGTGCGGGTGAGCGACCGAGCCTCCCACAGCCCCGTCCGGCGTCTGCCGGATCCCGGGGGTGGGGGTGGTCCGGTCGGGATGTCGGTGGTCGGGCATAGCGTCACTCGCGACGAGACCAGCCCCCGTACCGCAGCTCCACAGCTGCTCGAGACAGACGAGGTCGGACATGCCCGCACCCCAGGATCGTGCCAAGGCCCTCGAGGCCGCACTCAGCCAGATCGACCGCCAGTTCGGCAAGGGATCGATCATGCGCCTCGGCGACGACGGGCGTGCCCCGGTCGAGGTCATCCCCACCGGCTCCATCGCGCTGGACGTCGCGCTCGGCATCGGCGGGCTGCCCCGTGGCCGCGTCGTGGAGATCTACGGCCCGGAGTCCTCGGGCAAGACCACGGTCGCGCTGCACGCCGTGGCCAACGCGCAGCGGGCCGGCGGCATCGCCGCGTTCATCGACGCGGAGCACGCGCTGGACCCGGAGTACGCCAAGAAGCTGGGCGTCGACACCGACGCCCTGCTCGTCTCGCAGCCGGACACCGGTGAGCAGGCGCTCGAGATCATGGACATGCTGATCCGCTCCGGTGCCATCGACATCGTCGTCATCGACTCCGTGGCCGCGCTCGTGCCCAAGGCGGAGATCGAGGGCGAGATGGGCGACAGCCACGTCGGCCTCCAGGCCCGGCTCATGTCGCAGGCGCTGCGCAAGATCACCGGTGCGCTCAACCAGTCCGGCACCACGGCCATCTTCATCAACCAGCTGCGCGAGAAGATCGGCGTGTTCTTCGGCTCGCCCGAGACGACCACGGGTGGCAAGGCGCTCAAGTTCTACGCCTCGGTCCGCCTGGACATTCGCCGCATCGAGACCCTCAAGGAGGGCACGGAGGCGGTCGGCAACCGGACGCGCGTGAAGGTCGTGAAGAACAAGATGGCGCCGCCCTTCAAGCAGGCGGAGTTCGACATCCTCTACGGCGTCGGCATCTCCCGCGAGGGCAGCCTCATCGACATGGGCGTGGAGCACGGCTTCGTGCGCAAGTCCGGCGCCTGGTACACGTACGAGGGCGACCAGCTGGGGCAGGGCAAGGAGAACGCCCGATCCTTCCTCAAGGACAACCCCGACCTGGCCAACGAGCTCGACAAGAAGATCAAGGAGAAGCTCGGCATCGGCGCACGCGTCGACGCGCCGGCCGAGGTCTCTCCGGCTGTCGACTTCTGAGCAGTCCCATGACCGGTGGTACCCGACGTCGGGGGCGGGACGGCAGCGAGCCGCCCCCGACGGGCTCGGCGGCTCAGGACGTCGAGCCGGACCAGGAGTCGGTGGCGCGAGCGATCGCGCTCCGACTCCTGACGTCGTCGGCGCGGAGCCGGTCGCAGCTGGCCGAGGCGATGGCGCGCAAGGACGTGCCGGACGACGTCGCGCAGCGGGTGCTCGACCGGTTCACCGAGGTCGGGCTCATCGACGACGCGGAGTACGCCCGGATGGTCGTGCGGACCCGGCACGCGGAGCGGGGCCTGTCACGCCGGGCCATCGCGGTCGAGCTGCGGCGCCGGGGGATCGACGACGAGCTGGCGGGCGAGGCCCTCGAGCAGGTCGACTCCGACGACGAGGAGACCGCCGCGCGCGAGCTGGTGCGGCGCAAGCTGAGGTCCACCGCCGGTCTCGACGCGCAGACGCGGACGCGGCGGACGTTCGCCGCCCTGGGTCGCAAGGGGTACCCGCCCGGTCTGGTCGCGCGGCTCGTGCGCGAGGAGCTGGAAGCCGTGGGCGCGGCGGACGGCGCCGGCCTCGACGGCTCCGACGTGGGCCTCTGACCCGTCGAGAGCCGGGAATCCACCGGTTCGACCGGGGTGGCGATGGCCCTGGCGGCCGTTCCCGGTGAGCAACAATGGACCGGACCGCGCACCGGCTTCGTTGCGGGTCCCACCCGCACGGACCAGGAGAACGACGTGGACGCAGGCGCCATCGCCACCATCGTGGGGCTGCTCGGCGCCTGTCTGGTCGCTCTGGTGCTCGTCCTCGTCGCCCGCCGTGAGGCGGGCGTCCAGCGCGCCCGGGCCGAGCGCGACGTGGCCTTGATCAAGGACGAGGCGCGGGCCATGCTGGCGGACGTCGAGCGCCGCGAACGGCGGCTGACCGAGCGTGAGCAGCTGGTCGCGGCGGACCGCTCCGCGGTGGACGAGCTCGAGCGGCGGAGTCGCGTGGACGCCGACGCCGCGGCGGAGGCCCGCCGGGCGGGTGCGCAGGTGGTCGAGGAGGCCGAGCGCGCGGCCACGCAGCGGGTGGCCGATGCCGAGCGGTCTGCGCGGGCGGAGCTCGAGGCGGTCGGTGGTCTGACGGCCGACGACGCTCGCGCCGAGCTCACGCGGCGGATCGTGGCGGACGCCCAGAACGACGCGGCGGCCCAGGTGCGCCGCGCCGAGGCGCAGGCGCGCCGGACCGCGGAGGCGCGGGCGCGACGGATCGTCACGACGGCCGTGCAGCGGCTCGCGGTCCCCACCAGCTCGCAGTCGGCGCTCACCGTGCTGGCGCTMCCGTCGGACGAGATGAAGGGCCGGATCATCGGCAAGGAGGGCCGCAACATCCGGTCCTTCGAGGCGCTGACCGGCGTGAACGTGCTCATCGACGACCAGCCGGACGCCGTGGTGCTCTCGTGCTTCGACACGGAGCGCCGCGAGGTCGCGCAGGTCGCGCTCGAGGCGCTCATGGCCGACGGTCGGATCCATCCGCAGCGGATCGAGCAGGCGTACGCCGAGGCGTTGGCCGGGGCGGAGGAGCGGACCGACGCGGCCGGCCACGACGCCGCCGAGCGCGCGGGCGTGCGGGGACTGCACCCGACGCTGGTCCGGGCGCTGGGTCGGCTGCGGCTCCGCACGTCGTACGGACAGAACGTGCTCGAGCACCTGGTGGAGTCCGCCGTGCTCGCCGCCGCGATCGCCGCAGAGGTGGGCGCCGACGTCGAGGTCAGCCGGCGCGGGGCGTTCCTGCACGACCTCGGCAAGGCGCTGACGGCCGAGGTCCCGGGCACGCACGCGCTCGTCGGCGCGGACCTGGCGCGCCGCCACGGCGAGTCGGCGACCGTCGTCAACGCCATCGCCGCACACCACGACGAGGTCCCGCCGGAGACCGTCGAGGCCGTGCTCGTGCAGGTCGCGGACGCGATCTCGGCCGCACGCCCCGGCGCGCGCCGCGAGGAGCTGGACCAGTACGTCGAGCGCATCGACAAGCTCGAGCAGCTCGTGGCCGCACACGCGGGCGTGCGGCGCGCGCTCGCCATGTCCGCGGGTCGGGAGGTCCGGGTGGTCGTCGAGCCGTCCGAGGTGGACGACTACGCCCTCCCACAGCTCGCCGTGGCCATCGCCCGGCACATCGAGGCCGACCTGGCGTACCCGGGCGAGATCAAGGTGACGGTGGTCCGCGAGATGCGCGCGAGCGCGACGGCGGGCTGACGCGCGGTCCTTCGCGACTGTCGGTTCGTCCTGGCGAGGACGCTCGACCAGGCGCGGAGCTCAGTCCTTGCCCGTCGCGACGACGAGGCTCGGCGCCTCGGCCCGCGGACGCCCGGCCGTGCGCTTCCCGACGCGTCCGGCGAGCAGGGACGCCAGCCGCGTCAGCGCGTAGTTGATGACGATGAAGATGAGCGCCGCAACGACCAGCGCCTGCAGGATGTTGCCGTTCCCGGACCCGAACCGCCGGGCGGCGTCGAGCAGCTCCGGGTACGTGATGATGACGCCGAGAGCGGTGTCCTTGAGGATCACCACGAGCTGGCTGGCGATCGCCGGCAGCATCGCGATGAGCGCCTGCGGGACCTCGACCAGGCGCAGCGACTGGGTGGGACGCAGGCCGACGGCGAGCGCGGCCTCCCGCTGCCCGCGCGGCAGGCTGTGCACCCCGGAGCGGACGAGCTCCGCGAACACGGACCCGTTGTAGAACGTCAGCCCCAGGACGACGGCGACCAGCGGCACGTCGGACGGCTCCATGATCCGCATCTGGCCCAGGCCGAGGTAGAAGAAGATCATCATCAGCAGCACGGGGACGGCGCGGAAGAACTCCACGATGATGCCGGACACGGAGCGCACCGCGGCCGAGCCGGACAGTCGCCCGATGCCGAAGATGAGGCCGAACACCGACGCGGTGACGATGGAGATGCCGGCCGCCTTGAGGGTCTCCACCAGCCCGGGGATCAGGTAGTTCGTCCACGGGCTCGCCGTGAGGAACGGCTTCCACAGCGCAGGGTCCAGCTGGCCCTTGGCGCCCAGGCGGAACAGGACCCAGACGCCGATGCCCGCGACGACGACGGTCGCGACGATGTTCGCCCAGACCATCCGGCGTCGGGCGACGGGGCCGGGGACGTCGAACAGAGTGCTCATCGGGCCACCGCCAGTCGTCGGGAGAGCGCGGTGGTCGCCAGGCCGATCGGGACGACGATGATCACGAAGCCGAAGGCGAACGTGAGGAAGATCGCGACGATGACGTCCGGCCGGAACTCGATCATCGTCTTCATCAGCCCGGACGCCTCGGCGACGCCCGCGGCGGAGGCGACGGTCGAGTTCTTGGTGAGCGCGATCAGCACGTTGCCGAGCGGTGCGACGGAGCCGCGGAACGCCTGCGGCAGGATGATCAACCGCGCCGCGGGCCAGAACGACAGCCCGATCGCACGGGCCGCCTCGGCCTGGCCGACGGGCACGGTGTTCACTCCGGACCGCAGGGCCTCGCAGACGAAGGCGGCGTGGTAGACGGCGAGCGCGAGGATCGCCAGCCGGAAGAAGTTCGTCTGGAAGTTCGTCGACAGGGTGAAGCCGAGCTGGCCCCACAGGCCGAGCACGCAGAACACCATGATGATCGTCAGCGGGGTGTTGCGCAGGAGCGTGACGTAGGTCGACCCGGCCCAGCGCAGGCTCGGCACGGGGGAGATCCGCATGGTCGCCAGCACGGTGCCGAGGATCAGGGCGAGGATGCCGGCGTAGAACGTCAGCTGGATGTTGACCCAGAAGGCCGCGGGTACGTCGAACTCGCGGAACAGCGCGATCACCGCGCGGGCCCCCGGAGGACGGATCAGGCGCAGGCGGCGGGCGTCGGGGGGTTCAGGTCCTCGTTCGCCTTGTAGCCCGAGGCGCCGACGTTCTTGTCGAGCAGCTTCTTCCAGGTGCCGTCGTCGATCATCTCGGTGATGGCGGCGTTGATGTCCTCGCACTTGTCGCTGTCCTTGGGGATGCCGACCCCGTAGTTCTCCTCCGAGAACGGGTTGCCGACGACCTTGACCTTGCCCTTGTTGGCGGGCACGGCGGCCAGGCCGGCCAGGATGATGTCGTCGGTGGTGACCGCGTCGACGGTCCCGGCGGTCAGGGCCGTGACGCACTCGGCGTACCCGGGCTGCTCGAGCAGGTTGGTGCCCGTGGCGTACTCGTCCTTGATGCGCTGCGCCGACGTGGACCCGGTGACGGAGCAGAGGTTCTTGCCCTCCAGGTCCTCGGGGCCCTTGATCGAGTCGTCGTCCGCGGCAACCAGGAGGTCCTGCCCGGCGACGAAGTACGGACCGGCGAAGGACACGACCTCTTTGCGCTTGTCGTTGATCGAGTAGGTCGCGAAGATCATGTCGACCTGGCCGTTCTGCAGCAGCGTCTCGCGCTGCGCGGACGGCGACTGGACCCACTCGATCTGGTCCTCGCCGTAGCCGAGCTTGCCCGCGACGTACTTCGCGACGTCGACGTCGAAGCCGGTGTACTCGCTGCCGTCCTGGTAGCCCAGGCCGGGCTGGTCGAACTTGATCCCGATCTTCACGGTGCCCTCGGCTCCGCCGCTGCTGCTGGCGGAGGTGTCGCTCGTCGCGCCGGCGTCGTTGTCGTCGTCGCCGCTCGAACAGCCGGCCAGGCTGAGCGTGGCGGCGGCTGCGAGAGCCAGTACCAGTCGTCCTCGTCGCATGATGTGTCCCCTTGTGTGTGTGCGGTTTCGGTCGGGTGCGGTGGGGTTGTCGGTCTCGTCAGTGGGTCAGGATCTTGGACAGGAAGTCGCGTGCGCGGTCGCTGGCCGGGGCCGTGAAGAACGTCTCGGGGTCGGCCTCCTCGACGATCTGGCCGCCGTCCATGAACACGACGCGGTTCGCGGCCCTGCGGGCGAAGCCCATCTCGTGGGTGACGACGATCATCGTCATCCCGTCGTGCGCGAGGCCGACCATGACGTCGAGGACCTCGTTGATCATCTCGGGGTCGAGCGCCGATGTCGGCTCGTCGAACAGCATCACCTTCGGTTGCATGGCCAGGGCGCGCGCGATGGCGACGCGTTGCTGCTGACCGCCGGACAGCTGCGCGGGGAGCTTGTCGGCCTGGTCCCGGACGCCCACGCGGTCGAGGAGGTCGAGCGCGATCTCGCGGGCCTTCGCCGGCTTGACGCCCTTGGCCTTCACCTGGCCGAGCACGACGTTCTGCAGCACCGTCTTGTGCGCGAACAGGTTGAACGACTGGAAGACCATGCCGACGTCGGCCCGCAGCCGGGCGAGCCCGCGGCCCTCCGCGGGCAGGGGCTGGCCGTCGAGCGCGATGGTGCCGGAGTCGATGGTCTCGAGGCGGTTGATCGTCCGGCACAGCGTGGACTTGCCACTGCCGGACGGCCCGATGACGACGACGACCTCGCCGCGGCGCACGGTGAGGTCGATGTTCTGGAGCACGTGCAGAGAGCCGAAGTGCTTGTCGACGCCTCGTAGTTCTACGAGGGCGTCGTTCGGATGGTCGGTCGGAGCGGCTGACGGGTCCCCCATTCATCGAACCTAGGGGGGAATGTCCGATCTGGCGAGCGCTTCCAGTCACGATCGGGCCACGGCATCGTCAAGGCACGGGCTCGATGCGGGTCCGCCAACCGGGTCGCCGTACCCTGGGCGGTGATGTCCACGACCCTGCCCTTCGCCCTGCCGTACGCCCCGCCGGCGACCCCCGGAGCGCGCACCTATCTGGTCAAGACCCTCGGCTGCCAGATGAACGTGCACGACTCCGAGCACATGGCGGGCATGCTCGAGCAGGCCGGCTACGTCGCGGCCAGCCCGGCGGACGCCGCGGCGGAGGACGCCGACGTCATCGTCATCAACACGTGCGCGGTCCGGGAGAACGCGGCCGACAAGCTGTACGGGAACCTGGGCCGGCTCGCCGGGACCAAGCGTGCACGACCCGGCATGCAGATCGCCGTCGGCGGCTGCCTGGCGCAGAAGGACCGTGCGGGCATCGTGGAGCGAGCGCCCTGGGTCGACGTCGTGTTCGGCACCCACAACCTCGACGTCCTGCCGACGCTGCTCGAGCGGGCCCGGCACAACGCCGAGGCGCAGGTGGAGATCGAGGAGTCGCTGCAGGTCTTCCCCAGCACGCTGCCCACGCGCCGCGAGTCGGTCTACGCGGGCTGGGTGTCCATCAGCGTGGGCTGCAACAACACCTGCACGTTCTGCATCGTGCCCCACCTGCGCGGCAAGGAGCGCGACCGCCGGCCGGGGGAGATCCTGGCCGAGATCGGGGCGCTCGTCTCGCAGGGCGCCATCGAGGTCACCCTGCTGGGCCAGAATGTGAACTCCTACGGCGTCGGCTTCGGCGACCGGGCTGCGTTCGCCAAGCTGCTGCGCGCCGCCGGGGCGATCGAGGGGCTCGAGCGGCTGCGCTTCACCTCGCCCCACCCGGCCTCGTTCACCGACGACGTCATCGCGGCGATGGCCGAGACGCCCACGGTCATGCCGCAGCTGCACATGCCGCTGCAGTCCGGCTCCGACCGGGTCCTGCGCGCCATGCGCCGCTCGTACCGGTCGGACAAGTTCCTCGGCATCCTGGACCGCGTCCGGGCCGCGATGCCGGACGCGGCCATCACGACCGACATCATCGTCGGCTTCCCCGGGGAGACCGAGGAGGACTTCGCGGAGACGCTGCGCGTGGTCGAGGCGTCGCGGTTCTCCTCGGCCTTCACGTTCCAGTACTCGCCGCGACCCGGCACCCCGGCGTTCGACCTGCCGGACGAGATCCCCAAGGCCGTCGTCCAGGAGCGCTACCTGCGCCTGACCGCCCTGCAGGACCGCATCTCGCACGAGGAGAACCTCGCGCAGGTGGGCCGGACCGTCGAGGTGCTCGTGTCCGAGGCCGACGGGCGCAAGGACGACGCGACGCACCGCGTGACCGGGCGCGCGGCCGACAACCGGCTGGTGCACCTGGCGCTGCCCGGCGGGGATTCCGACGCCCCGCGCCCGGGCGACCTGGTGGCCGTGACCGTCACGCGCGCCGCGCCGTACCACCTCGTGGCCGACTCCGCCCTGACCGGCGGCACCTTCGCGGTGCGTCGCACCGCGGCCGGGGACGCGTGGGAGCGCCGGCAGAACGGCGACGACGAGCACAGCCACGGCGGCGCGGGCGACTCCTGCGGCACCGGCGGCCCGACCGGCCCGGTCGTGCTGGGCCTGCCGACGATCGGTCGGCGCTGACGGTCGGCTAGTTGTCCGGCACGTCCGGCGGCGGGGCGCCGTCGTGCGGGAGCACGGCCTCGAGCGACGAGAACATCTGCACGCCCGTGCCCAACCCGCAGGCCAGCAGCTGCGCCAGCTGGGGGTCGGTGACCCCCGGCTCGAAGTCGGCCGACACCTCGCTGTAGAGGGCGAGGACGCCCTCCTCCTCACGCAGGTACGCCTTCGGCCAGATCCGCTCGCGATTCCAGTCATTGACCGCGAGCGACGCGATCTCGCGCTGGTCCAGGGGCAGGCTGCGGTGCCAGCGCCCACGGACCTGCAGGATCTCCTGTTGCTCGCCCAGGAGCAGGAACCAGAACCGGCTCCCGTCCCACGTGCCGGTGAGGTCGCCGTCGTCGTCGATCACGAACCGGTAGCCGCGGCCCACCAGGTAGTCGGCGATGCGCTCGCGCGTGAGCGGACCCGGCGGCTCGTCGTCGGGGGTCGGACGCTTGGTGGGCTTGGGCAGTCCGCCGAGCACCCGCAGCAGCCAGCCGGGGCCGCTCACGGAGCCACTCCCGCCGGGTCCGGGTACCGCTCGTCGAGGGCGTCGAAGAACATGCTGCCGGTGGACAGGCCGCAGAAGAGCATCTGGCTGAGCTGGGAGTCGGTCGCGCCGTGCTCCAGGTCGGTGGCCACCTCGGAGACGACGTGCACGCGCCCGTTGTCGCGGACCCGCACGTACGCCTTGGGCCAGATGCGGTCGGCGTTCCACTCGTTGCACACGTCGAGCACCTCCTCCAGGCGCTCGATGGCGACCTCGCGGTGCCACTGCCCGCGGACCTGGAGGATCTCGGACTTCTCACCGAAGAGGAAGAAATAGAACAGCCGCCCGCGCCACAGCCCGCCCAGGTCTCCGTCGTTGTCCACGAAGTAGCTGAACTGGTTGTTGGTCATCCAGGCCGCGATCCGCGCGGGGGTCACGTCCGTGGGCAGGTCCGTCGCGGGCTCCGCGACGCCGAGCTCGCGCGCGAGGAGCTCCGCCACCCGGTCGTGCAGCTCGTCGTCGTCGGCTACCGGCGCCGGGAGCCGGTCGGTCGCCTCAGGGCGCGGACGCCCCGAGAACCATCGCCGCGCACGTTCCCCGAACGACCCCATGCGCACGACAGTACCGGCGCTCGCCCACACACGGCGGCCGTCATCCGGGGGACGCCGTGTCGCGCCGGCGTCGCGTAGGTTCACCCCATGCTCGTGCGTGCCGCGCTCGTTCCCGACACCGCCCTGCTCCTGCCTGGGGCCGCGGGATCCGCCGATGTGCTTCGAGGGCTGCGCACGGCGGCGCTCGCGGCCGTGGCCGAGGTGGTGGCGTCCGGCGCCCGTTCACTCGTGGTCGTGGCGCCCGGACCGACGTCGCGGGAGCTCGTCGGCACCGTGCGGCCCTCGCTGGGCGCGGCCGGGATCCCGGACGACCTGCTCTGGTGGCCCAGCCACGCCGTGGCGCTCGCAGGCGGACGCGCAGACGCGGACACGGAATCGGCGGGGCCGTCGATCGCCTCCGCGGTCGCCCTGCATCTCCTGATCAAGGCGCACCGCCGCCGCGACCTGCGTGTTGTCGAGGTCACGGGCCGAGACCGGGCGGACGAGCTCGCGGCGCTAGGGTCCGCGCTGGTCGCCGACGGCCCGACCGGGCTGGTCGTCGTCGGCTCCGGGAGCGGCCGACACGGCCCCGATGCACCCCTGGCCGACGACCCGCGTGCCGTGGCCCACGACGCCCGTCTGCTCGAGGACCTGACCGACGCCGGTACGGACGCCCGCGCGCGGCTCGCGCTCGACGACCCGGCCCTCGCCGACGAGCTCGCCGTCCGCGGCTGGGCTCCGTGGCAGGTGCTGCTCGGCGCGGTCGGGGCCGGCGACGCCGTCACCGGGAGACTGCTGGCGACCAGCACCGAGCTCGGCGCCCAGCACGCCGTCCTCGTCTGGGAGCCCGTGCGGGACGCCGGGTAGGGTCTCGCTGTCCACCCCCTGACACCCGAGGTCCTGATGTCTGCCGACGCCCCCGAGCCCACCCTCCCGCCGCTCACCATCGACCGCGTCGCCGCGCGGCTCGACGCACGCGGCTCGGTATACGGCCGTGACTCCGACGGGGACCTGGTCGGTCGCTGGGACGGCCACCCGTTCTGGTTCATCACCATGGGCCGCGACAAGGAGTACTTCCAGGTGCGGGGCCGCTGGGCGCGCCAGGTGCCGACGTCCGAGTTCGGCAACGTGCTCCTGGGCGCCAACGCGTGGTCGGAGACCATGGTCTGGCCCAAGCTCTACGTCCGGATCGAGATGGAGCAGGTCGCCGTGTACTCGGAGCACACCGTCGACTACGAGCACGGCGTGAGCGACGCGCAGCTGGACCTGCAGATCACCGGCGGGATCGCCAGCGCCCTGCGCTACTTCGCGCAGCTCGACGAGAAGTACCCGGACGCCGCGGAGACCCAGCCGGTCCCGCCCCCGGCGGCGCCCCCCGTGTCGTACACGGACCCGGCGCGGCCGACGATCGACTGACGCCGTGCCCCTCGCGGTGTCCCGGGTGGTCGCGCTCGTCGGCCCGACGGCGACCGGCAAGTCCGACCTCGGGCTCGCGCTCGCGCACGCGCTCGGCGGCGAGGTGGTGAACGCCGACGCGATGCAGCTGTACCGCGGCATGGACATCGGCACCGCCAAGCTCACGCCCGACGAGCGCGAGGGCGTCCCGCACCACCTCCTCGACGTGCTCGACGTGCACGAGGACGCGTCGGTCGCCGACTACCAGGCGCGTGCCCGCTCAGCCCTCCAGGACATCGCAGCGCGGGGCGCCCGGGCGGTCGCGGTGGGCGGCTCGGGACTCTACGTGCGCGCCCTACTGGACCACATGGACTTCCCCGGCACGGACCCCGAGATCCGCGCGCGCCTCGAGGCGAGGGTCGAGACCGAGGGTGCGCGGGCGCTGCACGCCGAGCTGGCCGGCAAGGACCCCGTCGCCGCCGAGGGCATCGGCCCCCGCAACGCCCGCCGCACCGTGCGCGCGCTCGAGGTCATCGAGATCACCGGGCGCCCGTACTCGGCGAGCCTGCCCCAGCACGTGTACGAGGTCCCGGCGGTGCAGATCGGGCTCGACTGCGACCGTGCGGTCCTCGACGAGCGCATCGAGGCGCGGGTGGACCGCATGTGGGCGCGCGGCCTGGTGGACGAGGTCGTGCACCTGCGCGCGCACGGCCTGGGCCGGACAGCCTCCCGCGCGGTCGGCTACGCCGAGGTGCTCGCGATGCTCGACGGTGAGCTGACGGCCGACGAGGCACGGGCCGCGGTCGCCGCGGGCACCCGCCGGCTGGCGCGCAAGCAGATGGGCTGGTTCGGCCGCGACCCGCGGGTGCACTGGCTGGACTCGCGGGACCCGGACCTCGTCGCGAAGGCCCTGGCGCTCGTCGCTGCGGCCGACGCGGACGAGCTCGGGCCGGCCACGGACGATCCCGCGCCACGACGTAGCCTGGGCTCATGACCGTCGTTGCCACCCCGACGCTGCACGTGACCAAAGGCCACGGCACGCAGAACGACTTCGTGCTGCTCGACGACCGCGACGCCCGCGTCGACCTGTCGGCCACCCTCGTCCGGGAGCTCGCGGACCGGCGCGCGGGCGTCGGCGGGGACGGCGTCATCCGGGTGGTCGCCGGCGAGCTCGTGCCGGAGGGCGTCACCGCGCTCGCCGAGGAGCCCGCGGCGCGCTGGTTCATGGACTACCGCAACGGCGACGGCTCGGTCGCGGAGATGTGCGGCAACGGGGTCCGGGTCTTCGCCGCCTACCTCGAGCGGCTCGGCTTGTGGGACCCCGCGGACGGCGAGCTGGCGTTGGGCACGCGCGCCGGAGTCCGCCGCGTGCGCAAGGTGCCGGTGCCCGCGGGCATCGGCGACGACGTCTGGTACGCGGTCGACATGGGGCGCTGGGACCTGCCGGGTGGCACCGAGGCAGCCCGAGCCGGCGCGGACGCCGAGGTCGAGGTCGTGGGCCTGGAGGTCGCGCGCGCCGGCCTGAGCGTCGACGTGGGCAACCCGCACGTCGTGCTGGCCCTCATGGACGAGGACGAGCTGACCGCTGCGGATCTCACGCGCGCGCCGCTGGTCACGCCCGTGCCGCCGAACGGCACCAACGTCGAGCTGGTCGTCCCGCTCGGTGAGCAGCACGCGCCCGACGGCACCCTGGTCGGCCGGGTGCGGATGCGCGTGCACGAGCGCGGCGTGGGCGAGACCCGGTCCTGCGGCACGGGAGCGTGCGCCGCGGCGCTCGCGGTCCGCACCTGGGCCGGCGTCGGGGCGCCGGACGTCTGGCTGGTCGACGTGCCCGGCGGCACGGTCCGGGTCAGCGTGCTGCCCGAGGGGCACGTCGAGCTCGCCGGTCCCGCGGTGCTCGTCGCGTCGGCCGACGTCGACCTGTCCGCGCTGACCGCCGGCCGATGACCACGCGCCTGACCGCGGACGACCTGGGTTCGCCGCTCGGCGAGCGCGCGACGGTCGTGCAGTTCTCCAGCACGTTCTGCGCGCCGTGCCGGTCCACGCGGTATGTCGTCGAGCGGGCCGTGGCGACGACGCAGGGCGTGGCGTACATCGACCTCGACGTGGCGGACCGCACCGCGCTCGGCGAGCGCCTCGACATCGACGTGACGCCCACGGTCCTCGTGCTCGACGCCCGCGGAGACGTGGTGCGCCGGGCGTCCGGGGTGCCGACGCTCGCTCAGGTGCGCAGCGCGCTCGACGCGGCGTCGTCGGTGGCGTCCTCCGCCTGACGCCGACCGCTGCCCACGCGCGGTCCGACCAGGGCCGCGCCGACGGCGAAGAGGGCGGCGACCGCCAGCGCTGTGGTGAAGGGCGCGTCGGGTCCGCGGTCGGCTGCCGCGCTGAACGCCAGCCCCGTCAGCGCGAGGGCGAGGGCCGCGCCGATGGAGTCGGCGATCGACAGCGCGGAGCTGTTGACGCCCTGGTTACCCGGCGTCGAGTACGCCAGCACCAGGACGGTCAGACGCGTGTAGACGAGGCCCATCCCCGCGCCGGCCAGGGTCCACGAGGCGATCGCGACCGCCGGTGGGAGATGGGCGGCCGCGACGGCCACGACGCCGGCGACCGCCACGGCGACCAGGACCGAGCCGACGACCACGGCCGTGCGGTGCGGCAGCCGGTCCCCGAGACGGCCCTGGAACCACGACGTGCCAGCCCACGCGACGCCGGCAAAGGTCAGCGCGATCCCGGCCGTCGTCGGCGAGAACGCGTACCTCTCCGTCAGCAGGTAGGGGAGGTACACCTCCGCCCCGAGGAATGCCCCCGAGACCAGCCCACGCGTCGCGACGACGCTCGGCAGGCCCGGGGCCGCGCGCAGGGTGCCCGGCGGCACCACCCCGCGGAGCGCGACGAGGGCCGCGACGGCCGTACCGATCGCCACCAGCGCAGCCCACGGCAGCGGCACCTGGGCGGCCAGGTTGAGCCCGAGCACCGCTGCCGCGGCCAGGGCCGCCCACGCGACCCGCCCACGCGGCRCCGCGTCGCCGCGCGTCTCCGGCGGCCCGATCCTGCGCAGCGCCGGGACCAGCACCAGCGTCGTCGGCACCACCAGGAGCGCGACGCCGAGAAACACCCAGCGCCACCCGACGTGCTGTGCCACGGCGCCCGCCCCGGCAGGACCCACGAGCGAGGGCACGATCCACGCGGCCGCGAACCAGGCGAACACCCGCGGGTGCAGCAGCGCGGGGTACAGCCGGGCCACGACGACGTAGACCGCGACGGTCATCGCGCCACCGCCCAGTCCCTGGAGCAGGCGACCCGCAACGAGCACGCCCATGGTGGGCGCCGACCCCGCGACGAGGATGCCCACCGTGAACAGGCCGACGGCGACCAGAAGCGGGGTGCGCGGCCCGCTGCGGTCGCTCCACGGGCCGGCGAGCACCATCCCGACCACGCCGGTGGCCAGCGGTCCGGCGAACGCGAACGCGTACAACGAGGCGCCGTTCAGCGCGTTCGACACCGTCGGCATCACCGTGGTCACGGCCAGCGACTCGAACGCCACCATGAAGATGAGCGCGACCAGGCTCCAGGTGGTCGGGCGCAGCGCCTTCCAGTCGTTCATCGGTCGCGCACGGCGAGCACCCGGAAGCCCTTGGCGCTCGCGGTCCGCTCGACGTCGACACCCAGCTCCGCCGCGATCCAGCGCTGCAGCGAGTCGGCACCGAGGTTCTTGCCGACGACCAGGTGCGCCTCGCCGCCCGGCGCGCGTCGACCGAGCCACAGCCGGAGCATGGCGTGGAGGGCGTCCTTGCCRACCCGGATCGGCGGGTTCGACCAGATGGCCGCGAAGACCACGTCCGCGGGGACACCGTCGGGCGTGACCGCGTGGAGGTTGGTCACGCCGAGCCGGTCGGCGTTGCGCCGCGTGAGGTCCAGGGCGCGCTCGTTGACGTCGACCGCCCAGACCCGGGCGCCGGGGGACTGCAGCGCGAGGGTCAGCGCGATCGGGCCCCAGCCGCAGCCGAGGTCCAGCAGGTCGCCCTCGGTCGGGGGCGCCGGGACGTGGTCCAGGAGCACCCGGGTGCCGAGGTCCACGTGGTCCGGGGAGAAGATGCCGCCGGCGGTCTCCACCTCGACATCCCGCCCGGCGAGCCAGACGCGCAGGAGCCGTCGCTCGTCGGGCGAGGCCGGCTGGGCGGTGAAGTAGTGGTCGGGCTGGCTCACCCGCCGACGATACCCAGGACCGCGCGCTCGGCCCGCAGCGAAATACCTCGTCCGCCTCCGAGCGGGCGTGCGACCCTGGAGGCACCGCACGAGAAGAGGAACCCTTGACCGACCCGCAGCCCATCACCCGCGAGACCGACGACGCCCCCCTCGAGCGTTCTGCCCAGGACGTGGCCGACGACGTCGTCGCCCGGGTGCTCGCCCGGGCGGGGAGTTCGCTGCACGCCGGTGGCACGGTGCACTCGTCCTACGACGGGGACCAGCTGGAGCTCGAGGAGCGCACGTCGCTGCGCCGCGTCGCCGGCCTGTCCACCGAGCTCCAGGACGTCACCGAGGTCGAGTACCGCCAGCTGCGCCTGGAGAAGGTCGTCCTCGTCGGTGTCTGGGGGTCCGGGACCGTCACGGACGCGGAGATCTCCCTGCGCGAGCTCGCGCAGCTGGCCGAGACGGCCGGCTCGGAGGTGCTCGACGGGTTGCTCCAGCGCCGGCAGAAGCCGGACCCGGGCACGTACCTCGGCTCCGGCAAGGCGTCGGAGCTGGCCGCGCTGGTCGCGGCCGTCGGCGCGGACACCGTCGTCGTGGACGGCGAGCTCGCCCCGTCCCAGCGTCGCGCGCTGGAGGACATCGTGCGCGTCAAGGTCATCGACCGGACCGCGCTGATCCTCGACATCTTCGCCCAGCACGCCAAGTCGCGGGAGGGCAAGGCGCAGGTCGAGCTCGCGCAGCTCGAGTACCTGCTGCCGCGCCTGCGCGGCTGGGGCGACTCGATGTCCCGGCAGGCCGGTGGCCAGGTCGGCGGCGCCGCCGCGGGCATGGGTTCGCGCGGTCCCGGTGAGACCAAGATCGAGCTCGACCGCCGGCGCATCCGGAACCGCATGGCCAAGCTCCGCCGGGAGATCGCGGCGATGGAGCCCGCCCGCGTGACCAAGCGGACGTCGCGCAAGAAGCACGCGATCCCGTCGGTCGCCATCGCCGGCTACACCAACGCGGGCAAGTCGTCGTTGCTCAACCGGCTGACGCATGCCGGGGTGCTCGTCGAGAACGCCCTGTTCGCAACCCTCGACCCGACCGTGCGGCGCGCGGAGACGGTCGACGGGCGGGTCTACACGCTCGCGGACACCGTCGGCTTCGTCCGGGCGCTCCCGCACCAGCTGGTCGAGGCCTTCCGCTCGACGCTGGAGGAGGTCGCCGACGCCGACCTGATCCTGCACGTGGTCGACGCCTCGCACCCCGACCCGGAGGGTCAGATCGCGGCCGTCCGGCACGTCTTCGCGGACATCCCGGGCGCCATGGACGTGCCCGAGATCATCGTGCTCAACAAGGCCGACCTGGCCACGCCCGAGGCGATCGCCCGCCTGCGGTCGCGCGAGGTGCACTCGATCGTCGTGTCGGCGCACACCGGCGAGGGCATCGACGAGCTGCAGGCGCTCGTCGCCGACCAGCTCCCGCGCCCCGGCGTGGCCGTCGACCTGGTCGTGCCGTACCACCGCGGTGACTTGATCAGCCGGGTGCACGAGCACGGCGACATCCAGGCCGAGGAGCACACGGCCGACGGGACGGCGATCCGCGCGCGCGTCGACGCGGGCCTGGCCTCCGAGCTCGAGGCGGCCGCGCTCGCGCGTCCGTGAGCGTCGTCGGCCGCCACTAGGCTGACGCGGTGCCAGACGCCGACCCCTCCGTCGACAACCTGCTCGACGTCGCGGTCGAGGCGCTCGGTGGCGTCCGTCGTGACGGCCAGCACCAGATGGCGGTGGCMGTCGCGGAGACCATCGAGAAGGGCGAGCACCTGCTCGTCCAGGCGGGGACCGGCACCGGCAAGTCGCTCGGGTACCTGGTGCCCGCGCTGCGGCACGCCGTCCTCGAGAACGAGCACGTGGTCGTCTCGACGGCCACGCTCGCGCTGCAGCGGCAGATCATCACGAGGGACCTGCCGCTCGTCGCGAAGGCCCTCGAACCACACCTCCCGCGGACGCCGTCGATCGCGCTGCTCAAGGGCTGGCACAACTACCTCTGCGTGCACAAGGTCGCGGGCGGGTACCCCGACGACGACACGGGCACGCTCTTCGACCTCGGCGAGCACGCCGGCGCGGCCGAGCACCCGGCGCCCGCTCGCACTGGCGCGACCGGCCCCACCGAGAGCCTGGGCGAGCAGGTGCTGCGGCTGCGCGAGTGGGCCGACGAGACCGAGACCGGGGACCGCGACGACCTCGTGCCCGGCGTGACCGCGCAGGCGTGGCGGCAGGTCTCGGTCACGTCGCTGGAGTGCCTCGGCGGCAAGTGCCCGATGCTCGCCGAGTGCTTCCCCGAGAAGGCGAAGGCCGCGTCGCGCGAGGCGGACGTGGTCGTCACCAACCACGCGATGCTCGGGATCGCCGCGTCGGGGTCGCCCGGAGTGCTGCCCGAGCACCAGGTGCTCGTCGTCGACGAGGCCCACGAGCTCACGGACCGGGTGACCGCCCAGGCGACCTCCGAGCTGTCGGTGGCCACCATCGAGCACGCCGCCCGCCTGGCCCGACGGCACGGCGGGGTCCCGACGACGGACCTCGACTCGGCCAGCCAGGCACTGGCGACGGTGCTCGTCGGCCTGCCCGAGGCGCGGTTCCGGGACGGCCTACCGCCCGCCGCCCGCGACGCGGTGGCCAGCGTGCGCGACGCCACGCGGGCGCTGCTCAGCGTGCTCAAGCCCGAGTCCGGGCCGAGCGCGCCCGCCGAGGGTGGCCGCAAGATGGCCCAGGCGACCATGCTCGCGCTCCACGAGGTGGCCGACCGGATGGCCGCGGACCCCGACGACAACCGGCACACCGTGCTGTGGTGCTCCCGCAGCGAAGACCGCCGCGGCAGCATGCTCACCCGCCTCTACGCCGCGCCGCTCGCGGTCAACGGCCTCATCCGCACCCACCTGCTCGCGGGCCGCTCGGGCGTGCTCACGTCGGCCACCCTGGAGCTCGGCGGCTCGTTCGACCCGATCGCCCGCGCGGTGGGCCTCGAGGTGCGCCCCGACGCCGAGCCGGTCGGGCCCACCTCGCTGGCCGGCGCACCGAGCGCCGCGCCCGCCGGCCAGCCCTGGCGCGGGCTCGACGTCGGCAGCCCRTTCGACTACCCGAAGCAGGGGATCCTCTACCTCGCGCGGCACCTGCCGAAGCCCGGCCGCGAGCCGGCCACCGACGCACAGCTGGACGAGATCGCCGAGCTCATCACCGCGGCCGGCGGCCGGACCCTGGGCCTGTTCTCGTCGCGCCGCGCGGCCATCGCGGCCGCGGCCGCCATGCGGGAGCGCCTCGACGTCCCGATCCTCGTCCAGGGCGACGACCAGCTGCCGACGCTCGTCTCGCAGTTCATCGCCGACGAGCCCACCTGCCTGTTCGGCACCCTGTCGCTCTGGCAGGGCGTCGACGTCCCCGGCGCCACCTGCCGGCTCGTCCTCATCGACCGCATCCCCTTCCCGCGGCCCGACGACCCCGTGACCTCCGCCCGCTCGGACGCGATCGAGGCGGCGGGCGGCAACGGCTTCCTCGCGGTCTCCGCCACCCACGCCGCCCTCCTGCTCGCCCAGGGCGCCGGTCGGCTGATCCGGACCAGTGAGGACCGGGGGGTCGTCGCCGTGCTCGACCCCCGGCTCGCGACCGCCGGCTACGGCAGCTTCCTGACGCGGTCGCTGCCCGACTTCTGGCGGACCACCKACCGCGCCGTCGCCGTCTCCGCGCTGCAGCGGCTCGCCACCGCCGGATAGCCTCGTCGGGTCGACGACCCGGAGGTACGCAAGATGACCGAGAGCCTGGACATGGAAGACGTCGGCATGGCCCCCTATCGGAGCGCGCGCCGCACGTCGAAGCTCGCGATCGTGGGCGCGGGGGCCGTCGGATCGACGATGGCGTACGCCGCGCTGATGCGCGGGGCCGCCCGCTCGGTGGCCCTGTACGACATCAACGCGGCGAAGGTCGAGGCGGAGGCGCTCGACCTCGGGCACGGCATCCAGTTCATGCCGATGGCGCAGGTCGTGGGTTCCGACGACATCGCCGTGTGCGCGGACGCGGACGTCGTGATGTTCACGGCGGGTGCGAAGCAGAAGCCGGGGCAGTCCCGGCTCGAGCTCGCGGAAGCGACCATCGGGCTGGTCCGCAAGGTGCTCCCGGCGCTGGTGGAGGTCGCGCCCGAGGCGGTCTACGTGATGGTGACCAACCCCGTCGACGTCGTCACCTACGCGGCGCTGCAGATCTCCGGCCTGCCGCCGGCCCAGCTTTTCGGCTCGGGCACCGTGCTGGACTCCTCGCGGCTGCGCTACCTCATCGCGCAGCACACGGGCGTCGCCGTGCAGAACGTGCACGCCTACATCGCCGGCGAGCACGGCGACACGGAGCTCCCGCTCTGGGGGTCCGCCAGCATCGGGTCCGTCCCGCTGCTCGAGTGGACCGGGGCGGGCGGCTCCGGCCCGCTCACGGCCGACGTCCGGGAGAGCATCACCCGCGAGGTCGTCGAGTCCGCCTACCGGATCATCGAGGGCAAGGGCGCGACGAACTACGCGGTCGCGCTGGCCGGGTCGCGGATCATCGAGGCCATCGTCAAGGACGAGGGCCGGGTCCTTCCCGTCTCGTCGTTGCTCGACGACTTCCACGGCATCAGCGACGTGTGCCTGTCGGTTCCCGCCATCGTCGGAGCGCACGGCGTGGGCGAACGCCTCCCGGTGCCGCTGTCCAGGGACGAGCTCGCGGGCCTGCGGAAGTCGGCCGATGCGGTGCGCTCGGTCGCGCGGCAGTTCGGGTTCTGAGTGACCTGCCGGGCCGCCCTCGTCGGAGGGTGGCCCGGCAGGTGCGTCAGAGGCTGCGCAGCACGCTGACGACGCGGCCGAGGATGGTCGACTCGTCGCCGGGGATCGGCGAGTACGCCGGGTTGTGCGGCATGAGCCAGACGTGGCCGTCGATGCGCTTGAGCGTCTTGACCGTGGCCTCGCCGTCGATCATGGCCGCGACGATCTCGCCCTGCTCGGCGACGGGCTGCCGACGGACCACGACCCAGTCGCCGTCGCAGATCGCGGCGTCGATCATCGAGTCGCCCGCGACCTTGAGCAGGAACAGGTCGCCGTCCCCGACCAGCTGGCGGGGGAGTGGGAAGACGTCCTCCACCACCTGCTCGGCGAGGATGGGGCCGCCCGCCGCGATCCGACCGACGACGGGGACGTAGGACGGGGCCGGCATCCGCTCGCCGTCGGCCTGGTCCGGGAAGTGGGAGCGGCTGCCGTCGGGCGCGGTCCAGGTGCCGACGCCGCGCGAGTCGTCCGCGTGCACGACCTCGATGGCGCGGGGGCGGTTGGGGTCCCGGCGCAGGTAGCCCTTGCGCTCGAGCGCCGTGAGCTGGTGCTTGACGCTGGACGGGCTGGTCAGACCGACGGCCTCGCCGATCTCTCGCATGCTCGGCGGGTACCCGCGGGACTCGACCGACGACCGGATCGTGTCGAGCACCAGCCGCTGACGCGCCGTCAGGCCGTCCGGACCCGGCGCGCTGTCCGGCAGCGCGTGGATCGTCGCCAGGTCCTGCTCGGGCTGGGACGTGTCCCGTGAGTCCGTCACTGCGCTCCTCCTCCGTCGGGCGGCCGCCTCTCGGCCCGCTCCGCCTCCTCGCCTGCTCCACCGGCGTCCCCGGGCTCCTGACCTGCGCCGACGGGAAGCTCGGGGCGGGCGTGTCAGTGGCTCGTGGTGCGCTTGTGCTGCATCGCCAGCCTAGGGATGTCGGGACCGAAGATCAAACATCTGTTCGATCGTGTCTCGACAGTGTCACCGGATGCTGGTAGACATCGTACAGACGTTCGACGAACAGGCGTTCGACGATCAGCGGTACCCCGGGAGCCCGGGCCGAGCAGGAAACGAGAGACTTGATGAGCGCGATGGTGATGGGACCCGCGATGCCGACCTTGCCGAGCATGTCGAGCTTCGCGACGCCGAGCACACGGCCGAGCACCGCGGCCCGCACGGCCGGCGCGCGTCGGACCGCGGCTGCGATCCGCGCGTCTGACGCCGGTCGACCTGCAGCGGCGCACCTCCGCCTCACCGCCCGCGGCCGCGCCGTGCTCTGGGTCCTTGCCGCCGTGGTTGTCGCTCTCGTGACGCTGCTCGGCAGCCGCGCCGCCGCCGACGGTCCGGTGGGCGCGCAGGAGGTCGTGCGGCACACGGTCGAGCCGGGGGAGACCCTCTGGGAGATCGCCGCGTCGGTCGCCGGCCCGTCCGAGGATGTCCGGGACGTGGTGTTCGACCTGGTCCGCCTCAACGAGCTGCCCGACGCCGGCCTCATGGCCGGTCAGGTCATCGTCGTCCCGGCGGGCTGAGGCCCACCGGGTCAGGCAGACGGAGGGAAGGTCGGGCGCAGCCTGCCGGCGACGCGGTTGTCACCCTCGACCTCGCTTGCTAGGTTAGCCTTACCTCACAAGGCGAGCTGGGGGGCTTGCCGGAGGTGCGGGACCCAGGGTGCGTGAGCATCTCGCTCTGACCCGCAGTATTGCGCGGCGCCGAGGCGAGTCGGCCCGTGACAAGGGACGGGGGCGTCCCCGCGAAGGGCGGCCATCTTGGATGGCCGCCCTTCGTGCGTCCTTCTTCGTTCCTTCCGTCGCTGGCGTGTGTCCGGGCCGACGCAGCCTCTCTGCCGGCGCGGGTCGACCTTGCACCGTCGCAGACCGTGGCCTAGCGTCACGGGGGCGTTCCGACGCCATCGCCGCCGGCCGACCTCTCGGCCGGGCGTGCCAGCTCGAAGGGGATCACGGTGCACTGTCCGTTCTGCCGTCACCCGGACTCGCGGGTCGTCGACTCGCGGACCTCGGACGACGGGTCGACCATCCGACGCCGGCGCCAGTGCCCGCACTGCAACCGTCGGTTCACCACGGTCGAGACCGCCAGCCTGTCGGTGGTCAAGCGGTCCGGCGCCACGGAACCGTTCAGCCGCGAGAAGATCGCGGGTGGGGTGCGCAAGGCCTGCCAGGGCCGCCCGGTGAGCGAGGACGACCTCGCGCTCCTGGCTCAGAAGGTCGAGGAAACCTTGCGCAGCGCGGGCTCGGCGGAGATCGACGCCTACGAGATCGGGCTCGCCATCCTCGGGCCGCTGCGGGAGCTCGACGAGGTGGCCTACCTGCGGTTCGCCAGCGTGTACCAGGCGTTCGACTCCCTGGAGGACTTCGAGGCGGCGATCACGGTCCTGCGTGCCGAGCGTGACGGCACCGAGGACCGCGAGGAGCCCGACGAGACCGTCGAGCCGCAGGACGAGGCCGCGCGCACGACCTGACGGCACCGAGAACGGCGATGGGCTCGACGAGACCGTAGCGCCGCAGGACGAGGTCGCCCGCACGGCCTGACGAGCTCGAGCACGGCTCGCCGCCTGTCGGCGGGAGCACGTAGGTTCGTCGGGTGCTTCCCAGTGACCTCGAGCTCCTTCATGTCCCCGGTCCGCCCGCCGTCCTTCCCGACGGCAGCCGCGCCATCGTCTCGGTCGTCCGGCCCGACCTGACCGGCGACGAGTACACCGGCCACCTCTGGTCCGTCGACCTCGTCGGTGACCAGCCTCCCCGTGCGTTGACCCGCGGCCACCAGGACACGGCCCCCGAGGTGTCGGCCGACGGCCGGTGGGTGACGTTCCTGCGCGCGGAGCCCGACGGCAAGCCGCAGGTGTTCCTCGTCGAGTCCGCCGGCGGGGAACCCGTGCAGCTGACCGACGCGCCGCTGGGCGCCGCCGAGCCGCGGTTCTCGCCCGACGGCACGCGGATCTCGTTCGTGGCCCGGGTCCCCGAGCCCGGTCGCTACGAGGCGGACGGCAAGCCGGGGTCGGAGGATCCCCGGCACATCACCGAGCTGAAGTATCGCTCCGACGGCACCGGTTTCCTGCGCGACCGCCCGCAGCACGTGTTCGTCGTCGACGTCCCGACCGACGGCGAGCGGCCGGCGCACCTGCCGGACGCCGTCGCTCTCACGGCCGGGGACGTCGGCGTGTCCGGCGCGCGGTGGCTGCCGTCGGGCGACGCCCTGGTCGGCGTCTCCGCCCGGCACGCGACGCGCGAGTCGGACCTGCGCAGCGACGCGGTGCTCGTCGACGCCTCCCCGGACGGCGACCCGGCGGCGCCGATCCCGGTCACGGACGCTGACGCGGGAAGCCCGCTCGGCGTGGAGACCGTGCTGCCCTCGTCGGACGGGACGACGCTGTGGCTTCTTGCGAGCGACCTCGGCCCGACCGGCCGGGACTTCGTCGCCGCGCAGACGGGCCTGTACCGGCTCGCGCTCGGCGCGGCAGGCGGCCCGGCGGAGCGGCTCACGGACCCGGACGCCGACCAGCTCACCGGTGTCCTCGTCGAGGTCGACGGAGACCCCGTGGTCGGCGTCGAGCGTCGCGGTGCCCAGCACCTGGTGCGCGTCTCGTCCGACGGCACGGCGACGACGCTGGTCGGGGGCACGTTCGTCGTCTCCGGCGCGGCGGTGGCGTCGGGCGCGGCGCGCGCGGTCGTCGTCGCCTCGTCACCGGCGTCCTCCGGCGAGGTGCTGTCGGTGGACCTGGGCACCGGCGCCGTCGACGTGCGCACCGATCTCTCCGCGCCGCTGCGGGCGACGGGTCGCGTGCGCGTGCCCACCGAGCTGCTGGCCACCGCGGCGGACGGCTACGAGGTGCACGGCTGGGTGGTGACGCCGGACCCGGAGCGGTTCGGCGCGGGACCGCACCCGACGATCCTCATGATCCACGGTGGTCCGTTCGCCCAGTACACGCACGGGCTGTTCGACGAGGTGCAGGTACTCGCCGAGGCCGGGTACGCGGTGGTGTACGGCAACCCGCGCGGGTCGTCGGGCTACGGACGCGCCCACGGGCTCGCCATCCAGGGCGGCTTCGGCACCGTCGACACCGAGGACGTCCTCGCTCTGCTCGGCGCGGCGCTCGAAGATCCCACGCTCGACGGCGAGCGGGTCGGCGTCATGGGCGGCTCCTACGGCGGGTACCTCACCGCGTGGCTGACCACGCGCACGGACAGGTTCGTGGCGGCGATCGTCGAGCGCGGCTTCCTCGACCCGGTGAGCTTCGTCGGGTCCAGCGACATCGGCTGGTTCTTCGGCACCGCCTACCTGGGGGACACCGCCGACGACGACGGCGCGGTACGGGTGGCGGCGCAGTCGCCGATGGCCCACGTCGGCGCGGTCCGCACGCCGACCCTGGTCATCCACTCCGAGCAGGACTGGCGCTGCCCGGTCGAGCAGGGGCAGCGCTGGTTCGTGGAGCTCAAGCGCCGCGGCGTGGAGGCGGAGCTGCTGCTGTTCCCGGGCGAGGGGCACGAGCTCTCGCGCTCGGGGAACCCGAAGCACCGTCGGGCCCGGTTCGAGCACGTGCTGCGCTGGTGGGACACGCACCTGCCGGTGGGCTAACGGTCGCTCGAGCGCACGCCCCACAGGTTGATGCCGGCGTCGACGGCGTGGGGCTCGATCGCCGCGATCTCGTCGCCGGTCAGCGGCGGACGTGCGACGGCGGCGAGGTTCTCGTCGAGCTGGTCGGTGGTGCGCGCGCCGACCAGCACGGACGTGACGCGCGGGTCGCGGAGCACCCAGGCCAGCGCGAGCTGCGGCAGCGTCCGACCACCGGCGCGGGCGATCTCGTCGAGGGCGCGGACGTGGCCCAGTGCCTCGTCGGTGAGCCACTCGGTGCGCAACGGGCCGCCGCGGGCGGCGCGCGAGTCGGCGGGGACACCGTGCAGGTACCGCGTGCTGAGCATGCCCTGCGCCAGGGGTGAGAACGCGACGACGGCCATGCCGGCCTCGCCGGCGACCTCGAGCAGGGAGCGCCCGTCGGGGCCTGGCTGCTCGATCCACCGGTTGAGCATGGAGTAGGCGGGCTGGTGCACGGTCAGCCGCAGACCGAGCGACCGGGCCACGGCCAGGGCCTCGGTCGTGCGTTCGGCCGAGTACGACGAGATCCCCGCGTACCGGGCCTTGCCCGAGCTGACGGCGCGGTCGAGGGCGCCGAGCGTCTCGTCGAGCGGCGTTGTCGGGTCGAACCGGTGGCTGTAGAACACGTCGACGCTGTCGAGGCCGAGCCGGCGCAGCGACTCGTCGAGCGACGCGCGCAGGTACTTGGCGGAGCCGTGCTCGCCGTACGGCCCGGGCCAGGCGCGGTAGCCGGCCTTGGTGGTGATGAGCAGCTCGTCGCGGCKACCGCGCAGGTCACGGGCCAGCAGCCGGCCCACGGACTCCTCGGCGGCGAACGGCGGAGGGCCGTAGTTGTTGGCGAGGTCGAGGTGCACGACGCCCCGGTCGACCGCGTGCCGCACGAGCCGGCGCTGGTCCTCGAACGGTGTCGCCGTGCCGAAGTTCTGCCAGAGGCCCAGGGAGACGACCGGCCAGGACAGGCCGCCGGCGTTCCGGCTGGCGAGGGACGGGGCATCGGACACGGTCCGACGCTACCCGGGGTGAGAAGAGGTGGCGCCGCGGGCGGGAGTCGGTCAGGCTGGGCGGGTCGCGGGCGCAGACGTCCGTCGACAGACTGCACCGCATCAGAGGAGGCGCCATGGCGAAGGACGAAGGAACGGCGACCACGGAGGCGGCGGTGACCGAGGACACGAAGGCGAAGTTCCGCGAGGCGCTGGAGCGCAAGAAGTCGAACCAGCACCGCACCGCGGACGGCTCGGCCAACACCGGTCAGGTGCACGGCTCCGAGACCGCGGGACCGTCGCAGCGACGCTTCCAGCGCAAGTCCGGCTCCGCCTGACAGGACTGAAGCTCCGCCCTCATGGACAGCAGAAGGGCCCGACCACACGTGGTCGGGCCCTTCGTGCATGACGACCGTCAGGACAGCAGGCGCAGCCGCACGGACTCGGGCCGCGACGAGAGGGCCTGCACGACCGCGTCGTCGACCGGGGCCCCGGCGTCGGTGACCACGTAGCCGAGCTCCCCGCGGGTGGTGAGCAGCTGACCCTCGATGTTGACGCCGTGCTCGGCGAGCGTCGCGTTGACCGCGGCCAGCACGCCGGGCACGTTGCGGTGCAGGTAGGCGAGGCGGTGCACGCCGGGCCGCTGCTCGAGCGCGAGGTTGGGCAGGTTGACGCTCAGTGTCGTGGAGCCCGTGGCCAGGTAGTCGCGGACCTTGTTGGACACGAACTGCCCGATGGCCTCCTGGGCCTCCTCGGTCGATCCGCCGGTGTGCGGCGTGAGGATGACGTTCGGCAGCCCGCGCAGCTCCGACTCGAACGGGTCGCCCTTGCGCTTGGGCTCCACCGGGAACACGTCGACGGCCGCGCCGGCCACGTGGCCGGAGACGATCGCGTCGCGCAGCGAGGCGTAGTCGACGACGAACCCGCGCGAGAGGTTGAGGAACACCGCGCCCGGGCGCATCCGCGCGAACTGCTTGGCGCCGAAGAGGCCGGCGTTGCCGCTGCGGCCGTCGACGTGCAGCGTGACGATGTCCGCCGTCTCGAGCAGCTCGTCCAGAGTGTCCATGCGGCGCGCGTTGCCCAGCGCGAGCTTCTCGGCCGTGTCGTAGAACACGACAGACATGCCGAGGTTCTCGGCCAGCACCGACAGCTGGGTGCCGATGTTGCCGTAGCCGATGATCCCCAGCGTGCGGCCGCGGATCTCGTGGGCGCCGGTGGCCGACTTGTTCCAGATGCCGTCATGCATGGCCCGGTCGAGCTCGGTCTGGCGCCGGGTCAGCGAGATGATGTCCGCGATCGCGATCTCCACCACGGACCGGGTGTTGGAGAACGGCGCGTTGAACGTGGCGACCCCCCGCGACGCCGCCTCGGCGAGGTCGATCTGGTTGGTGCCGATGCAGTAGGCGCCGATGGTCACCAGGGAGGGCGCCTGCGCGAGCACCTCGGCGGTGACGTGCGTCTTGGAGCGGATGCCCAGCAGGTGCACGCCGTCGAGCGCCTCGATCAGCTCGGCCTCGTCGAGCGCCCCGGTGCGGGTCGTCACGTCGAAGCCGGCCGTCTCGAGGATCGAGCGAGCCTGGGGATGGAGGTTCTCGAGCAGCAGGGCCTTCAGCACGCCCCTATGGTGCGCCCCACAGCTCCCGCGGCCCAGACCGGTCCGGCCCTCGGACAGACGTGAGACGCCGCCCGTCAGCCCGCCACGCCCCAGCCACGGGGGAGCGGACGGTCGTGGAACACGTGCAGCGCGCGCGTCGGTCGGGTCATCGCCACGTACAGGTCACCGGCGCTCGCGTCGATCACCTCGGCCGGCTCCACCAGCACGACGACGTCGAACTCGAGCCCCTTGGCCTCCCGCGGGGTCAGCACGACCAGCGGCGCGTCGAGGTCGGCGGCGCTGGACCCGGTGCCGAGCGCGGRCCGCAGACCGGCCGCACGCAGGGCGTCCGCGACCGGCCCGAGCCGGGCGCCCACGGCGATCACCGCGATGCGACCGGCGCCCGAGGCGTCGCTGACCTCGGCGACGAGCTTCTCCGTGCGCTCGGTGACGGCGCCGACCACGTCGGCGGTGTGCTCGACGACCAGGGAGTCGTCGACGTCCCGCGCCGACGTCAGTGGGCTCACCGGCAGGCCGGCGGCGACGGCGACGCGACGAGCCGTGTCGGCCACCTCGGCGGGCGTCCGGTAGTTCACGGTCAGCTCGTTGAGCCGCCACGACGTCCGCAGGACCGGATCGAGCTGGGCCGCCCAGCTGTGGGCGCCCGCCGTCGCGGTGGTCTGGGCGACGTCGCCGACGATCGTCAGCGACCTCGTCGGCACCCGGCGCAGGAGCGAGCGCCACGCCATCGCGGACAGCTCCTGCGCCTCGTCCACGACGACGTGCCCGTACGTCCACGAGCGGTCCGCCGCGGCGCGCTCGGCGGTGGTGAGTGTCGGGCCGGTGACCGCGAACCGGTCCGCCAGCATCTCCGCCGACACCATGCCGCCGCTGCCCGTCGATTCGAGCACCTGCCGGGCGTACGCGAGCTCGGACGCGCGTCGCTCGGACGCGGCGCGGGCCTCGGCGCGGGCGGCCTGGTCGTCCTCGCCCAGCAGCTCCGCGGCCTCGTCCAGCAGCGGGACGTCGGCCGGGGTCCACGGTGCGTCCGCGTCGCGCACGAGCATCGCGCGCTGCTGCGGCGTGAGCTGCGGGGCGGCGGAGGCGAGCCGGTGGGGCTTGGACCACAGGTCCGCGACGAGCTTCTGCGGCGTGATCGGCATCCACGCCAGGTTGAGCGCCACCCGGATCTCGCGGGTGGTCCGCAGCTCCTCGATGATCTCGCCGCGCTCGTCGGCAGGCACGTCCCCGCCCAGCTGGACGACGTACTGCTCGGCGAGCCGGGCCAGCATGTCGCGCACGAACGAGACGCGCGCCTGGTTGTGCGGCTTGTGGTTGCGGCGGGCGCGGGCCATGGCGGACGCGATGTCGTTCGGGCGGATGACCAGGTCGTGCCCGTCGACCCGCACCTGCACCGGCTGCGCCGGGATGCGCTCGCGGTCGCGCACCGCGCGGGCGATGACGCTGCCCCACAGGGCGCGGCCCTTGAGCTCCGCGACGGCCTCGTCCTCGGTGGCCGTCGCCTGGATGCCGGGGTACAGCTCCGCGACGGTCGTCGTGACGACGCCCGTCTCACCGAGCGACGGCAGCACCTGGTCGATGTACCGCAGGAACGTGCGGCTGGGGCCGACGAGCAGCACGCCGGAGCGCTCGAGCATGCGGCGGTGCGCGTACAGCAGGTAGGCGGCGCGGTGCAGCGCGACGGCGGTCTTGCCGGTGCCGGGCCCGCCCTGGACCACGAGCGCGCCGCCCAGCTCGGAGCGGATGATCGCGTCCTGCTCGCCCTGGATGGTGGCGACGATGTCGCCCATCCGGCCCGTGCGCCCCGCCGCCAGGCCGGCCAGGAGCGCGCCCTCGCCGGACAGCCCGCTCAGCCGCTCGCCGGAGTCGTCCGTCAGCAGGTCGAGGTCGAGGACCTCGTCCTCCACGCTGGTCACGGTCCGGCCCCGCGTCACCACGTGGCGGCGGCGGACGACGCCGTCCGGGTGCGCCGCGGTCGCCCGGTAGAACGCCTGCGCCGCCGGTGCCCGCCAGTCGGTCAGCAGCTGCGACTGCTCCTCGTCGGTCAGCCCGAGCCGGCCGATGTAGCGACGCGAGTCGTCGTCGAGGTCGAGCCGACCGAAGACGAGACGCTCCTCGACGGCCTCGAGCTGGGCGATGCGGTCCTCGTAGAGCGTGGCGAACGCGTCCCGCTCGCTGCGGTTCTGCGGCGAGCCCGACGGACCCTCGCGGCGGACGTCCGCCAACCGTGCCCGCATCTGCGCGCGCAGGTCGTCGAGCCGCCCGTACAGCTGGTCGACCACCCGCTGCTCACCGGTCAGCTCGTTGTCCATGCCTGCCACCTGGGCGATCTCCGTTCCGCCGGGGCGACCCGGCCGTGCGTTGCGCGGCTCCTGCTCCGGCCGAGGGACGGCGCGGCGCGCGGAGCGGCCGTCCATTATCCGTTGTCCGCGACCCCGGTGCACACGCCCGTCCGGGTGGGTGCGGCCCCGGAGCGGGTGAGATGGCGCGCAGGGGCCGGGCGGGCACCCTACGCTTCGGGTGTCTGTCGAGCAGAGGCAGGCGAACGGCCGGGAGGAGCATTCTTGAGCGAGGCACGCACTGCGGTGCCCCGAGAGACCCACGCGGTGGCCGCGCCGATCCGTCTGCTGCTCGTCGAGGACGACGAGGGCGACGCGATCCTGGTGCGCGAGCACCTCGAGGACGCCGGCCTGCGCGTCGACCTGTCCTGGGCGAGGACGCTGGACGAGGCGATCGACCGGCTGGACGTCGACGTCGTGCTGCTCGACCTGGGCCTGCCCGACGCGATGGGCATCGCGGCCCTCGAGCGGCTGCTCGGTGCGGGCGCCCCCGCCGTCGTCGTGCTCACCGGGCTCTCAGGGACTGACGTCGGCCTGGCCGCCGTGGCCGCCGGAGCACAGGACTACCTGGTCAAGGGCGAGGTCGACGGCGAGCTGCTCGGGCGGTCGATCCGGTACGCGATCCAACGTCGCCGGCTCGAGGACACCGACCGCGCCCTGTACCGCAGCCTCGTCCGAGCGGAGGAGGTCAACCGGCTCGAGCGCGCGCTCCTGCCGACGCCGTCCGTGGCGGACCAGCAGCTCGAGGTGCGGGTGGGCTACCGCGCCGGTCGCGACGGCGTGCTGGGCGGCGACTTCTACGACGTGGTCGAGCGCCCAGACGGCTCCGTCCTCGCGCTCGTCGGCGACGTCTGCGGGCACGGGCCCGACGAGGCCGCGCTCGGCGCCACCCTCCGCACCGCCTGGCGGACCCTGGTCCTGGCCGAGGTGCCGACGGTCCAGATCCTCGGCCTGCTCGAGCGGGTCCTCATGTCGGAGCGTGCCCGGCCGGAGATCTTCACCACCGTCTCCATGCTCGACGTCGCCGCGAACCGCGGTTCCGTGGACCTGTACCTGGCGGGTCACCCGGTGCCGCTGCTGCTCGGCACGCCGTCCCAGCTCCTGCCCACGCACGGTCGCGGGCGGGCGCTCGGCATCCCGGTGAGCGGCGGGTGGGAGCCCGTCCGCCTGGAGCTCGGCGCGTCCTGGCGCATCCTGCTGTACACCGACGGCGTCCTCGAGGCCACGATCGCCGGCGGCTCGGACCGCGTCGGCAAGACCGGTCTGCTGCGCATCGTCGACGGCGCACTCGGCAGCGCGCCGCAGGACGACCTGGTCGACCGCGTGCTGCACGACGTGCGCGCCCTGCACGGCGGCGACCTCGTCGACGACGCCGCGGTGGTCGTCCTCGGATGGTCTGCGTGAGCGCTGGCACGACGCCCGCGAGGCGTTCCTCGACCCTGCGCCGGCGCCTGCGCACGGTCATCATCGCGGCGGGCGCCGCCCTGCTCGTCGTGGTGCTCGGCGCCGCCTTCGTGCTGGTCCGGCTCGTGGACCGCCAGGAGGCCGTGACCCAGACGTACTTCAACGCCATCACGCTCGCCGACGGCGCCTACATCCAGCTCATCGACGCCGAGACCGCAGTCCGCGGCTACGCCCTCACGGGGGACCCGATCACTCTCGAGCCCTACGACCGCGCCATGGCCGACGACGTGTCGTTCGCCACCCTCGCCGAGACCGCGGCGCGCGGCGACGACGAGGAGCTCGCGACGGCCGCGCAGGCTGCGGCCGACGCCGCCCGGACGTGGAACGAGGAGTTCGCCGTCCCGGTGATGGCCGAGGTCGATGCGGGCGGCAAGGGAGCGGTGACCCCAGACGAGATCGAGCAGGGCCGGGTGCTCTTCGATCAGGCCCGCGCGGCCGCCGACGGCTACACCGCTCTGCTGCGCGAGCGCCGCGTCGACGCCCTGCACGAGCTCCACCTGTGGACCACGATCGCGGGGGCAACGGTCGGCCTGCTCGTGCTGGCGGCCGTCGCGCTGGGCGTCTCGCTGTGGGTGACCCTGCGACGCTGGATCCTCGAACCCCTCGACGCGCTCGCCACGGACGCGCGCGCGGTCTCCTCGGGTGACCTGCTGCACCCGGTCGAGACGGTCGGGCCGGGGGAGATCGCGGCGCTGGCGGGTGACGTCGAGCGCATGCGCGTGGCGCTCGTCGACCAGGTGCACGTGCTGGAGGCCTCCCGCGCCGAGATCGCGCTGGCCCACGAGCAGCTCACCGATCAGGCCGAGGAGCTGCGCCGCTCGAACCGGGACCTCGAGCAGTTCGCCTACGTGGCCTCGCACGACCTGCAGGAGCCGCTGCGCAAGATCGCGAGCTTCACGCAGCTGCTGCAGAAGCGCTACGGCGGGCAGATGGACGAGCGCGCCGACCAGTACATCGCGTTCGCGGTCGACGGTGCCAAGCGCATGCAGCGCCTCATCCAGGACCTCCTGGGCTTCTCGCGCGTCGGGCGCGTCGGCGGCGAGGTCACCGACGTCGACCTCGGCGCCGTGCTCGTGGACGCGCTGGACAACCTGAGCGAGGCCGTGGCCGAGTCCGGTGCCGTGGTGACGCACGACGAGCTCCCGGTGGTCCGGGGGGAGGAGCCGCTGCTGGTCCAGCTGTTCCAGAACCTCGTCGGCAACGCCCTCAAGTTCCGCCACCCGGACCGGCCTCCTGCCGTCCACCTGAGCGCACGGCTCGTGGGAGACTTCTGGGAGCTCGAGTGTCGGGACAACGGCATCGGCATCGACGAGCAGTACGCGGAGCGGGTGTTCGTCATCTTCCAGCGGCTGCACGCGAAGGACGTCTACGAGGGCACCGGCATCGGGCTCTCGTTGTGCAAGAAGATCGTCGAGTTCCATGGCGGTCGCATCTGGATCGAGCAGCCTGACGGCGAGGGCACGAGCATCCACTGGACCCTTCCCGCTGCCGACGACCGAGCCTGAACGGAGAGCCCCGTGCCCACCAGCACCAAGATCATCGACGTCCTCCTGGTCGAGGACGACCCGGGCGACGTCCTGATGACCCGCGAGGCGTTCGAGGACAACAAGCTGCGCAACCGCCTGTCGGTCGTCTCCGACGGGGTGAGCGCGCTGGAGTTCCTGCGCAAGGAGGGCGAGCACGTCGACGCCCCGACGCCCGACCTGATCCTGCTCGACCTCAACCTGCCGCGCATGGACGGCCGGGAGGTCCTGCAGGCGCTCAAGGCGGACGCGGACCTGCGCTCGATCCCGGTGGTCGTGCTGACGACGTCCGAGGCTGAGGAGGACGTCGTGCGCAGCTATTCGCTGCACGCGAACGCCTACGTCACCAAGCCCGTCGACTTCGACCGGTTCATCGAGGTCGTGCGCCAGATCGACGAGTTCTTCGTCGAGGTCGTCCGGCTGCCCGGTCGCTGACCCGGGAAGAACTCGTCGGGGGTTGGCGTTGTCCCCGGTAACCCGGACCGGACGGAAGTGAGCGGACACCCATGCTGAACCCGAGCGAGATCTACGACGTCGACCCCGAGGTCGCCGCCCAGGTCGAGGCGCGGACCGTGAACGGCGCCGGCCCCGTCCTCGTGCACGCCGTGCGTGGCTTCGTCGACGCGGGCAACGCCGGTCAGCTGGCCGCCGAGCACCTGGTCGACGAGCTGCCCACCACGCGCCTGGCGACGTTCGACGTCGACCAGCTGCTGGACTACCGCTCGCGGCGGCCGGTGATGACGTTCGACCAGTCGACGTGGTCCGCCTACACGGAGCCCGAGCTGGTGGTCGACCTGGTGCAGGACGCCAGCGGCGTGCCGTTCCTGCTCCTGCACGGGGTCGAGCCCGACGTGCAGTGGGAGCGGTACGTGGCCGCGGTCCGCCAGATCGTCGAGCGCTTCGACGTCCCGCTGACCGTCGGGGTCCACGGGATCCCCATGGGCATCCCGCACACGCGGCCGCTGTCGGTCACGGCGCACGCCACCCGGCCCGAGCTCGTCGCCGACCACACCTCGTGGTTCGGCACGGTGCAGGTGCCCGCCAGCGCGAGCGCCCTGCTCGAGCTGCGGCTGGGCCAGTCGGGGCACGACGCGGTGGGCTTCGCGGTGCACGTGCCGCACTACCTCGCGCAGTCGGCGTTCCCGCAGGCCAGCCAGGCGGCGCTGACCAACGTGGAGCGCGCGACGGGCCTCGACCTGCAGGTCGGGTCGCTCACGGCGGCGGCCGACGAGGCCATGCAGGAGATCCAGCGTCAGGTGACCGGGTCGGAGGACGTGGCCGCGGTCGTGCACGCGCTCGAGGAGCAGTACGACTCGTTCACCCGCAACATCGGCCGGACGAGCCTGCTGGCGGGGTCCACGGACCTGCCGACGGCCGACGAGCTGGGCGCCGAGTTCGAGCGCTTCCTGGCCCAGCAGGGCGACGAGGGCCCCGCGATCTGACGCTCGTCTTTACCAGATCGTTGTCAAACCCTGTGCGCCGGAAGGGCGAAACCGTGGCGCGGCCCGCGGGCCCGATGTAAGGATGCACACGTTGCAGTGACGTACTCGCTCGACCGGCGTCGTCCCCCGGACCACTGGCTCGGGGGTCGGTTCCGACCCGTCGTTCGTTCGGCTGGGCCACCCGGTGCAGGGACGTGAGGCATTGCGGCACGGCGCAGGCAGACGGTCCGCGCCGTCACCGGTTGGACAGAAGGAAACGAACATGGCACAGGGTGCTGTCAAGTGGTTCAACGCTGAGAAGGGCTTCGGCTTCATCGCCCAGGACGGCGGCGGCGCCGACGTCTTCGTCCACTACTCCGCGATCGACTCCTCGGGCTACCGCAGCCTCGACGAGGGCCAGCGCGTCGAGTTCGAGATCACGCAGGGCGCCAAGGGCCCCCAGGCCGAGAGCGTCCGCCCGATCTGATCGTCTGATCGCGAAGGGCCGCACCCACTCGGATGCGGCCCTTCGTCATGCCTCCGGGTCGGCCAGGACGGGTGCCTTCCCGACGAACGCCGTGGCCTCGTCCCCGTGCAGCAGCCGGGCCGGCGCGGGCAGGCTCCGGATGGCGCGCGCCAGCCGTGGCTCGCCCAGCAGCTCGGTGTCGTCGGTCGCGGCGAGCACGAGGTTGCCGTAGCCGCGGCCCCGCAGGAGCCCGGGCTCGGCGACGACGGCCACGTCGGCGAAGGTCGTGCGCAGCGTCGCGACCTCGGCCCGCGCTGCCGCCAGCGGGGGTCGGTCGGCGCAGTTGACCAGGTAGACGCCTCCCGGCCGCAGGACGCGGGCGACGTGCGCGACCATCTCCCGCGTCCGGACGTGGGCCGGCGTGGTGTCGCCGGCGAACACGTCCCGGACGATGACGTCCGCCGACGAGTCGGCCAGCTTCTCGAGCTCCGCGCGCGCGTCGCCGGCGCGGATCCGCAGCGCGGGGGAGCGCGGCAGGTCGAACCACCCGCGGACCAGCTCCGTCAACGTCGCGTCGAGCTCGACCGCCAGCTGCCGCGACCCGGGCCGTGCGGCATCCACCGCGCGGGCGAGCGCGCACCCTGCGGCGCCGAGGTGCACCACGTCGAGCGGGCCCCCCGCGTCGCCGACCCGCTCGATCACCGCGGCCATCTGCTGCATGTACTCGAAGTCGAGCCGGGTGGGGTCGACGAGGTCGAGGTAGGAGCTGGGCACGCCGTTGACCAGGACCGTCACGCCGTCGGGATCGTCGGGGTCGCGGACCAGCTCGACCGTGCCCGTGGCGATCGGCAGGGGTCCCGTGGGCCACAGCGCGCGGGCCGCGGTCCGTGTGGGTGGTCGGTGCGAGCCTGGGCTGCGTCGGGCGGAGCGGTCGCGGGCGGCCATGGGCACACGCTACGGCGCCGACGATGGGCTTGACGGCATCGAACAGGTGTTCGATACTGGGATCACGGGGGACGGACGGCAGGCGGAAGGGGACGGCGGCATGGACCAGCGGCTCGCTCAGCACGGCACGGGTGGCGCGATCCCGGGTGCGCCCGTCCCGGCGCGCGTGCTCGAGCTCCTCGGCCGCGCGGACGCGGAGCTGCTCGCCGCCCAGTTCTCCACCGAGCCGTGGGAGCAGCTGTCCCACGCGCACCTCGCCGCGCTGCGCGCCGGGGCCGCGGCCGTCGCCTTCCGGGGCACCCCCGCGGGCCGCGGTGCGCCGCGGACGGTGTGGGCGATGCTCGGGGCGGTCGCGCCGGAGCTGTCGTCGTGGTCCACCTACTTCGCGGAGGCGGCGTCGCTGCGGTCGGCGGTGGAGGCCGGGAGGTTCGAGCTGGTCGGCCCACAGCGGGGCGAGGAGGCGGTGTGCGCGGCGGAGGACTTCGTGGACGCGGTCCGTGGCCTGGTGCACGAGGGCGCGGAGGCCGTGGCGGGCCGGACGCTGAGCATGCGCGTCCTGGCCGCCTCGTGAACCCCGACGGCAGGGCCGTGGCATGAGCCGCGGACCTCGGTCGGCCGAGGCGAAGCGGGACTGGGGTCGTGACGAGCTCGGTTGCTCGATCCTGCACGTCGACATGGACGCCTTCTTCGCGTCGGTCGAGCTCGCGCGCCGGCCCCAGCTGAGGGGACTGCCGGTGATCGTCGGCGGAGCGTCCCGCGGCGTGGTGCTGGCGGCGACCTACGAGGCGCGCGCCTTCGGTGTGCACGCGGCGATGCCGATGTCGGTCGCGCTGCGGCAGTGTCCGCACGCCGTCGTCGTCGCGCCCGACCACCACGCCTACCACGAGGTCTCGGCCGGGATCATGCGGGTGCTCGGTGACGTCACGGCGCTCGTCGAGCAGGTCAGCGTGGACGAGGCCTTCCTCGATGTTGCCGGCGCCCGCCGACGGCTCGGACCGCCGACCGTCATCGCCCAGATCATCCGCCGGCAGGTCCGGGAGCAGTTCGGGATCACGTGCTCGGTCGGCATCGCGTCCACCAAGTTCGTCGCCAAGCTCGCCTCCGGGCAGGCCAAGCCGGACGGCGTCCTGCTGGTCCCGCGTGCCGCGACGGTCGGTTTCCTCCGCGTGCTGCCGGTCGGGGCGCTCTGGGGGGTGGGTGAAAAGACGGAGTCGGCGCTCGCCCGGTGGGGCATCCGGACCGTAGCCGAGCTCGCGGACAGCGACGTGTCCACCGTGCAGCACGCCGTCGGCAAGGTCGCGGGCGCGCACCTGCACGACCTGTCGTGGGGACGGGACCCGCGCCCCGTGCAGCCGGGCCGCGAGGAGCGGTCGCTCAGCGCGGAGGAGACGTTCGCCGTGGACGTCGCCGACCTGACGCTGGTGCAGGAGAAGGCACGCGAGCTGGCGGACCGGTGCGCGGTCCGGCTGCGCAGGAACGGCCTGGTCACCCGCACGATCACCGTGAAGGTGCGCACGTCGGACTTCCGCACGCTCACCCGCTCGCGCACGCTGCTGACGCCGACCGACGTCGGGCGCGAGCTGTACCTGGCGGCGCGCGAGCTCCTCGCGGGGGTCGACCTCGCGGGTCTGCCGGTGCGGCTGGTGGGTGTCCGGGCGGAGGGGCTCTCACCTGCGGCGTCGGTCGTCCGGCAACCGACGCTCGACGAGGCGGACCAGCCCTTCCGTGCGCGCCGGGACGCCGAGCGGGTGATGGACGTGGTGCGGGACCGCTTCGGTCGCGGGTCGATCGAGGCCGGGACTTCACAGCCGAGAGGAGTAACCTCCCACTCGACTACCACCTTCGTTCCGGCGGATCTATCCTGAACCCGAACGCAGGTCCACAAGCTGACAACGGGGGTCAGGATGCCTCTCTCGGAGTACGAGCAGCGCGTGCTCGAGCAGATGGAACGGCAGCTGACTACTGACGATCCTCGACTCGCGAACACGCTGACTCAGCGCGGGCATCGCCCGTTCGGCCGCTACGTCATCGCGGGAGTCGGTGCGTCAGTCGGTCTGCTGCTGCTCGTGCTCGGCGCGGCGAACAGCCACGCATGGCTGGGCGTCGTGGGCTTCGTCGTGATGTTCGCCGCGGTGGCCTTCGCCTTCGCCGACCCCCGCCGTGGATCCGGGCGTCGCTCGGGACCGCAGGGTGTGGTGCAGGGTGACGGCAAGGTGAAGCCGGCTTCGTCGCCCGCGCGTCAGCGCAGCAGCTTCATGAGCCGTCTCGAGGAGCGCTGGGAACGTCGGCGCGGCGAGAGCGGTCGCTAAGCAGGCTCTCGACACCGGACGTCAGCTCGTCCACCCATCCGGCCAGCAGCGCCGGATCCACCTCGGGCTGCTGCGGCGCGTAACGGTCGCGTTCGACCGTGCGTGCCAGTGACGTCAGCGCCTCCGCGGGAGCCCCGGTCAACGGTGACCCGGCAAGCCGCAGGAGCTGGTCCTGCACCGACGCGACGACCGTGCGCGGCGTGTCCGAGTCCGTCCACGTGACCCCGCGCGCGGCGAGCCGCTTCCGGGCCCGCAGCCAGGCGCGCTCCGGCGTGAGGTCGGCGCGGAACCGCGTGCGGCGGCGGACGACCGCCAGCCCCACCGAGGCCAGGGCGAGCACGATCGCGACGGTGATCCCGACGGGCACCCAGGCGCGGCCGGCGTCGGCGGCTGCGCCGGAGGCCGGCTGGTTGTCGGTCGTGGCCGGGGCGGAGGCGAGCGGACGGGACGACGGGACGAGGTTGTCGGGGACGTCGGCCTGCGCCGAGATGCCTTGGAACGGGTCGCTCCACCGCGGCGGCGCCCCCGTCTGCACGGCAGGCGTCGGCTCGAAGCGCACCCAGCCGTAGCCCTCGAAGAACAGCTCGGGCCAGGCGTGCGACTCGTGGCCGGTGACGATGTAGGACCCGTTGCGGTCGGACTCACCCGGCAGGAAGCCGACGCCCACCCGGGCGGGGATGCCGAGGGTGCGGGCCATCATCGCCATCGAGGTGGAGAACTGGACGCAGTACCCCTTCTTCGACTGCAGGAAGTCCCAGACCGCGTCGTCGGAACGGGACGGTGCCACGCGGATGTCGTAGGTGAAGTTCGTCGTCGCCCGGAAGTACGTCTGCAGCGCCATCGCCTGCTCGTAGGGGGTCTCCGCGTTCGCGGTGACCTCCTGCGCGAGGTCGGTGATGTCCTGCGTGTGGTCCGTCTGCGGCACGGCGAGGGTGGCGCCGTCGTCGCCGGGGTCGCCCACCTCGGTGTCGGCGAGGTCCTCGGCGGTCAGGGACGGGATCTCGACCGTCATCGCGTAGGTCATGCCGTCGAACGTGCCACGCCGGCCGACCACCTCGTCGCGTGCTGTGTCGTACTCCCACGTGCCCCGGACGTCGACCGTGCGGGGGAACGTGCTGACGGGCAGCCGACGCTCACGCAGCCCGGCGACCTCCACCTGGACGTCCCCGAGCGTCCCGCGCGACGCGTCCGGCACCGTGCCCCGCACCGCGGGGTCGGACGCCAGGAGCGTCGCCGGGTCCCACGGCTCGAGCTCGGTGCTCTCCGTGCGGTCCCACGTCTTGCCGTCGAAGGTGGTGAGAGTGAAGGCCCGCAGCGGTCCGACGTCGGCGGCCGTGACGTTGGCCGCCGACGGGGTGGGGCTCGGTTCGTCGGCCGCCGCGGCGTCCGCCGCGACCGGGGCGACGGAGTAGCGCAGGACGACCTGCCCGGACCGCGAGCCGAGGCTCTTGCGCAGGTCCAGGTCGCTGCTGAGCGACATCGGTCCGATCGGTCCGCTGCCGAAGGTGGGCATGCTCATGCTTGCCCACCCGGGGAACGCGGCGACGGCCGGACCGGCCAGCAGGGTCGCGACGATGAGCGACAGCGAGGACAGGACGGCGACCGTGACCCGTCGCCCGCGGTCGGAGTGGGCCGACGCCGGTGCGGCGCTCAGCGCGAGCAGCAGAAGGTAGAAGAACGCCGTCCACGCGATCGCCCAGCCGCTCGCCGGGAAGCCGAGGATGATCGCGGGCACCCACAGTCCTGCGAACGCGATCCCGGCGAGGGCGGGCATGCCGAGCCCGATGGCGACGAGGTCGGCGACCAGGAAGACGGCGACGGCGCCGAAGACGACCAGCAGCTCCGCGGGGCGGACGCCCGGCATCGGCACGAGGGACGCGTTGATGATGGCGACGCCCTCGCGCGCGGTTGCCATCGTCCGCTCGAGGGAGCCGCCGTCGGGCAGCACCTGCAGGCGTCCGGGGGGCGCGCCGTAGCGCACCAGGATCGTGCCGGCGGCCACGACCGCGCCGACGAGCGTCGGCGCCCACCAGGATCGCGTCACCGCGCGCACGCCGATGACGATCGCGGCGACGACGAGCACGATCACCCAGGTCGCGGCGAGCCAGCCGCCGCGGACGATCAGGCCGGTGAGCGCGAACAGGCTCGCGCAGGTCGCGGCCGCGCACAGGGCGGAGCCGAGGGCGGCGCGGGGACCGCGCGGGATGCGCTGCGGGCGGCCGGTCATGCCGCCGACCCCAGGAGTCGCAGCCAGCAGTCGACGACGGGCTCGCCGGGTGTCACGCGGCACGCGCGCCAGCCCGCCCGTCGCAGCGCCTTGACGGTGTGCTCCGCCTCGGTCTCGTGCGCGGCCGTGTCGGCCCGGACCACGGCCCAGGCCTGGGCGTTGTCGGCGACGTGGGCGAGGGCGGCACGCGCGCGAGCACCGAGCGGGCCGAGGACGGCGAGGACGATCTCCCCGCCGGCGTCGGTGGTCTGCAGCAGGTGCGCGGCTGCGACGAGCTCCGCCTCGCCCTGCGCGGCGGTGCGGGGGGCCTCGAGGTCGATCGTGCGGTCGAGCACGGCGTTGCGGGCGCCCGGCCCGGTGCGGTTGTGCACGAACGCCAGCGGGTACACGGCCGCGTCCTCGCGCAGGCCGCTCACCAGCCGCACGGGGTGCCCGCCGTCGAGCATGGCCAACGACATGGACGCGGCGAGCGAGATCGACCACTCCAGGCTGGCGACGCGGGCGGGCAGGTCGAGCAGCACGGAGACCGGGCGCATGCCGGCGCGCTCGTCGGAGCGCACCATGAGCGCGCCCTTGCGCGCACTGCTGCTCCAGTGCACGCGCCGCAGGTCGTCGCCCTCGCGGTAGTCGCGCAGCGACGCGTCGTCGGTGGACGGCGTGCGGGCTCCGAGTGCGACGCGGTCGGGCTCGCCGACCAGGACGTCGCCCGGGGTCGGCAGGGGGACCACGGCGGGCCACACCGCCACCTCGGCCTGCTCGCCGAGCGTGGCGGACGTGCGGATCACCCCGAAGGGGTCGCTGCGGGTCACGACGAGCGGGCCGAGGGGCCAGCGCCCTCGTCGTGCCGCCTGCACCGCGTAGGTGACGGTGACGCGACGCGGCGCCCGGTTGACGCGCGCACGCAGCGGGCGACCGCCGGAGAGCTCGGTGGCGGCCTGCTCGGCGAACTTCAGGCCCGCCAGCCGGACGCGGGCGGCGGGGTCGGTCGCGGCGATCGTGACCTCGATCTGCGCCTCGTCGCCCGCGTGCACGGGATTCGGGGTCGCGTGCCGATGCACGCTCAGCCGGTGCTTGCCGCGGCCCGGGTCGAGCAGCCCCACACCGACGGCCGCCCCGACCACGAGCAGCACCGCGAGCGTGCCGATGCGCACGAGGTCGACGGCACCCAGCACGACGCCGAGCTGCAGCGCCACCAGGCCGGCGACGCCGATCGCCCAGCCGCGGGGGGTGGGGCGGAGGCGCATCAGCCGATAGCGCGGCGCGAGCGCGCCGTGCCCGCCGCAGACGGGAGGGGGATGCGGTCGAGGATGTCGGTGACGATGTCGGACGTGCTGCGCCCGGACAGGCGCGACTCCGTGCTGGGCAGGAGGCGGTGCGCGAGGACGGGCACCCCGAGCTGCTGGACGTCGTCGGGCAGCACGTGGTCGCGGCCGTCCATCGCGGCGAGCGACTTGGCCGCACGCAGCAGCTGGATCGCGGCGCGCGGGGACGCGCCGAGCCGCAGGCCCTGGTCCTCGCGCGTGGCGGTCACCAGGTCGACCACGTAGCGCTTCACCGCCGGCGCGGCGAAGAGGCGGCGCGTGGTCTCGATGAGCGACTTGACCTGGGCGGCGTCGGTGACGGAGTGCAGGCTGTCCAGGGGGTCCGACGTCTCCTGCAGGTCGAGCATGTCGAGCTCGGACTCCACGCTCGGGTAGCCGACCGTCAGGCGGGCCATGAACCGGTCGCGCTGGGCCTCGGGCAGCGGGTAGGTGCCCTCCATCTCCACGGGGTTCTGCGTCGCGACGACGAGGAACGGGCGCGGCAGGGGGTACGTGCGGCCATCGACCGTGGCCTGCGCCTCCTGCATGCACTCCAGGAGCGCGGACTGCGTCTTGGGGGAGGCGCGGTTGATCTCGTCGCCGATGACGACGTGCGCGAAGACGGGTCCGGGCCGGAACTCGAACTCGTGGGTCTGTGACCGGAAGATGTTGACGCCGGTGAGGTCGGACGGCAGCAGGTCCGGGGTGAACTGGATCCGGCCGACCGTGCAGTCGATGGTCTTGGCCAGCGCCTTGGCCAGCGTCGTCTTGCCGACGCCGGGGACGTCCTCGAGGAGCAGGTGCCCCTCGGCGAGCAGGACGGCGACGGTGACCCGGACCAGCTCGGGCCGGCCGGTCACCACACCCTCGATGGCGGCCCGCATCCGTTGCGTGGTCGCGACGACGTCCTCGAGCTCGCTCGACGACGGGACTGCCTGCAGCATGACGCCTCCTTTGGCGGAACTGGGTCCGAGCCTAAAGGTCAAGCGCGCGTTGTTCATCGCCCACGGCACCCCCACTTCGCTCCACCACCCACCCGGTCGAGCGCCGGACGGCCGTCCAGGTGCGGGGATTCGTCGGATCCCTCCGGAATCCACGCCTCGGGTGCGGGTCCGACACACCCCAGGAGACGTGTCGGCGGTCGATTCCCTCCACTTCGCTCCACGCGCCCTGACCTGCGGTTTTATCCTCTCGATCGGGTGAATCGTGGCCATCTCCGATGGCAGGTGGAGTGAAGTGGAGTACCGTGGAGGCACGTGGTGAGGCAGGGAGTCTCGCGTCGGCGGAGCAGAGGGAGGCGAGGTGTCGTATGAGTCGACGTCCGGCGCCTTCGGTTCCTTCGCGCCCTTCCTCGGGACGTACACCCCGCGCCTGGACGAGAAGGGGCGGCTCATCCTTCCGGCCAAGTTCCGTGGCCAGCTGGCCCCGGGTCTCGTGATGACCCGAGGTCAGGAGCGCTGCCTGTTCCTGCTGCCCATGGACGAGTTCCGCCGCATGCACGACCAGCTCCGGCAGGCCCCGGTCACCAGCCGTCAGGCCCGCGACTACCTCCGCGTGTTCCTGTCCGGTGCCAGCGACGAGCTGCCCGACAAGCAGGGCCGCATCTCCATCCCGCCGATGCTCCGCAAGTACGCGGGCCTCGAGCGCGACGTCGCCGTCATCGGCACAGGTACCCGAGTCGAGATCTGGGACCTCACCGCGTGGGAGACGTACCTGGCCGAGCAGGAGGCCGGGTACGCCGACACCGCGGAGGAGGTCTTCCCGAACGGACCCTTCTAGACCGCACAGCCCGCACGCATCGTCGCCCGGTGAGACCTCCTCCCGAATCTCTGACGCACTTCCCCGGCGTCAGAGGGTCGGTGGGGGATCTGGTCGGACGGCGGAGGGGCCGCCTGACCACACACATCACGCCCTGGGGAGGGAGCAGCGATGACCGAGCAGCAGACGCCCGACGACGCGGCGTCCCGGCACACCCCGGTGCTGCTGCAGCGCTGCCTCGACCTGCTCGCCCCGGCGTTCGAGGTCGAGAACCCCGTGCTGGTCGACTCGACCCTGGGCATGGGCGGCCACACCGAGGGCGTCCTGCAGGCCTTCCCCCACGTGCGGGTGGTCGGGCTGGACCGTGACACGCAGGCGCTCGAGCTGGCGGGCCGCCGGCTCGCCCCGTTCGGCGACCGGTTCACGGGCGTGCACGCCATCTACGACGAGATCAACGACGTGCTGGACCGGCTGGGCGTCGGCAAGGTCCAGGGCGTGCTCATGGACCTCGGCGTCTCGTCGCTGCAGCTGGACGAGCGCGAGCGCGGGTTCTCCTACTCCGCCGACGCCCCGCTCGACATGCGCATGGATGCGACGACCGGCCAGACCGCCGCGGACGTGCTCAATACCTACGACGAACGCGAGCTCGCGCGGATCCTGCGGGTCTACGGCGAGGAGCGGTTCGCGCCGCGCATCGCCCGGGCGATCGTCGCGCAGCGTGCCCGGCGGCCGCTCGAGCGCACCGGCGAGCTGGTGAGCATCGTGCGGGCCAACATCCCCGCCGCGACCCGCAAGACCGGGGGCAACCCCGCCAAGCGCACGTTCCAGGCCCTCCGGATCGAGGTGAACGGCGAGATCGAGGTGCTGGAGCGCGCGCTGCCGCAGTCGATCGAGGCGCTCGCGGTCGGCGGTCGGATCGTCGTCGAGTCGTACCACTCGCTCGAGGACCGCGCCGTCAAGCGCGCGCTCGCCGTCGGTGCGACCTCCAGCGCGCCGCCCGACCTCCCGGTCGAGCCCGAGACGCACGCGCCGTTCCTGCGCCTGGTGACGCGGGGCGCCGAGGAGGCCGACGAGGACGAGCTGGCGCACAACCCGCGCTCGCAGTCCGTCCGTCTCCGCGCCGCCGAGCGGATCCGCCCCACGCCCGACCACCTCACGCCACGCCAGACCGGAAGGAGGGCAGCATGAGCGCCCAGTCCGCTGCCCGAGCAACGGCCTACCCGGCCCCGTCCCGCCCGCGCACCGCAAATCCACCCGCACCAAGACTTCGCGTCGTCCGCGCGCCGGAGCACGCCAGGACGCGAGTTCCGTTCATCCTTGCCTGCATGGCCGTCCTCGCCGGTGCGCTCCTGTCCGCGCTGCTGCTCAACACGTCCATGGCGGCGACCGCGTACGCCAAGTACGACCTGTCCAACGAGCTGGGCCGGCTGAACCAGGACGAGCAGGACCTGACCGCGCAGCTCGACGCGAAGGCGTCGCCCACGCAGCTGGCCGGGGCCGCGGCCGCGCTCGGCATGGTCCCCACCAACGGCACGGGCTGGTTGCGCCTCTCCGACGGCAGCGTGCAGGGCACGCCCGAGCCGGCCGGAGCAGGCGGATGACCACACCGGTCGCGCGCCCGCGCGCCCGCACCGAGCAGACCGGCACCCGCCGCCCGGCACCGACCAACCGCGCGCCGGGCGCGACCCCGCCGCGCCAGCGCACGGTCGAGGTCCCTCCGGGCACCCGCGGCGGCCCGCCGGTGGGACCGGTGCGGCCTGGCTCGCGCCGGCGCATGGCCTTCCTCACCGCTCTCGTGGTCCTGGCGCTCGCCGTCTTCGGCGGGCGCCTCGTCTACGTCCAGGGGCTGCGGGGGTCGAGCATCGCCGAGCAGGCGCGCAACGCCCGCCTGACGTCGATCACCCTCATCGGCGGCCGCGGCCAGATCACGGACGCCGACGGCAACCCGCTGGCGACCTCGGTCGAGCGCTACGACATCTCGGTGAACCAGAAGCTGATCGCGAAGTTCAAGGGCACGACGAACCCGGCGGTGCCCGACGGGGCGGCCGGCGTGGCCGCGACGCTCGCCCCGCTGCTCGGCGTGAACGCCGCCGAGCTGGGCGGCTCGCTGGTCGGCGACCGCTCGTTCGTCTACATCCGCAAGGGTGTCCTGCCCGAGGTCGCCCGCGAGATCCGCAAGCTCGGGATCAACGGGGTCAACGTCGACCGCGTGGCCGAGCGGGTCTACCCCAACAACACGCTCGCCGGGAACGTCATCGGCTTCGTCAACTCGAACGGCGTGGGGCTCGCGGGCCTCGAGGCGTCCCTCGACCCGCGCCTGACGGGCACGGCCGGCAGCGAGACGTACGAGCGCGGTCGCAAGGGGCAGGCGATCCCCGGCGGGTACACCAAGGACACCCCGGCCCGGCAGGGCGACTCGGTGCAGCTCACGATCAAGTCCGACATCCAGTGGAAGGCCCAGTCGGCGCTCGACGCGCAGGTCGCCGCGACCGGATCGGACTCGGGCTCGCTCATCGTCCTGGACTCCAAGACCGGCGAGATCTACGCCCTGGCGGACTCGGGATCGGTCGACCCCAACCACCCGGGGGAGGCGTCGGGCTCGCTGTCCAGCGCCGTCTCGGACGTGTTCGAGCCGGGCTCGACGGGCAAGGTCATCACGATGTCCGCCATCCTCGAGAACCACGTCGCCGACCCGCTGTCGCAGTGGGAGGTGCCGTACCAGTACACGACCGAGAACAACCAGACGTTCAAGGACTCGCACGAGCACGGCGTGCTGCGCCTGACCACCACGGGCGTGCTAGCCGAGTCCTCGAACACCGGCACCGTGATGATCGGCCAGAACCTGCCCGCGCAGACGCGGTACGACTACATGGCGAAGTTCGGGTTCGGCGCCAAGACCGGGATCGAGATGCCGGGGGAGTCGAACGGCATCCTGCACCCCGTCGACGCGTGGGACGGCCGCACCAAGTACGCGGTCCTGTTCGGGCAGGGCGTGTCCGTCACGGCGATCCAGGCGACGCAGGTGTTCGCGACCATCGCCAACGGCGGCGTCCGGGTGCAGCCGCACATCATCAAGGGCTGGACGTCGCCCGACGGCACCTACACGCCGGTCGCCGCGGCGGCGAAGACCCAGGTGGTCTCGCCCGAGACGGCCAAGACCGTGCTCACCATGATGCAGAGCGTCGTCGACGACGGCACGGGCGCGAGTGCCGCGATCCCCGGCTACCAGGTGGCCGGCAAGACGGGGACGGCGGAGAACTGGTCGAAGGGCATCACCGCCTCGTTCATCGGCGTCGCGCCCGCGGACGACCCGCGCATCGCGGTCGCGGTGATCCTGCACAACCCGAAGACCTCGATCTACGGCGGCACGGTCGCCGCACCGGTGTTCTCGGACGTGGCCGGATACACGCTCAGCGAGCTCGGGGTGGCCCCCTCCGGCACCACCGGGACGCTCTTCCCGACGACGTGGTGACGGGCCCGCACCGGACGTCCGGTGACCACGCCCGGGGTAGATTCTCCCCATGACGACCCCCGCTCGGATGCGCCCGCTGCATCCCGCGGCCCATCGGGTCGCCGACCTCGTCTCGACGTTCGGCCTGGTCACGCACGGTCTGGCGCTGCCGGCCGACGCCGTCCTGACCGGCGTGACACTGGCCAGCGGTGACGTGGAGCCCGGCGACGTCTTCGTCGCCGTGACGGGCTTCAAGGTGCACGGCGCCACCTACGCGGACCAGGCCGTGGCCGCCGGTGCCGTGGCGGTGCTCACGGACGACGCCGGCCTCGGGCACCTCGACGCCGCAGGACTGTCCGACCGCGTGGCGGTGCTGGTCGCACCGGACCCGCGCGCGATCGCCGGTCCCGTGGCTGCGTGGGCGCACGACGCGCCGGGAGAGCGGCTGGTCACGGTCGGCGTCACCGGCACCAACGGCAAGACCACGACCTCCTACTTCCTCGACGCGGCCCTGCGCGCGGCGCACGCGACGACCGTCGTGCTCGGCACCGTCGAGCTCCGGATCGGCCCGGACGCGGTCGAGAGCCCGCGCACCACCGTCGAGGCGCCGGCGCTGCAGGCGATCCTCGCGCTGGGCGTCGAGCGGGGCGCTACTGCGCTCTCGATGGAGGTGTCGTCGCACGCGCTCGCGCTCGGGCGGGTGCACGGCCTGATGTTCGACGTCGTCGGGTTCACCAACCTGCAGCGCGACCACCTCGACTTCCACGGCGACATGGAGGGCTACTTCCGCGACAAGTCGCGCCTGTTCGCGCTCGGGCAGGCGCGCCGCGGCGTGGTCGTGGTCGACGACGAGTGGGGCCGCCGGCTCGTGGCCGAGTCCCCGATCCCGGTCGAGTCGGTCGCCACCCACGTCGGAGAGCCCGAGGGTGCCGACGCCGACTGGGCGGTCGTCGCCGCCGACATCGGCCTGGACGGCGTCGGGTCGAGCTTCACGCTGCGCGGCCCGGACGGCGTCGAGCACGTCGCCGCGAGCCCGCTGCCCGGCATGGTCAACGTCTCCAACGCCGCGCTGGCGATCGTGCTCGCGCACGCGGCCGGGGTGGACCTCGACGCGGCGATCGCCGCAGTCGCCGTGGCGCACGAGATCCCGGGGCGCATGGAGCGCGTGATCGAGCGCGGCGACGGGCTCCCGCTGGCCATCGTCGACTACGCGCACACGCCCGACGCACTCGTGCTGGCGCTCGACGCGGTGCGCCCGATCACGCCGGGCCGGCTCGTGATCGTGTTCGGCTCGGACGGCGACCGCGACCAGGGCAAGCGTCCGATCATGGGCGAGATCGCCGCCCGGCTGGCCGACGTGATCGTCGTCACCGACGAGAACCCCCGTTCCGAGGAGCCGTCCGCCATCCGATCCGCCATCCTCGACGGAGTCCGGTCACAGCGGCCGGACCTGGCCGACGTGCACGAGGCCACCAGCCGCGCGCAGGCCATCCGCGACGCCCTCGACCTCGCCGCCGAGCAGGACACCGTGATCATCACGGGCAAGGGCCACGAACCGACACAGGAGATCGCCGGCGTGTTCCACCGGTACAACGACCGTGACGTGCTGATCGCGGCACGCCTCGCCCGTCAGGAGCAGCACGCGTGATCGCTCTCACCGCGGCCGAGATCGCGGCCGCGACCGGTGGCGTGCTGCGCGGAGCGGCCGCCACAGACCCGGCCCTCGTCGTGAGCGGGCCCGTCGTCGTCGACTCGCGCGAGGACGTCACGGGCGGCCTCTTCGTCGCGCTGCCCGGCGAGCACGTCGACGGGCACGAGTACGCCGCCGTGGCGGTGGCCGGGGGTGCCGCGCTGGTGCTCGCCGCCCGCGACGTGGTCGGCCCCGGCGGCGCGGTGCTGCCGAGCGTCGTCGTGACCGACGTCGAGAAGGCGCTGGGCGACCTCGCGCGCGTGGTGCTCGAGCGCCTGCGCGAGTTCTCGCACGAGCCGGGTGGCTCCGAGCTGCGCGTCGTCGGCATCACGGGCTCCGTCGGCAAGACGACGACCAAGGACCTGCTCGCGCAGCTGTGCGGGAGCGTCGGTCCGACGATCGCCCCGGTGCGGTCGTTCAACAACGAGATCGGGCTGCCGCTGACGGTGCTCCGCGCCGACGAGTCGACGCAGTTCCTCGTGCTCGAGATGGGCGCCAGCGGACCCGGGCACCTCACGTACCTCACGGACATCGCACCGCCCGACGTGGCGGTGGTCCTCATCGTCGGCCACGCGCACCTGGGCGGCTTCGGCGGCATCGACGCGGTCGCCGTGGCGAAGTCGGAGATCGTGCAGGGCCTGGTGTCGGACGGCATCGCGGTGCTCAACGCGGACGACCCGCGCGTGTCCGCCATGGCCTCCCTCGCTCCCGGCGACGTGATCACGTTCGGCGCCGCACCGCAGGCGACCGTCGGGGCCCGCGACGTGCGCCTCGACCGCGCCGGCCGCGCGCGGTTCACCCTCGTCGACCGCGGGGACGACCGGACGGCCGAGGTCGAGCTGCGGCTCGTCGGCGAGCACCACGTGCACAACGCGCTCGCCGCGGCCGCCGCGGCCCTGGCCGTCGGTCTCGACCTCGACCAGGTGGCCGAGGGGCTCAGCGCCGCCGACGCGCTCAGCCCCCACCGCATGCACGTCGTCGACCGGCCCGACGGCGTGACCGTCGTCGACGACTCCTACAACGCGAACCCCGACTCCATGCGTGCCGCGCTCAAGGCGCTGGCCGTGCTGGCCGGGCGGGACCGCCGCTCGATCGCGGTGCTCGGCGAGATGCTCGAGCTCGGCCCGGACGCGCGCGAGGCGCACGACGCGATCGGCCGCCTGTGCGTCCGGCTCAACATCGGTCTGACGATCGTGGTGGGCGAGGGTGCACGGGCGATCCGCGACGGCGCCAACCACGAGGGCTCCTGGGGCGATGAGGTCGTCCTCGCCGACGACCTGGCCGTGGCCACCGCGTTCCTCGAGAGCGAGCTGCGGCCGGGCGACGTCGTCCTGGTGAAGTCGTCGTACGGCGCCGGCCTCTGGAAGCTGGGCGACCAGCTGGTCGCGGGTACCGCCCGATGAGGGCGGTGCTGATCTCCGGCGGCCTCGCGATGCTCATCGCGCTGCTGGGCACGCCCCTGTTCATCCGGTACCTGGTGCACAAGCAGTACGGGCAGTTCATCCGGCAGGACGGACCGACCGCGCACTTCACCAAGCGCGGCACCCCGACCATGGGCGGCGTCGTCATCATCGGCGCGACCCTGCTGGGCTGGATCGGCGGCCTGATCGCGACCCAGACCGTGCCGAGCGCGTCCGCCGTCCTGGTGCTCTTCCTCATGACGGGCCTGGGCGTCGTCGGGTTCCTCGACGACTTCATCAAGATCTCGAGGCAGCGCAGCCTCGGGCTCAAGGCCCGGTGGAAGATCCTCGGGCAGGGGATCGTGGGCGTCACGTTCGCGATCGCCGCGCTGCAGTTCCCGAACGAGAAGTTCCGCACGCCGGCGTCCACGCGGATCTCGTTCATCCGCGACACCAACCTGGACCTCGCGTTCTGGGGGGTGACGCTCGGGATCATCCTGTTCGTCGTGTGGGCCAACTTCCTCATCACGGCCTGGTCGAACGCGGTCAACCTCACCGACGGCCTCGACGGCCTGGCGACGGGCGTCTCGCTCATCGTGTTCGGCGCGTACGTCATCGTCGGGGTGTGGCAGTTCAACCAGAGCTGCCAGTTCCTGGCCAGCGCGGGGCCGCGGTGCTACGAGACGCGGGACCCGCTGGACCTGGCCGTCGTGGCGGCGGCCATCACCGGCGCGTGCTTCGGGTTCCTGTGGTGGAACGCGAGCCCCGCGAAGATCTTCATGGGGGACACGGGCTCGCTCGCGCTGGGCGGCGCGCTCGCCGGCCTGTCGATCCTGTCCCGGACCGAGATCCTCGCCGCGATCATCGGTGGCCTGTTCGTGCTCGAGGTGCTCTCGGACGTCATCCAGATCGGCTTCTTCAAGCTGACCGGTAAACGGGTGTTCAAGATGGCACCGCTGCACCATCACTTCGAGCTCTCGGGCTGGGGTGAGGTGACGATCGTCATCCGGTTCTGGATCATCGCCGGGCTGTTCGTCGCGCTCGGCGTGGGCATCTTCTATGCGGAGTGGGTGGCCGGCTAGGTGTCCGAGCTCGTGCTGGAGGGCGCCCTGGTGGTGATCGCCGGGCTCGGGGTCTCGGGACGCGCCGCGGTCGAGGTCCTGGCCTCGCGCGGGGCGCGGGTCGTGCCGGTCGACGACCACGCCGACGACGTCATCGGGACCGCGGAGCTGCTCGAGGGTTCCGTGCTGGACCGCGCGGACCTCGTCGTCGCCTCGCCCGGCCTGCCGCCGCACCACCCGCTCCTCGCGGCGGCCCTCGACCGCGGCCTGCCGGTATGGAGCGAAGTCGAGCTCGCGTGGCACGTGCGCGTCGACCGGGCGTCCGGCGGCGGCCCCGCCCCGTGGCTCGCGGTGACAGGCACCAACGGCAAGACGACGACCGTCGGCATGCTGGAGTCGATCCTGCGGGCCGCGGGCGAGAACGCGGTGGCCGTCGGCAACGTCGGCACGCCCGTCGTGCTCGCGGCGACGGACCCGACGCTCGACGTCCTCGCCGTGGAGCTGTCGAGCTTCCAGCTCCACTTCACGCACTCGATGTCCGCGCAGGCGGCCGCGGTGCTCAACGTCGCGCCGGACCACCTCGACTGGCACGGGTCGCTCGACGCCTACGCCGCCGACAAGGGCCGCATCTTCGAGCGCGCGCAGGTGGCCTGCGTGTACAACCTGGCCGATCCCGCGACCGAGTCGCTCGTGCGCGAGGCCGACGTCGTCGACGGCGCGGTCGCGGTGGGCTTCACGCTCGGTACCCCGCTGGTCGGGCAGGTTGGCCTCGTCGAGGACGTCCTGGTGGACCGCGGGTTCGCGCGGCTCCGGCACACGCACGCCGCCGAGCTGGGCACCCTCGAGGACCTGGCCCAGCTGGCCGGTCCCGACGGGACGGTCCCGCCCCACGTCGTCGCGAACGCGCTCGCCGCCGCCTCGCTGGCGCTGGCGCACGACGTCGCGCCGGCGGCGATCCGCGCCGGGCTGCGCGCCTACGGCCCCGGGGAGCACCGGCTGGCCACCGTCGCGGTGGTCGACGGCGTGGCCTACGTCGACGACTCGAAGGCCACCAACGCGCACGCGGCGGCCGCGGCGCTCGGCGCGTTCGCGCCGGGCAGCGTCGTCTGGGTCGCGGGTGGTCTGGCCAAGGGTGCGCAGTTCGACGAGCTCGTCGCCGCGCGCCGCGACCGGCTCCGCGCGGTCGTCCTCATCGGGGTGGACCGCGCGCCGCTGCGCGAGGCGCTCGCCCGACACGCACCCGAGGTCCCCGTGGTCGAGGTCGACGCCGGTGAGACTGGCTCGGTGATGACCCGCGCCGTGTCCGAGGCCAGCCGGCTGGCCGCCGCCTCGAGCGACGCGGTGACCGTTCTGCTCGCCCCCGCCTGCGCGTCGATGGACCAGTTCACGTCGTACGCCGCGCGGGGCGAACATTTCGCCGCTGCCGTGCGCGCGCTCGGCGGGGACGCGTGAGGCGCACGAAGGGGACACCGGGATGACCGCGACGACACCGCGCACCGGCGCGCCCCGCGCCGACGACCCCAGCACCAGCTCCCTGCTCGGCCAGTGGAACAGTGCGGTGACCAGCTACTACGTGCTGCTGGGCGCGACCGCCCTGCTGCTGGTGATCGGGCTGGTCATGGTGCTGTCGAGCTCGAGCGTCGAGTCGCTCGACGGCGGGCACTCGGCCTACGCCGTGTTCCTGGACCAGGCGAAGTACGCCCTCATCGGCCTGCCGATCCTCTTCGGGCTCTCGCGGGCGCCGGTCAAGTTCTTCCAGGCGATCGCCTGGCCGGCCCTCGCGGTCGCGATCGTCTTCCAGCTCACCGTGTTCACGCCGCTGGGCTGCGGCGCCGGCGGCAACCAGAACTGGGTCTGCTTCGCCGGTCTGTCCGCGCAGCCGTCGGAGACCATCAAGCTGGCGCTCGCCGTCTGGCTGGGCGCCGTGCTGGCCCGCAAGCTGCCGCTGCTGCGGCAGTGGAAGCACGCGCTCATCCCGGCCGTGCCGGTCGCGGGCCTGGCGATCCTCGTCGTCCTGGCGGGCCACGACCTGGGCACCGCGCTGGTCCTCATCATGCTGGTGGCCGGGGCGCTGTTCGTCGCCGGGGTGCCCATGCGGATGTTCGGCCTCGCCGCGCTGATGGCCGGCGGTCTGACGGCGCTGCTCACCGTGACCAGCGACAACCGGACCGCGCGCATCACCAGCTGGCTCTCGAACGAGTGCGACGTGCAGTCCTCGTGCTACCAGACTCTGCACGGCGGCTGGGGTCTGGCGAGCGGCGGCTGGGGCGGCCTGGGGCTGGGGGAGAGCCGCGAGAAGTGGTCCTACCTGCCCGCGGCGCACAACGACTTCATCTTCGCCATCCTCGGCGAGGAGCTTGGGCTCATCGGGACGCTGCTGGTGCTCGGCCTGTTCGGCCTGCTGGCGTTCGCCATGATCCGCGTGATCCGCCGGCACCCCGACCCGTTCGTGCAGATCACCACCGGCGCGATCCTGTGCTGGATCATCGGGCAGGCGCTGGTCAACGTCGCGGTCGTCATCGGCCTGGCGCCGGTCATCGGCGTGCCGCTCCCGCTGGTCTCCGCCGGTGGGTCGGCGCTCATCATGACGATGGCGGCCCTCGGTGTGCTCATCGCCTTCGCGCGCTCGGAACCGGGTGCGGCGGAGGCTCTCGCCGCGCGCCCGAGCGTCGTGCGCCGGTCGCTGGCCGTGATCGGGCGGTCCCGTGGCTGAGGCTCGTCCGGTCCCGAGCGTGCTGCTCGCCGGCGGCGGCACCGCGGGCCACGTCAACCCGTTGCTCGCGGTCGCCGACGAGCTGCGCCGCCGCCACCCGCACGCACAGCTCACGGTGCTCGGCACCGCCGAGGGCCTCGAGGCGCGGCTGGTGCCGGAGCACGGCCTGCCGCTCGCTGTCGTCCCGCGGGTCCCGCTGCCGCGCCGACCCACCCTCGACTGGTTCCGGCTGCCGTGGCGGCTGCGCGACGCCGTGCGCGCCGCAGGCACCGCGATCGACGAGTCCGGCGCCCAGGTGGTCGTGGGATTCGGCGGCTACGTGGCGACCCCCGCCTACCTGGCCGCCAGGCGCCGCAAGATCCCCGTCGTGATCCACGAGCAGAACGCGCGCCCCGGCCTGGCCAACCGGCTCGGTGCCCGGTGGGCGAAGTCCGTCGCGGTGACGTTCCCCGGGACCGCGCTACGCGGGGCGCAGCTCACGGGCCTGCCGTTGCGCGCGCCCATCGCCCGCCTGGCGGACGAGCTCGCGCGCGACCGCGCAGGCACCCGGGCCGCCGCGGCCGCCGAGCTCGGGCTCGACGCCGACCGGCCCACGCTGCTGGTCAGCGGCGGCTCGCTCGGCGCCGTCAGCGTCAACACCGCCGTCGCCGGCGCGGCCGCCGACCTGCTCGCCGCGGGCGTGCAGGTGCTGCACCTGACCGGCGCCGGCAAGGCCGACGCCGTCCGCGCGGCGCTGGAGGGCGTCGCGGGAGCCGAGAGCTACCACGTCCGCGAGTACCTGACCGAGATGCACCTCGCGCTGGCCGTCGCCGACGTCGTGGTGGGTCGTTCCGGCGCGGGCACGGTCTGCGAGCAGGCCGCGCTGGGCATCCCCGCCGTCTACGTCCCGCTGCCGATCGGCAACGGCGAGCAGCGGCTCAACGCCGCCGCCGTGGTCGCCGCGGGCGGCGGGCTGCTGGTCGATGACGCCGACCTGGACCCGGCGTGGATCCGCGCGCACCTGCCCGTCCTGCTCGTGGGCGACTCGGCCGCCGAGACGCGCCAGCGCATGAGCGCCGCGGCCGCGAGCGTGGGGGTCCGCGACGCGGCCGCCCGCGTCGCCCGGCTGGTCGAGGCGGAGCTGCCGTGACCGCGGCGGAGGAGCTGCGTCCCGCCGACCTCGGCCGGGTGCACCTGGTGGGCGTCGGTGGCGCCGGCATGTCGGCCGTCGCCGCTCTGCTCGCCGCCCGCGGCCTGGTGGTCAGCGGGTCCGACGCCGCCGACGGCCCCGCGCTCCCCGCGCTGCGGGACGCCGGTGTCGCCGTGCACGTGGGCCACGACGCCGCGCTGGTTGACGGGGTCGACACCGTCGTGATCTCGTCGGCGGTCCGGCAGTCCAACCCGGAGCTCGCCCGCGCACGTGAGCGGGGCCTGCGGGTGCTGCACCGGTCGGAGGCGCTCGCCTCGCTCATGGTCGACCGGGACGCGGTCGCGGTGGCCGGTGCCCACGGCAAGACCACGACGTCGGCGATGATCGCGACGGCCCTGCTGCACGCGGGCGCCGACCCCTCCTTCGCCATCGGCGGGACCGTGTTCTCCGCCGACGGGCCGCTCGGCGGCGGTCGGGACGGCGCGGGCCCCGCGTTCGTCGCGGAGGCGGACGAGTCCGACGGCTCGTTCCTCGCGTACGCCCCGCTGGTCGCCGTCGTCACGAACGTCGAGCCGGACCATCTCGACCACTACGGCTCCGCCGAGGCGTTCGAGGACGTGTTCGTCCAGTTCGCCGGCCGCATCCGCCCCGGCGGCACGCTCGTCGTCTGTGCCGACGACCCCGGCGCGGCCCGGCTTGTCGGCCGCGTGCGCGACACGCTCGCGGCGCGGGATGTCTCCGTCGTCACCTACGGCACGTCGCCCGACGCCGACGTCGTCGTGGGCGAGCTGCGCGCCGACGCCGGACGATGGGCGTTCGAGCTCACCGCCGGTGACCTCACCACCACGGTCAGCCTCGCGTTCCCGGGCGCCCACAACGCGCTGAACGCCGCGGCCGCCTGGGCGGCCGCCCGCCGCCTCGGGGTGCCCGATGCCGCGGACGGTCTCGCCGCGTTCCGGGGCACCGGTCGACGCTTCGAGGACCGCGGGACCGCCGGTGGCGTCCGCGTGGTCGACGACTACTCGCACCACCCGACCGAGGTCGCCGCGCTGCTGCGCGGCGCCCGATCGGTCGTCGGCGACGGCCGCGTCGTCGTGCTGTTCCAGCCCCACCTGTACTCGCGCACCCGCACGTTCGCGACCGAGTTCGGCGCCGCGCTCGACCTCGCCGACGTCGTCGTCGTCACCGACGTGTACGCCGCTCGCGAGGACCCCGACCCGTCGGTCACCGGCGCGCTCATCGTCGACCGGGTCCCGACGGCGGGCAAGGCGGTCTTCGTCGCGGACAAGCTGGCCGCCGCCCGGGCGGCCGCCGCCGCCGCGCGTCCGGGCGACCTGCTGCTCACGGTCGGGGCGGGGGACGTGACCCTGCTGGCGTCCGTCGTGCTCGATGCGCTCGCCGCCGGCGACGGACCGGTCGCATGAGCCCGTCGCGCCCCACCGCCCCGCGCGACCCCGCGCCCGGTCGACCCGCCGCCCCTCGGCGAGCCGCGCCGCCCGAGCCCGCGACGCGCCCCAAGCCGTCCGCGCCCGTGAGCGTCCCGACGGCCGCGCTCCCGACCCAGCCGGACCGGTCGGACCCTGCACAGTTCGGCCGCGCCGTGACGACGTACAGCGCCGGGGGAGCCCGCGGGTACTCCGGACCCGTCGAGCCACCCGTGGTGTCGACCAGCTCGGTCGCCCGGTTCGCCGAGCGCGCCCGCGCCCGGCGCAACCTCGCCCGGCGGCAGGTCGTCCTGGTGGCCGCGTCGGTGCTCGCGGTCGGCGGGCTGGGCTGGCTGCTGTTCTTCTCCCCGGTGCTCGCGCTCGACCCGACGCTCGTCCGGGTCGAGGGGGCCGGGACCGTCGTCGCGGTCGACCAGGTCGCGGGCGTCGTCGACKCCCATGCCGGCACCCCGCTGCCGCGCCTGGACACCGTGCGCCTGCGCGACGAGGTGCTCGACGTGCCCGGCGTCCGCGAGGCGCGGGTGACGCGCGACTGGCCGCGGGGCCTCGCCGTCGTGCTCGTCGCGCGCGAGCCGGTCGCCGCGGTGCCGGAGCAGACGGGCGACTCGTCGCACCCCGCGCCCGGCTACGCGCTGCTCGACATGGACGGCGTGCAGGTGGGCCGGGTCGACGCGGCGCCGGAGGGGCTGCCCGTGGTCGACGTCCCCGTGGGCGACAAGCGCACGCTCAACGCCGTCCTCAGCGTCCTGCAGCAGCTGCCGGCCGACCTCCTCGCGCAGGTGGCCGACGTGTCGGCGCACACGCAGGACACCGTGAGCATGACGCTGCGCGACGGCGTCGTCGTCGACTGGGGGAGCGCCCACCAGACCCCGCTGAAGATCGCGGTCCTGACGGCGCTGCGTGCGTCGCCCCAGGCGGCCGGCGCGACCGTCATCGACGTGTCCGCGCCGCGGCTGCCCATCACCAGGTGAGTTTCGACACCAACTCCCGACACGCGCGGCGCGGTCGTTGATCGCGGTCCGGGCGGCACCTAGCGTCACGCACTGACAGAACACCTGACATAACTATAACCCTCAAGTAGAGGGTGAAGGTTTCACCGCCGCCTCGTCCCGCCGCTCGCAGCGGGGCGCGGACGGACCCCGTGGCCCAGGGCCGCGACCGGCACAGAACGAGAGGCACCCACCGTGGCAGCTCCGCAGAACTACCTGGCGGTCATCAAGGTCGTCGGCATCGGCGGCGGCGGCGTGAACGCCGTGAACCGCATGATCGAGGTCGGCCTCAAGGGTGTCGAGTTCATCGCCGTCAACACCGACGCCCAGGCCCTGCTCATGTCCGACGCGGACGTCAAGCTCGACGTCGGCCGCGAGCTCACGCGCGGCCTCGGCGCGGGCGCGGACCCCGAGGTCGGCAAGAAGGCCGCCGAGGACCACAAGGACGAGATCGAGGACGTCCTGCGGGGCGCCGACATGGTCTTCGTCACGGCGGGCGAGGGTGGTGGCACCGGGACCGGTGGCGCACCCGTCGTCGCCCGGATCGCGCGGTCGCTCGGCGCGCTGACCATCGGCGTCGTCACCCGCCCGTTCACCTTCGAGGGCCGTCGCCGGTCGGTCCAGGCCGACTCCGGGATCGAGGCCCTGCGGGCCGAGGTCGACACGCTCATCGTCATCCCGAACGACCGGCTGCTGCAGATCTCCGACCGGTCCGTCTCCGTGCTCGACGCGTTCCACTCGGCCGACCAGGTGCTGCTGTCCGGTGTCCAGGGCATCACGGACCTGATCACGACGCCGGGCCTCATCAACCTCGACTTCGCCGACGTGAAGTCCGTCATGCAGGGTGCCGGCTCGGCGCTCATGGGCATCGGCTTCGCCCGCGGCGACGACCGCGCCGTGCAGGCGGCCGAGATGGCGATCTCCTCGCCGTTGCTCGAGGCCAGCATCGACGGCGCGCACGGCGTGCTGCTCTCGATCCAGGGCGGCTCCGACCTGGGGCTGTTCGAGATCAACGAGGCCGCGCGCCTGGTCCAGGAGGCCGCGCACCCCGAGGCGAACATCATCTTCGGCGCGGTCATCGACGACGCCCTGGGCGACGAGGTCCGGGTGACGGTGATCGCCGCCGGGTTCGACTCCGGCTCGCCCACGGTCCGTCGGGACGCCCGCGCGCTCGGCCAGGTCAGCGGGAACTCGGCGCGCCAGGTGCCCGCCGTCGCGTCGCAGGTGCCCACGCCGCGCCCGGTCCTCGACCCCGAGGAGCAGCTGGTGCCGGTCGGCTCGTACGCGCAGAACCGCGCGGCGGCCCCGGCGCAGCCCGACGTGCCGGCGTTCCTGTCCACCGAGGCCGAGCCCACGCCGATCACGGGAGCGCTCGAGGTGCCGCGGATCTTCACCGAGGACGCCGCGCGCCGCGACCGCGACGAGCTCGACGTACCGGACTTCCTCAAGTAGGCCTCGTGTCCGGCGCTCGACCGGGGACGGACCTCCCGCCCGTCGTCGAGGTCGATCTCGGTGCCGCCGTCCGGGCCGGTTTCAGCACGCGGGGCGGTGGCGTCAGCAGGCCGCCCTACGACGCACTCAACCTCGGCACCGCCGTGGGCGACGAGCCCTGGGCGGTGGCCGAGAACCGGGAGCGGCTCGCGCGCTGGGCCGGTGCGCCGGTGGCGTACGCCACCCAGGTGCACGGCACCGGGGTGCGGGTGCTCTCGGAGCCGCCCCGGGCGGGCGTGCAGACGGTCGGAGAGGCCGACGCCCTGGTGTCGGTGTCCCCGACCGTGGCCGTCGCCGTGCTCGTCGCCGACTGCGTCCCCGTCCTCCTGGCCGATCCCGACGCGGGGGTCGTGGCCGCCGTCCACGCCGGCAGGCGCGGGCTCGTCGCGGGCGTCGTCCAGGCCGCGGTGGCGGCGATGGTGGACCAGGGCGCCGACGTCGCCCGGATCCGTGCCGCCGTCGGCCCCGCGATCGCGGGCGAGTCGTACGAGGTGCCGGCCGAGCTGCAGGACGAGGTCGTCGCGGTGGTGCCCGAGACGCGCGCCACCACGGCGTGGGGCACGCCCGCGCTCGACCTGCCGGCCGGTGTGGTGGCGGTGCTGCGCGCCGCGGGCATCGCGCACGTCTCCGACCACGCGCGGGACACGTGGACTGACCCGGCGCTCTTCTCGTTCCGGCGGTCGCCGCGCACGGGCCGGTTCGCCGGTGTGGTGCGGCCGCCGCGCTGAGGGCACGGCTGATGGTGAATGCCGAGGTTGTCGGGCGTGTCGCGGCGCGCGCCGTTCGTGGCCGTTGCTAGCGTGACCGGCAGAGGGAGCCCGACGTTGCTGAGTGACTGCTCAGCAGCAGCGTGGGGCTCCGGGGGTGGTCCGGAGAGATCCGGGGAGGGAGCCAAGGCGATGGCCGGAGCGCTGCGCAAGACGATGCTGTACCTCGGCCTGGCCGACGACCGGTCCGAGCACGAGGAGTACCTCGAGGAGTTCGACGACCAGGAGGTCGCGGTGCCGCAGGAGTACGAGGCCCAGGTCACGCCGCTGCACCGGCCGACGCGCACGACGCTGCCCACGCAGGCCGCGCCGCAGACGCCCGTCGCCGGTGAGCTGCGTCGCATCACCACCATCCACCCGCGCTCGTACAACGACGCCCGCAAGATCGGCGAGGCGTTCCGCGAGGGCACCCCGGTGATCATGAACCTCACGGACATGGACGACGCCGACGCCAAGCGTCTCGTCGACTTCTCCGCGGGGCTCATCTTCGGCCTGCACGGCGCCATCGAGCGGGTGACCAGCAAGGTCTTCCTGCTCTCGCCGGCGCACGTCGAGGTGGCCGGAGAGGCCGCCGGACCGGCCGCAGAGCCGCCGACGCGCGCAGGCTTCTACAACCAGAGCTGACGCGTGCACCTCGTCGCGACCCTGCTGTTCTACGTCGTCCTCGTCTTCTTCCTGCTGCTCCTGGTCCGGCTGGTGCTGGACTGGGTGCAGTTCTTCGCGCGCGACTGGAAGCCGTCGGGGATCGCGCTGGTGATCGCCGAGGCGACGTACTCGGTGACGGACCCGCCGCTCAAGGCGCTGCGCCGGATCCTGCCTCCCGTGGGCATCGGATCCGTGCGCCTCGATCTCGCATTCTTGGTTCTTGTCCTCGGGTGTTCTGTCCTGATGTCGTTGCTCGGCCAGTTCTGAGACGACGAACCACCCGTCCGTGGGCGTGTCGCAGGGACGTGCGCCCACCGCATTCTCCGCTACCGTGGCCCGAGGCGGTCGGTGGACTGCCGCCGGCCCGACCGAGCACTACCGACTGAGGTGATGACGATGGCTCTGCTGACCGCAGACGAGGTCCTGAACAAGAAGTTCCAGGCCACGAAGTTCCGCGAGGGCTACGACCAGGACGAGGTCGACGACTTCCTGGACGAGGTCGTCAACACGCTGCGCGAGGTGCAGGGTGAGAACGACGACCTGAAGACCAAGCTCGCCGCGGCCGAGCGCCGCATCGCGGAGCTGAGCAGGGCGGGTTCGCAGCAGGCCGCACCGGCCCCGAAGCCCGAGCCCACGCCGGAGCCGGTCCCGGCTCCCGCACCCGTGGCCGCCGCTCCCGTGGCGGCACCGGCGCCGGTCGTCGCGCCCGTCCAGCCCGCCGCCCGGGCGAGCGAGCCGGAGTCGGCCACCGGGATGCTCGCGCTGGCCCAGAAGCTGCACGACGACTACGTGCGCAGCGGCCAGGAGGAGTCCGACCGACTGGTCGGCGACGCCAAGAGCCAGGCGAACCGCATCGTCCGTGAGGCCGAGGAGACGTCGCAGCGGACCCTCGGGCAGCTCGAGCAGGAGCGTTCGCTCCTCGAGCGCAAGATCGACGAGCTGCGGGTGTTCGAGCGCGACTACCGCACGCGTCTGAAGAGCTACCTCGAGAACCTGCTCGGCGACCTCGACAACCGGGGCAACGCGCTGCCGCCCCGGTCGGGCCAGCCGCAGCCGGTCGGAGACGGCCAGAACCTCTGACGGCGGTTCGGCGTCCACCCGCCGAACCCGCGCGCCCGCCCTGCATCACCACAGGTCAGGTCGTACGTCCACCACACGCCACGCCGGGTTTCACCCGGCGTGGCGTGTTGTGTCCCTGGCCGTCCCCGCATACAGTCACGTGACTTCGAGGACAGGGGGGCCCGCTCGTGGCCATCAATGACGCGCTGAGCACGGTCGAGATCAGCACGGACACCAAGGAGCTCGCGAAGCTCGTCAAGACGTTCCCGGTGCGCGACGGCGAGAAGCCGTGGACCGCCCGCGAGGTCAAGGACGTCGCGGAAGAGCTGACCAGCGACATCGACCGACTCACCAGCGAGCTCGCGGCAGCGGATGCCGAGCTCTCGGACCTGCTGCGCAACTCCGGTGACGGAGCGGGCGACGACCAGGCCGACTCGGGCTCCTCCGCGCTCGAGCGCGAGCAGGAGCTCACCCTGGTGAACAACACGCGCGATCTCCTCGCGCAGACCAGCCGCGCGCTGGCACGGATCGCGACCGGCACCTTCGCCACCTGCGAGTCGTGCGGCAAGGCGATCGGCAAGGCACGTCTGCAGGCGTTCCCGCGGGCGACGCTCTGCGTGGAGTGCAAGCAGCGCGAAGAGCGCCGCTGACGCGCACGTAGACTCTGGCGGTGCCCACCACCACGGACGACCAGAGCGCCGCGCCCCCGACCCACCCACGTCGTCGTGCGCTCCTGATCGCGCTCTTCTCGATCGCCGCCGTCGTCCTGGTGCTGGACCAGGCGTCGAAGGCGTGGGCGCTGGACGCCCTGGCCGACGGTGCGCGCCGGCAGCTGATCGGTGACCTGCTCGGGCTCCAGCTGGTGTTCAACCCGGGCGCGGCGCTGTCCATCGCGACCGGGATGACCTGGCTGCTGACCCTCGTCGCGACCGTGGTGATCGTGGTCGTCGTGCGCGCCAGCCGCCGGATCGGGTCCCGGGCGTGGGCGGTCGCGCTCGGCCTCCTGCTGGGCGGTGCGCTCGGCAACCTGGTGGACCGGTGGATCCGGGAGCCCGGGCCCGCGCGCGGCCACGTCGTGGACTTCATCGCGTACGCGCACTGGTTCGTCGGCAACGTCGCGGACATCGCGATCGTGGTCGCCGCCGTCATGGTCGTGATCCTCGCGGCGACGGGCGTGCACATCGACGGGACCCGCGACGGGCACCCGGCCCCCGAGGCCGAGGCTGCGGAGACCCCCATCGAGCAGACCGAGCAGAATGCCTGACACGCGCGCGATGCCCGTGCCCGACGGGCTGGTCGGCGAGCGGGTCGACGCGGCCCTGTCGCGCCTCCTGGGCCTGTCCCGGACGCGCGCCGCGGAGATCGCCGAGGCCGGTGGCGTGCACCTCGACGGCAAGGAGCTCGGCAAGTCGGACCGCCTCGCGGCGAACGGCTGGCTCGAGGTCGAGATCCCGGACGTGGCACCGGCGGCGACCATCGAGATCGTCGCCGAGCCCGTGCCCGGCATGCGGATCGTCTACGACGACGACGACCTGGTGGTCATCGACAAGCCCGTCGGCGTCGCCGCGCACCCGTCGCCCGGCTGGACCGGCCCGACGGTCGTCGGCGCCCTCATGGCCGTCGGCTACCGGATCTCGACGTCCGGCGCGGCCGAGCGGCAGGGGATCGTGCACCGGCTCGACGCCGGCACCTCGGGCCTCATGGTGGTCGCCAAGAGCGAGCACGCGTACACGGTGCTCAAGCGGGCGTTCAAGGAGCGCACGGTCGAGAAGGTCTACCACGCGCTCGTGCAGGGCCACCCGGAGCCGACGACGGGCACCATCGACGCACCCATCGGCCGCCACCCCAGCTCGGACTGGAAGTTCGCCGTGGTGGCGGACGGCAAGCCGTCGATCACGCACTACGAGGTGCTGGAGATGCTGCCCGCGGCGTCGCTGGTCGAGGTCCACCTCGAGACCGGCCGGACGCACCAGATCCGCGTGCACTTCTCGGCGACGCGGCACCCCTGCGTGGGCGACCTGACGTACGGTGCGGACCCGTCGCTCGCGGCGCGCGTGGGGCTGACCCGGCAGTGGCTGCACGCGATGCGGCTCGGGTTCCACCACCCGAGCACTGGCGAGTGGCTGGAGCTGACCAGCGAGTACCCCGAGGACCTGGCACGTTCGCTGGCCGTGCTGCAGGACGGGTACGTGTGACCGAGATCGTCCGGGTGGAGACGCCCGAGCAGCGCGCGCAGATGACGGCGATCCGCATGGCCGTGTTCGTGCAGGAGCAGAACGTCGCCGCCGAGCGTGAGATGGACGCGCTGGACGACGACCCGTCGACGCTCCATGTGCTGGCGGTCGCCGACGACGGCACGGCCCTGGGCACCGCGCGGCTGCTGCCGCCGCACCACGACCAGCAGCCCGCGCACATCGGACGGGTCGCCGTGAGCGCCGAGGCCCGCGGGCTGGGTGTCGGAGCGCTGCTCATGACGGCGCTCGAGGCCGCGGCGCTGGAGCGCTTCGGGGTCGTCTCCGACGGGCTGCGCACGGTGTCCGTCGAGCTCAGCGCCCAGGAGCAGGCCCTCGGGTTCTACGGGCGGCTGGGCTACGTCGCACGGCCCGAGCGGTACCTCGACGAGGCCATCTGGCACCGCGACGCGGTGAAGGTCGTGTCGGCTCCCGCGTAGCCCGCGACACACCTGGGTGCGACACGCCGAGCACCGCGCCGACACAGCCGGTGGCGGCCAGGGAGTGTCCGACCGGCGACGTAGGATCGCCCGCATGGCATCAGCTGGGGGCTCCGACTTCGTCCACCTCCACGTGCACACCGAGTACTCGATGCTGGACGGCGCCGCCCGGCTGGGCGACCTGTTCGCGGAGGTGGAGCGGGTCGGCCAGACGGCGATCGCCACCACGGACCACGGCTACCTGTTCGGCGCGTTCGACTTCTGGTCGAAGGCGACGGCGGCGGGCATCAAGCCCATCATCGGCGTCGAGGCGTACGTCACGCCCGGGACCAGCCGGTTCGACCAGACCCGCGTGCGGTTCGGCCAGCAGGGCCAGGAGCAGGACGACGTCTCGGCGCGCGGCTCCTACACCCACATGACGCTGCTGGCCCGGAACAACGAGGGCCTGCACAACCTCATGCGCGCCTCGTCGCTGGCGTCGCTCGAGGGGCAGATGGGCAAGTGGCCGCGCATGGACCGCGACCTGCTGCAGCGGTACGGCAAAGGCCTGATCGCGACCACCGGCTGCCCGTCGGGAGAGATCCAGACCCGGCTGCGCCTGGGCCAGTGGGACGAGGCCGTCCGCGCGGCCGGCGAGCTGCAGGACATCTTCGGCAAGGACTTCTTCTACATCGAGGTGATGGACCACGGGCTCGACATCGAGACCCGGGCGATCAAGGACCTGCTGCGCCTCTCGGAGACTATCGGCGCGCCCCTGCTAGCCACCAACGACCTGCACTACGTGAAGCAGGAGGACCGCGCGTCGCAGGACGCGCTGCTGGCCATCAACTCGGGCTCCACGCTCGCCGATCCCGACCGGTTCAAGTTCGACGGCGACGGCTACTACGTGAAGACCGCGGAGGAGATGCGCCGCGTCTGGGCCGAGCACCCCGAGGCCTGCGACAACACCCTGCTCGTCGCGGAGCAGTGCGAGGTGTCGTTCAACACCTCGGCCAACTACATGCCGAACTACCCCGTCCCGGCCGGCGAGGACGAGACCAGCTGGTTCATCAAGGAGGTCGAGACCGGCCTGCACGTGCGCTACCCGGACGGGATCCCCGACGAGGTGCGCAAGCAGGCCGAGTTCGAGACCGAGGTCATCACGGGCATGGGCTTCCCGGGGTACTTCCTCGTGGTCGCCGACTTCATCAACTGGGCCAAGAACAACGGCATCCGGGTCGGCCCCGGCCGTGGGTCCGGTGCCGGCTCGATGGCGGCGTACGCCATGCGGATCACGGACCTCGACCCGCTGCAGCACGGCCTGATCTTCGAGCGGTTCCTCAACCCCGACCGCGTCTCGATGCCCGACTTCGACGTCGACTTCGACGAGCGTCGCCGCGGCGAGGTCATCCGGTACGTGACCGAGAAGTACGGCGAGGACCGCGTCGCGCAGATCGTCACCTACGGCACGATCAAGGCCAAGCAAGCCCTCAAGGACTCCGCGCGACTGCTAGGCATGCCGTTCGCGATGGGGGAGAAGCTCACCAAGGCGATGCCGCCCGCCATCATGGGCAAGGACATCTCGCTCACGGGCATCTTCGACCCGGCGGACAAGCGGTACAACGAGGCCGAGGAGTTCCGCCAGGTCCACGCGACGGACCCCGAGGCGCAGCGCGTGGTCGAGCTGGCCAAGGGCATCGAGGGCCTGAAGCGCCAGTGGGGTGTGCACGCGGCCGGCGTCATCATGTCGAGCGACCCGCTGATCGACATCATCCCGATCATGCGGCGCCCGCAGGACGGCGCAGTCATCACGCAGTTCGACTACCCGACGTCCGAGGGCCTCGGCCTGATCAAGATGGACTTCCTCGGGCTGCGCAACCTGACGATCCTCGACGACGCGCTCGAGAACATCGTCATGAACGGCAAGGAGCCCGTGGTCCTCGAGGACCTCGCGCTGGACGACCGGGCCACGTACGAGCTCCTGGGCCGCGGCGACACCCTGGGCGTGTTCCAGCTGGACGGCGGCGGCATGCGCTCGCTGCTGCGGCTGATGCGCCCCGACAACTTCGAGGACATCTCGGCGGTCGGCGCGCTCTACCGGCCGGGCCCGATGGGCGCCAACTCGCACACCAACTACGCGCTGCGCAAGACGGGCGTCCAACCCGTCACCCCGATCCATCCCGAGCTCGAGGAGCCGCTCGCGGAGATCCTCGGCACGACGTACGGCCTGATCGTCTACCAGGAGCAGGTCATGGCGATCGCCCAGCGCGTCGCCGGGTACTCGCTCGGCCAGGCCGACATCCTGCGCCGCGCGATGGGAAAGAAGAAGAAGTCGGAGCTGGACAAGCAGTTCGAGGGCTTCTCGGCCGGCATGGTCGAGCGCGGCTTCTCGATGGGCGCGGTGCAGACCCTCTGGGACATCCTGCTGCCGTTCTCCGACTACGCGTTCAACAAGGCGCACTCCGCGGCGTACGGGGTCATCTCGTACTGGACCGCCTACCTGAAGGCCAACTACTCGACCGAGTACATGGCCGCGCTGCTGACCAGCGTGCGCGACGACAAGGACAAGTCCGCGCTGTACCTGGGCGAGGCGCGGCACATGGGGATCACGGTCCTGCCCCCCGACGTGAACTCGTCGTCGGCCAACTTCACGGCCGTCGGGAAGGACATCCGGTTCGGTCTGACGGCCGTGCGCAACGTCGGTTCGAACGTGGTCGACGCGATCGTGCGGGCGCGCGAGGAGAAGGGCGAGTTCACGTCCTTCACCGACTTCCTCGACAAGGTGCCCGCGGTCGTCTGCAACAAGCGGACCATCGAGTCGCTCATCAAGGCCGGCGCGTTCGACTCCCTCGGCCACGCGCGACGCGCCCTGCTGCTGGTGCACGAGCAGGCCGTGGACTCGGTCATCGGCGTCAAGCGCAAGGAGGCCGAGGGCCAGTTCGACCTCTTCGCCGACATGCTGGGTGGCGACGACGGCGCGCAGGGCTTCGCGGTCGTCGTGCCGGACCTGCCGGACTGGGACAAGAAGCAGCGGCTGGCGTTCGAGCGGGAGATGCTCGGCCTGTACGTGTCGGACCACCCGCTGTCGGGGCTCGAGCACGTGCTCGCCGCGGCGGCGGACGTGTCGATCGCGACCCTGCTGGGTGACGAGCAGCGTCCGGACGGCTCGACCGTCGTGGTCGCGGGTCTGATCACGTCGCTGCAGCGCAAGATGTCGAAGCAGGGCAACCCGTGGGCCGCGGTCACCATCGAGGACATGGAGGCCTCGGTCGAGATCATGTTCTTCGGCGAGACCTACCTGGCGTACTCCACGGCGCTGGCCGAGGACGCGGTCGTCGTGATCCGGGGGCGCGTGCGGCGGCGCGACGAGACCATGCAGCTGCAGGCCATGGAGGTGTCGCTGCCGGACGTCTCGCAGGCCGCCGACGCTCCGGTCGTCGTGTCGATGGCGGTCTCGCGCTGCACCCCACCCGTGGTCGAGCGGCTGCGCGAGGTGCTCTCCACGCACCCGGGCGTCACGGAGGTCCACCTCAGGCTCACCAGTCCCGGTCGCGCCACGGTGATGCGCCTCGACCACGGGCTCCGGGTCGAACGGTCACCGTCCCTCTTCGGCGACCTCAAGGCGCTGCTCGGGCCTAGCTGCCTGGCGTCCTGAGCTCGGCCCTCGGATCCCGGCCAGCACGGCGACGAGCACGGCCGCGGCCGCGCTTCCGAGCGCGACCCAGAGCAGGCGGCTGCGGCCCCAGTCGTCGGTGACGTACGGGAAGACCGCCACGGTGTCACTCATCGGTCGGGCGAGCGCGACGAAGACGGCGAGCGGCACGGCGACCGTCGCGACCGACCGCCCCGGCATGGCGGACCCCCGTGAGCGCGCGGCGACGGCGACAGCGGACGTGACGACGATGGCCGCGACCCCCTGAAGCGCGACGTCGGGCGCGTGCCCGAAGAGCGATGCGCGCGCCGTCGCGACGCCGCCGAGCCAGAACGCGACGAGTGCCAGCACCCCCAGCCCTCGCGCGCACGTCCGCCAGGCCAGACCGCGGGGCGTGGAGTCCGCGACGGCCGCGGCGGGCTCGTCGTAGCACCACGCCGCGCCGGCGGCGAGCAGTCCCACCGCGCAGCCTTCGAGCGGCCACATGGTGTAGGGCCAGCGGCGCACCACGTCCAGGAGCACGAGGACGAGCACGGCGACGACGACGACCCGGGTCCAGGGCACCGCCGTCCTGGCGTACCGCAACATCAGGGAGCCGAGGGGATGGGGTTGACCATGGTGTGGTCGACACCCATGGTGACAGCGAGCAGGCAGAGGACGGCGGCGACCAGGACGACGACGGCCATCGCCACGCCGAGACGGCGGCGCGGGCCTTCGGGGTCGTGGCTTGCAGCCGCGAGCACGGCGAGGCTGCACAGACTGACGAGGTAGGTGCCGTACCAGAACGGCGAGCCGACGAGGATGAGGACCCGCTCCGGGTCACCGGGGATGCCGATGGGCCCGCCGAAGTACGTCCAAGGCATCAGGAGCCGCACGGTGCGCAGGGGCGCGAAGATCCCCTGCATGACGATGGTCGCCAGAACGAGGAGCACCACTGTGACGGCTGCGGCGCCGCGGAACGGCAGCCAGCGTGCGACCACCAGTCCGAGGAGAGGGCCGCCGACGGAAGGCATGACTCCGAGGTCGAACAGGACGGCCAGCGACCAGCTGTCGCCCAGCCCGCCGAACGGAGCCCCGTCCGGCGCCGGGGGCCAGTGGCGGTACGCCCAGACGGCCCACGCGAACCACGCCAGGCCGGCGACGAACGGGACGGCGACGGCACAGGCGAGGGCGAGCGTGCGCAGCCGCTCCGGTGTGGCCACCGTGCCGGAGGCCGCGGCCCGATCTGATGAGCGGACCAGCGACATCATCACGACGAGCCCGAAGAGTCCGAGCCCCGCCGCCGGGGCGATGACCGACAGCAGGCTCGACATGCGCTCGTCGGGCCGTCCGAGGCAGCTGGCGGCGGTGAGGAGCACGCCGAGCCAGAACAGGGGGTGACGCAGGTACCGCACCATCTCCCGGCGCGCCAGCACCCCGATGCCGCGAGGTGCGTCGAGGCGGACCGAGCTCGCCACGGCGGTCACCGGACTGCTCCCGGTACGGGCTGCGCGGCGCGCAGCAGCAGGTACGCATCCTCGACGGTCGGCTCCACGCGCACCGACCCTGGTCCGGGGGCGCCGCCGACGGACCGGACAGCACCGGTCCCGGTGCGCCACGAGGTCACCGCACCCGGGGCGACCTCCGCGCCCTGCGAGACTGCCCCCTCGGCCGTCGCCATCAGCTCGGCCGGCGTCCCGTCGAACCGGATCCGACCGGCGTCGAGCACCAGCACCCGATCGCAGAGCGCTGAGACGTCCTCCGTCTGATGGGTGGCCAGCAGCACGCAGCCAGCACCGGCGAGACCGGAGAGGATCCCCCGGAGAGAGGCGCGCTGCTCCGGGTCGAGCCCGGTGGTCGGTTCGTCGAGGATGACGAGCTCCGGTGTCCCCATGAGCGCCTGCGCGAGCGCGAGCCGGCGCCGCTGCCCACCGGACAGGGCACGGATCCGACGCGTGGGCCGGTCTCCGAGGCCGACGAGGTCCAGGACTCGTCGGACCTCGAGGTGTCGGGGGCCGGTCTCACGCCATTCCTTGAGCACCGCGACGTAGTCGAGGAACCCGAAGGCCGTCATGCCGCGGGGAAACCCGACCTCTTGCGGCAGGTAGCCGATCCGGCGCCGCGCCCGCGTACGGTCGGCCGCCGAGCCCGTGATGTCGAAGCCGGCGACGACGATGCGGCCGGCGCTCGGTTGCATGGCCGTCGCGAGCAGGCGGATCATCGTGGACTTGCCGGCTCCGTTCGGGCCGAGCAGCCCGACGATGCCGTGGTCGAGCCGGAGGTCGGTGGGCGCCAGCGCGTGGGTCGACCCGTACGACCGGCTGACCCCCTCGAGCACGGCGACGGGTGGCGTCTGTGTCATGACTGTCCCTCCGGACGGGCGGACGAGGTCCGCAGGACGAGCACTGCGGTGAGAAGAGCGGTGGCGACGAGGCAGGCGACCTGCCCGCCGGTGGAGGTGAGCGCGGCGACGGTCGACCCGGACCGCAGTCCGACGAGCACCAGCCAGCCGGCGGCGACGACGGGGAAGGTCACTCGTGCGGTCCACCTCGTGAGCAGGACGAGCGAACCGCTCGTCAGGGCGAGGCCGGGCAGGACCCACGTGCCCGCGAGGTCACGCAGGCCGGGAACCAGCAGGCCGACGGCGATCGTGAGCGGCACGGCGATCGTCAGCGCGGCGACGGAGCGGAGCAGTGCGGTGCGCAGTGCGCTCGCCGGCGTGGTGCCGGTGAGGTGTCGCAGCGGGTCGGTCGCGTCGTAGGCCGCGACGACTGCGAGCACGGGCACGAGGGGGGCCAGGAGCAGGAACGCCGCGTCCTGACGGTTCGCGCCGATGGTTCCCCCGACGATCGCGCACACGATCGCGGCGCCGACCGCCAGCGCCGCCGAGGTGTGCAGGCTGGACGAGGCGCGCAGGATGACCGCGTCGCGCTCGGGCAGGCCGAGACGCACGAGCCGTCGCAGCACCGCCGGGCCGGTGGGTGCCGCGACCTCGCTCCGGATGCCGAGCCATGCCCGGTCGAGCAGTGTCGGCGGCGCGAGCGAGCGGGCGTGCTCACGGCAGGGAGCGCACGCGGTCAGGTGTGCCTCGACCGCTGCCTGGGCGGTGTCGTCGAGCCTCCCGCCGGCGTACCGCGCGAGCAGGTCGGGGGCCGCGTGCCAGGTGCTGGTCGTCATGTCGGCCTCCAGGGTTCGGGACGGGCGACGAGGTGGTGTCGCAGCTGGGCGCGCGCCGCCCGGAGCCGGCTCTTGACGGTGCCCTGGGGCAGGTCGAGCAGCCGAGCCGCCTCACGTGTGGTGAGGCCGTCGAGCACGGTCGCCTGCAGGACGGTGCGCAGCTCGGGCGACAGCGAGCGCAGGGCGGTACCCACGTCGCCGTGCTCGAGCCGCACGAGCAGCTCGTCCTCGGCGCTGGGCGCGACGGGGGTGCCGGCCTCGATGACGGCTGCCCCGATCGGGAGCGGCGCGCGCCGCACCCGCAGCCGGGAGATGAGCCGCCGGATCGCGATGCCCCAGAGCCACGCACCGACGTCGCCGTCGCCGCGATACCGCGCAGCGGAACGCCACACGGCCACGAACGTGTCCTGCAGTGCGTCGGCGACCAGGTCGGCGTCGGCCGTGCGTCGGCCGAGCCGGAGAGCGAGCCAGCCGGCATGACGGTCGAAGAGCGCGGCGAGCGCGGCCTCGTCACCCCCTCCGACGGCCCGGAGGAGGTCGACGTCCGAGAGGGCCGCGGCTTCCACACTCCTCCTGTCGCGAGTCGACCGGCGGACGGATCAGATCGGGGGCACCGAGTTTGTCGGACGGACCGCCTGCGTCAGCCACGCGAGCACCTCGGCCGCGTGCCGGTCCGGCGGGAACACGGGGTAGAACACCTTCTCGACGACGCCGTCGGTCACGATCATCGTGAGCCGGCGCAGCAGGGTGCGGCCGCCGGCCTCGAACGTCGGCAGCCTCAGCGCGTGCGTGAGGGCGAACGCCTCGTCGCTGAGCATCGGGAAGGGCAGGTGCAGGCGGTCGACGGCCTCGCGCTGGTAGGCCGTGTCCTGCGTCGACAGGCCGTACACCGCCGCCGCACCGGCGGCGAGCAGGTCGGCGTGGTGGTCCCGGAAGGCGCACGCCTCGGCGATGCAGCCGCGGGCGCCGGGGATGCTGTCCCAGTCGTCCGGTAGCGCCGCGCCCGGGCCGCCGCCCGTCATCGGGTACGCGTAGACCACCGCTCGGCCCGGCCCGAGCCGGTCGAGCGCGACGGCGCTGCCGTCCGTCGCGGGCAGGGATAGAGCCGGCAACCGCGCACCGGTGAGGTGGTCGGCCGCGCCGTCGTCGACCGGCACCGGAAGGTCGTCGGGGAGCCGCGTCAGATCCATGGGTCCACCGTACTCGTATGCGGCTTGCGTTATATAACGCTAGATGCAAACATGGTCGCCATGCACGCGATGGACGCACTCGGGGACCCGGTCCGGCGGCGGCTGGTCGAGCTCCTGGCCGACGGGGAGCGCAGCGCGGGGCACCTCGCGGCGGCGGTCGGCGACGAGTTCGGGATCAGCCAGCCCGCGACGTCCCGGCACCTGCGGGTGCTGCGCGAGGCCGGGGTTGTCGATTCGGTGCCGCAGGGTGCCGTCCGCCTCTACTCGGTGCGCCCCGAGGCGTTCGACGAGGTCGAGCGCTGGGCGCGGGGCATCCGCCGGTTCTGGGATGGCCGGCTGGACGCGTTGGAGACGGAGATCGTGCGCGGAGCCCGTGAGCGCCGCCTGTCCACCGGGACGACGAGGAGCCGAGATGACGACTGACGTGTGGGGCGTGCTGGTGCCGACCGGGGCGGACGTGTCGGTCCGCTTCGAGCGCCGGTACCCGACGACGCCGGAGGACCTCTGGGCGTCAATCACCGAACCCTCGCGGCTGAGCCGGTGGCTCGGACCGGTCTACGGCGACCTGCGGGTGGGCGGCCGGTACGAGCTGCGGATGGGTGAGGACGTGGCGGGCTCGCAACAGAACGCCGTCGGCGACGTGCTCGAGTGCGACGCGCCGCGGCGACTGGTGGTCGGCTGGTCGTTCCCGGGTGAGGACGAGTCGCGCGTGAGCGTCACCATCCGCCCGGACGGCGGCGGCTCGGTCCTCGTGCTGGAGCACCTGGGGCTGTCCGAGTCCGCGGCCCGCGGCTACGGAGCCGGCTGGCACGCCTCGCTCGGGCAGCTCGACGACCACACGGCGGGTCGACCGGTCCGGATGTGGCAGCAGATCTTCGAGGCGGCCCTGCCGCACTACCGGGACGCGTGAAGGCGAGCCCCGGTCAGCCGACCGTGGCCTCCTTGTAGCCGGTCGGCAGGTCCACCTCGACGACGTCCCCGCGGACCAGCTGGCGACCGCGGCGCGCCTCGTCCTCGCCGTTCACGGTGACCGCGCCGTCCTCGAGCAGCTCTCGGGCGTGCGCGCCGGAGTCGGCGAGGTCGGCGAGCTTGAGGAACTGGCCGAGCCGGATCGAGTCGTCGGAGATGGGCACCGTGGTCATGGGAGCAGTCTGCCTGGTGCAGACAGTGTGGTGCAGCGCACGGCCCGCACCGTGGTCGTGGTCAGGCCACCGGCAGACGTCGGTCCTATGCTCAGGAACGTGATCACCCGCATCGACCTGCGCGGTCGCACCCTCACGCGCCGGGAGCTCCTCGAGGAGCTGCCCCGCGCGGAGGTCGACGTCGAGCACGCGGCTGAGGTCGTCGCGCCCATCCTGGTGGACGTCCGCGCGCGGGGCGCCGCCGAGCTGCGCGACCTCGCCGAGCGCTTCGACGGTGTGCGGCCCGTGCACCTGCGGGTGCCCGCCGCGGCGATCGCCGCGGCCGTCGACGTGCTCGACCCGGACGTCCGGACAGCGCTCGAGGAGACCATCCGTCGGGTGCGCGAGGTCCACGGCGCGCAACGACCGGCGGACTTCACGGTGCAGCTGGCACCGGGGGCCCAGGTCCGGCAACGCTGGGTGCCCGTCCGTCGCGTCGGCCTCTACGTGCCGGGCGGCCTCGCGGTGTACCCGTCGTCGGTGGTCATGAACGTCGTCGCGGCGCAGGCCGCCGGCGTCGGGTCGCTGGCCGTCGCGTCGCCGCCGCAGAAGAACGACGCCGGGCTGCCCGACCCGGTGGTGCTGGCCACGTGCGCGCTGCTCGGTGTGGACGAGGTGTACGCCGTGGGCGGTGCGCAGGCGATCGCGATGTTCGCGTACGGGGCCGCCGGCAGCGACGACGTGGACGGCGAGACGCTCTGCGAGCCGGTCGACGTCGTCACAGGCCCGGGCAACGTGTACGTGGCGGCGGCCAAGCGGCTGGTGCGGGGGATCGTCGGCATCGACGCCGAGGCCGGCCCCACCGAGATCGCGATCCTGGCGGACGGCACGGCTGACGCCACGCACGTCGCCGCGGACCTTGTGTCCCAGGCCGAGCACGATCCGCTCGCCGCCGCCGTCCTGGTGACGCCCTCGGTCGAGCTCGCCGGGGCGGTCGAGGCCAAGCTGATGGACCGGGTCGACGCCACGATGCACCGCGAGCGGGTGACCACCGCCCTGAGCGGCGAGCAGTCCGCGATCGTGCTGGTGGACGACCTGGAGCAGGGCCTCGAGGTGGTGAACGCCTACGGCGCGGAGCACCTCGAGATCCAGACGGTCGACGCCGCGGCGCTCGCGGAGCGGGTGACCAGCGCGGGGGCGATCTTCGTCGGCGCGTACTCCCCGGTCTCGCTGGGCGACTACATGGCCGGCTCCAACCACGTGCTGCCGACCGGCGGCTGCGCACACTTCACCAGCGGGCTCGGCGTGCACTCGTTCCTGCGCGCGGTCCAGGTGGTCGAGTACGACGCCGATGCGCTCGCCGAGGTCGCGGACAAGATCGTCGCGCTCGCGGACGCCGAGGGACTCCCGGCGCACGGCGAGGCGGTGCGGGCCCGATTCTGACTCATCCCTCCCCAGAGCCGGCGCGCGGACCGCGCCGACCCTGCGTGTGCGCCGCCACCCGGGCGCGCGACCTCAGCCCCCGTCGAGAGGACAGCCTGTGACAGGCAACGCGACGTTCCGACACCGTGATGTCGCACTCCTCGCGGTCGTCGGCATCGAGGCGCCGGTCGTGGTGCCGTCGACGGTGTTCGACGAGCGACTGGCGCCGACGCTCAAGCGGCTGCGCCTGCCGCGGGGGCTGCTGTCCCGCGTGGCGGGGGTGCACGAGCGCCGCTGGTGGGACGAGGAGATGACGTTCGACGACGCCGCGACAGCCGCCGGCGCCAAGGCGCTGGCCGAGGCGGGGATCGACGCCGGGAACGTCGGCCTGCTGGTCAACACGTCGGTGACCCGGACGTTCTTGGAGCCCTCCGTCGCCTCCCGGATCCACTCCAACCTGTCGCTCCCGTCGAGCGCGCTCAACTTCGACCTGACCAACGCGTGCCTGGGCTTCGTCAACGGCATGACGCTCGCGGCGCAGCTGATCGACTCGGGCCAGATCTCCTACGCGCTGATCGTCAACGGCGAGGACCCGCGTCCGACGCAGGAGGCCACGATCGCGCGGCTGACCTCGCCGGACACCACACGCGAGTCGTTCCTCGAGGAGTTCGCGACGCTCACGCTCGGCGCGGGCGCCGCGGCCGCCGTGCTCGGCCCGGCGCACCTGCACCCGGGCGCCCACCGGCTCGTCGGCGGCGTGGCGCGCTCGGCCACCCAGCACCACGAGCTGTGCGTCGGCGGGGTCGACGGGATGAAGACCGACCCGAGCGGGCTGCTCGCGGGCGGGCTGGAGCTCGTCGTCGACGCCTGGAACGAGGCGCAGCCCGAGTGGGACTGGGCCGACGTCGACCGCATCGTCACCCACCAGGTCTCCTCGGTGCACACCCGCTCGATCGTCGAGGCGCTGGGCCTGGACCCCGAGCGCGTGCCGACGACCTTCCCGCGCTGGGGGAACGTCGGTCCGGCCGCCCTGCCGATGACGCTCGCGACGCAGGCCGACTCGCTGCGCACGGGCGACCGGGTGCTGTGCATGGGCGTCGGCTCGGGCCTCCACACCGCCATGGCCGAGATCGTCTGGTGACCGCCGCGTCGACACCCCCGGCGGACGTCCTCGAGGCCGGCGGGATCGATCCGCGCTGGTCGCGGGTGGTGCAGTTGGGATCGCGGACCTGGCACCTGCTCGACAACGGCCCCTCATTGGAGGCCGAGCCGGTCGGGACGCTGCTGTGCGTCCACGGCAACCCGACGTGGTCCTTCCTGTGGCGCCGCCTCGTCGCGGCTGGGGCGCGGGCCGAGCGCCCGTGGCGCGTGATCGCCGTCGACCAGCTGGAGATGGGGTTCTCCGAGCGGACCGGCGAGCAGCACCGGCTCGCCGACCGGGTGGCACAGCTGGGGGAGCTGACCGACCAGCTCGGCCTGACCGGACCCGTCGTGACGGTCGGGCACGACTGGGGCGGCGTGGTGAGCCTGGGCTGGGCGCTGGACCACCCGGACCTGCTGACGGGGATCGTGCTGACCAACACCGCCGTGCACCAGCCGGCCGACGACCCGCTGCCCGCGGCGCTGCGCGTCGCGATGGCGCCGGGGGTGCTGCCCGTCGGGACGGTGACGACGCCGGCGTTCCTCGAGACCACCCTCGCGCTCGCCCACCCGAGACTGGCACCCGAGGTCGCCGACGCCTTCCGCGCGCCGTACCGGACGCCCGAGCGGCGCGCCGGGATCGGCGGCTTCGTCGCCGACATCCCCGCGACGCCCGACCACCCGAGCCGCGCGGAGCTCGACCGGATCGCCGACGGCGTCCGCGGCCTCGACGTGCCGGCCCTGCTGCTCTGGGGCCCCCGCGACCCGGTCTTCTCCGCGCGCTACCTGCGGGACCTGCGCGAACGCCTCCCGCACGCCGCCGTCCATCGCTTCGAGGGGGCCGGCCACCTGGTGGTCGAGGATGCGGACGTGGCCGGGGGAGTGCTGCGCTGGCTCGACGCGCAGGGCGCCGCGCCCGAACCCGCGGAGAGCCCTGAGCCGTACCGGTCGCTCGGCGCGACCCTGGTCGAGCGCGCCGCCGACGAGGGCACGGCGCTCGTCGAGCTGGCCGGGACGCGGTCCCGCCGCGCGAGCTGGGCGGCGCTCGCGGCCCGCACGGACCAGCTCGCCCGAGGCCTCGCGGCGAGCGGGGTGCGACCGGGCGACCGGGTGGCGCTGCTCGTGCCGCCGGGGGTCGACCTGACGTCCGTGCTCTACGCGTGCCTGCGGCTCGGCGCCGTCGTTGTCGTGGCCGACGCCGGCCTCGGCGTCCAGGGGCTCACCCGCGCGGTGCGCGCCGCCGAGCCCACGGTCGTCATCGGGATCGAGCGGGCGCTGGTCGCGGCGCGGTGGCTGCGCTGGGCACCCATGCTGGTCAGCGCCGGACCGCTGCGCGCGGGCGTGCGCCAGGCGCTCGGKGTCAGCGCGTCCCTCGACGAGCTCGCCGCGCTGGGGCGAGCCTCGACCGAGGACCTCCCGTGGCCGGACGCCGACGCCGACGCCGCGGTCCTCTTCACCTCGGGCTCGACAGGCCCCGCCAAGGGCGTCGCGTATACGCACCGCCGGCTCGCGGCCATGCGCGACGTCGTCGGGCGCACCTACGGCATCGGACCCGACAGCCCGCTCGTCGCGGCGTTCGCGCCGTTCGTCCTGCTGGGCCCCGCGCTCGGCGCGACGAGCGCGAGCCCGCACATGGACGTGACCTCGCCGGGCACGCTCACCGCGGCCGCGCTGGCGGAGGCCGTGCGCGCGATCGACGCCGCGGTCGTGTTCGCCTCCCCGGCCGCGCTGCGGTCGGTGGTCCGCACCGCCGACGGCTCGGAGCGGGCCGCGCTGGCCGGCGTCCGGCTGTTCCTCTCGGCGGGCGCGCCGGTCGGTCGCGAGCTGCTGGAGGCGGCCGCCGACTTCATGCCCGGAGCGGAGGCGCACACGCCGTACGGGATGACCGAGGCCCTGGTCGTGGCCGACGTCTCGCTCGAGGAGCTGCGGGTGCTGCCGCCGGGCGACGGGGTGTGCGTCGGCCGACCCGTGCCGGGCGTGCGGGTCGCCGTGAGCCAGCTCGACGCCAACGGGCAGGCGACCGGCGCACCGGTGCAGGAGCCGGGAGTCACCGGCGAGGTGCTGGTCTCCGCGGCCCACGTGAAGGAGCGGTACGACGGACTCTGGCTCACCCAGCAGGCCTCGTCGCGGGACGCCGGCTGGCACCGCACCGGCGACGTCGGGCACCTCGACGCCGACGGTCGGCTCTGGATCGAGGGCCGGTTGGCCCACGTCCTGGTCACGGCCACCGACGTCCGCACGCCCGTCGGGCTGGAGCAGCGGGCCCAGTCCGTCCCGGGCGTGGTCGCGGCGGCCGTGGTCGGTGTCGGCCCCCGTGGAGCCCAGCAGGTCGTGGTCGTGGTGCAGCCCGAGGTGTTCTCGCACGGCCCGGTCGTCGCGGAGCCGGGGCTGGCGGCGGAGGTGCGGGCCGCGCTCGTGGGCACCGACGTCGCCGCCGTGCTCGTCGTCGAGCAGCTGCCGACGGACGTCCGGCACAACTCGAAGGTCGACCGGGCCCGTGTCGCGGCCTGGGCCGAGCGCGTGCTGGCGGGGGAGCGGGCGCGGCTGTGACGCGCGTCCTGGTCACCGGTGCCAGCGGCATGCTCGGGCGGGCGGTCGCCGAGCGCCTGGTGGCCGACGGGCACGACGTCCGCACCCTCCAGCGCAGCCCGTCGCGCGTGGCCGGAGCGCAGGATGTCGCCGGGTCGGTGACGGACCCCGCTGTCGTGCGCACGGCGGTCGACGGCCGGGACGCGGTCGTGCACCTCGCGGCCAAGGTGGACATCACCGGGCCGCTCAGCCAGTTCGAGGCCGTGAACGTCGACGGCACCCGGCACCTGCTGAACGAGGCCGCGTCAGCCGGGGTGCGTCGGTTCGTGCACGTCTCGTCGCCGTCGGTGGCTCACCTCGGCCGGTCGCTGGCCGGGGCGCCCGCGGGCCCCGCCGACCCGTCGCACGCGCGCGGCCACTACGCCCGGACGAAGGCGACCGCGGAGCTCCTCGCGCTCGCGGCGCACGACCCGGGCGGCGTGGGAGTCATCGTGGTCCGGCCCCACGTCGTGTGGGGACCGGGCGACACCCAGCTGGTCGCGCGCGTGGTGGACCGCGCGCGCAGCGGCCGGCTGCCCGTCCTCGGCAAGGGCGCCGCGCTCATCGACACGACCTACGTCGACAACGCGGTCGACGCCCTGGTGGCGGCGCTGCACGCCGACCCGGCCGCGTACGGCGAGGCCTACGTCGTCACCAACGGCGAGCCGCGACCCGTGCTCGAGCTGCTCATCGGGATCTGCGAGGCCTCCGGCGTCCCGACCCCGCGACGGCACGTCCCCGCGGCGCTCGCGCGCGGCGCGGGTTCCGTCCTCGACGCGGCCTGGCGGGCGCTGCCCCTGCCGGGCGAGCCGCCGCTGACCCGCTTCGTCGCCGAGCAGCTGTCCACCGCCCACTGGTTCGACCAGAGGCGCACGCGCGAGGCGCTCGGGTGGGAGCCCGCCGTGAGCCTCGACGAGGGGCTGGCCCGTCTGGCGGAGTGGACGGCGCGGCAGCCGTCGTCCGCGGCTCCCTAGACTCGGGCACGTGACTGCTGATCTCCTTCGCGGCGCCCTCCCGCTGCGTCCCGACCTCGTCGGCCTCGAGCCGTACGGCGCGCCCCAGCTCGACGTGCCGCACCTGCTCAACGTCAACGAGAACCCGTACGCGCCCGCGCCCGACGTGGTCTCCGACATCGCGGCGGCGGTCGCGCGGGCGGCCGCGGGCCTGAACCGCTACCCGGACCGGGACTTCGACGCCCTGCGCGCCGACCTCGCCGCGTACCTGGAGGTGGAGTCCGGCGTCGCGCTGGCCACGGAGCAGGTGTGGGCCGCGAACGGGTCGAACGAGATCATGCTGCACGTCCTGCAGGCCTTCGGCGGACCGGGCCGCACGGTGCTGTCGTTCGCACCGACGTACTCGATGTACCCGGAGTACGCGCGCGACACGTTCACGGGGTGGGTCGCCGGGCGCCGCGAGGAGGACTTCGGGCTCGACCCCGACGTCGCGCGCGCCGCGATCGCCGAGCACGCGCCGTCCGTCGTGCTGCTGGCCAGCCCGAACAACCCGACCGGCACGGCGCTGCCCGCCGCGACGGTGCTCGCGGTGCTCGACGCCGCCGCGGCGGTGCCGGGCGGCTGCGTGGTCGTCGTCGACGAGGCGTACGGCGAGTTCCGCCGCGCGGGCACGCCGTCGGCGCTCGAGCTCCTGGCCGACCACCCGCACCTCGCCGTGAGCCGCACGATGTCGAAGGCCTTCGGTCTCGCCGGTGCACGCGTCGGCTACCTCGCCGCTGCGCCGGCCCTCGTCGACGCCCTGCGCGTCGTCCGCCTGCCGTACCACCTCTCGGCCGTGACGCAGGCGGTCGCCCGCGCGGCGCTCGCGCACGCGCCGGCCCTGATGGCCCAGGTGGGCTCCCTGCGCGACGAGCGCGACGCCCTCGTCGTGTGGCTGCGGGAGCGCGGGCTCACCGTCGCGGAGTCCGACGCGAACTTCGTGCTGTTCGGCCTGTTCGACGACCGGCACGCGATCTGGCAGGGTCTGCTCGACCGTGGGGTTCTCATCCGTGAGGTGGGGCCTGACGGGTGGCTGCGGGTGTCGGTCGGCACCCCGCAGGACATGGCGGCGTTCCGGGACGCCCTGGTGGAGGTGGCTGGGCTGTGAGTACTCCCAAGGCCCGTACCGCGCGCATCGAGCGCGCGACGAGCGAGTCGAGCGTGCTGGTCGAGCTCGACCTCGACGGCACCGGTCGCACCGACATCTCGACGACGGTGCCGTTCTACGACCACATGCTCACCGCGCTGGGCAAGCACTCGCTGATCGACCTCACCGTCAAGGCGACCGGCGACACGCACATCGACGCGCACCACACCGTCGAGGACGTGGCGATCACGATCGGCGAGGCCCTGCGCGAGGCGCTGGGCGACAAGCGCGGGATCTCGCGGTTCGGCGACGCCACGGTGCCCCTCGACGAGGCGCTCGCCCAGGCGGTCGTCGACGTGTCCGGGCGGCCGTACCTCGTGCACACGGGCGAGCCTCCCGGCCAGGAGTACCACCTGATCGGCGGCCACTTCACGGGCTCGCTCACCCGGCACGTGCTCGAGTCGATCGCGCACCACGCCGCCTTCAGCATCCACGTCCGCGTCCTCGCGGGCCGCGACCCGCACCACATCGTCGAGGCCCAGTTCAAGGCGCTCGCGCGGGCGCTGCGGTTCGCCGTCGCGCTCGACCCGCGGGTGGACGGGATCCCGTCGACGAAGGGCGCGCTGTGATGTCCGACGAGCTGCCCGACGACTTCGAGGTCCCCGACGACCTCTCCTCGCTGCTCGACGCGCCGCCGGAGGACCCGTCGGTCGTCCTGGTGATCACGCAGGTGGCCGCTCCCGCGCCGCTGGCGGCCGCGTGCGCGATCGCCAAGGTCGAGGTCGACGTCGTGCCGACGGACATCGGCGCGATCGCGGTCCTGCGCGACCCGCGGGCCGCCGCCGAGGGCGCCGGGGCGATCTCGAAGCTGCTGCGCACGCTGCCGGTGATCCTGCTGGAGCGGCGCGAGGGCCAGATCACCGCGACCCGCTGGACCGCCGGCGAGCGCGGCGACAAGCTCCCCGCCGGCCTGGTCCTGTCCGACGCGCCCGCGGTGCTCGAGGACCTGCTGCTCGGCTCGGTGCAGGCGGGCGACGTCGAGGGCGTCGTCACGAGCGTGGGGATGTCGCGCTGGCAGGCGATGCGGACGATCACGGGCTCGGGCAAGAAGAAGTCGCAGTAGCCGTCCCGAGAGGAACGTTTCGCCCGTCGCGGAGCATCCGTCTCGCGGACCGGCGCCCGACCGAGCGGCGCGCCGGCCGCGGGTACCGTGGTCCGGTGCCCGCCCAGCCCCTCGTCGTCGTGCTCGACCACGGTCCCGACGACCACGTCCCGCTGGCCGAGGCCCTGACCCGCGCGGGCGCCCAGGTCGAGATCACGTCCGACAAGCGCGCCGCCCTCGTCGCCGACGGGCTGGTCATCGCGGKGAACGGGCCGTTCGCGGAGGTCATCGCCGGGGTCCTGGCCGTCGGCGGMGACCAGGTCGTGGACCGTCGGCTCGCGGGCGGTCGGGCCGTGCTCGCCATCGGCGTCGGGATGCACGTGATGTTCGCGGCCGGACCGGGAGCCGAGGGCCTGGGGGAGTGGCCGGGCGTCGTCGACCCCGTCGAGCCTCCGGGACCGGTCCCGGTCGAGGTGTCGGACGGGTCGCGGCTGTTCGCCGGGCTCGAGGACGCCGAGTTCGCCTTCGAGCACGCCCACGCCGCCACGACGTTCCCGCTGCTCGACGACTGGCCCGCGGACACGCGCCTCGTCGTCCCCGTCGTCACCTGGTCGGCCGGCCCGGCCCGGTTCGTCGCCGCCGTCGAGAACGGCCCCCTCACCGCCCTCCAGCTGCGTCCGGAACGCTCCGGCGACGCCGGCGCCCAGGTGCTCGCACGCTGGGTCGCGTCCCTTCCCGCCCCTGCCACCCCCGGAGACCACGCATGACCGACCGCCTCGAGCTGCTGCCCGCCGTCGACGTCGCCGACGGCCAGGCCGTCCGCCTGACCCAGGGCGCCGCCGGCACAGAGACGGGGTATGGCGACCCGCTCTCGGCCGCGCTCGACTGGTACGCCGGTGGCGCGGAGTGGATCCACCTGGTCGACCTCGACGCGGCATTCGGGCGCGGCTCCAACGCGGTCCTGCTCGCCGAGGTGACCGCCGAGCTGGTCGCCAAGGGCGTCAAGGTCGAGCTCTCCGGCGGTATCCGCGACGACGCGTCGGTCGAGCGCGCGCTCGGCACCGGTGCCACGCGCATCAACCTCGGCACGGCCGCCCTGGAGAACCCGGAGTGGACCGCACGCGTGATCGGGTCCTACGGCGAGCAGATCGCGGTGGGCCTGGACGTGCGCGGCACCACGCTCGCCGCGCGCGGCTGGACGAAGGACGGCGGCGACCTCTGGGAGGTCCTCGCCCGCCTCGAGGACGCCGGGTGCGCCCGCTACGTCGTGACCGACGTGAACAAGGACGGCATGCTCAACGGCCCGAACGTCGAGCTGCTGCGCGAGATGTGCGCCCGGACCGACGCCCCGGTGATCGCCTCGGGCGGCGTGTCCAGCCTCGAGGACCTGCGCGTGCTGCGGACGCTCGTGCCGCTCGGTGTCGAGGGGTCGATCGTCGGCAAGGCGCTGTACGCGGGCGCGTTCACGCTGCCCGAGGCGCTGGACGTCGCGGGCCGCCCGTGACGGGACGCGAGCTGCCGCCGTCCTCCCCGTTCGCGGGCGACGACGGCACGGCCGATCCCGCCGTGGCCGCCGCGCTGGCCGCGCTCGACGCCGGCACCGGCACGGTCGCGGCGGTGGTCGACGCGCTCGAGGGCACCCGCGTCCTAGTCCCCGTGCTCGCCGAGCTGGAGGTCGAGGACGTCGTCGTGCACGCCGGCCACGAGCACACGGTCGACAAGGAGGCCTCCGCGGGCATCGTCGCGCTGCGGGCTCCCGACGGCCGCACGGCCCTGCCGGTCTTCACGTCGGTCGCGACGATGACGGCGTGGCGGCCCGACGCGCGACCGGTGCCCTCGGACGTCGCCCGCGCGGCGCTCTCGGCCGTGACCGAGGGCTGGGAGGTGCTCGTCGTGGACCCGGGCGGTCCGACGACTGTCCTCGTCCCGCGGCCGGCCGTGTGGGCGCTCGCCCAGCAGGAGCGTTGGCGCCCGGCGGTGACGGCCGACGGCGTGGACCCGGAGGTCCGCGCCGCGATCGCCGCGGCGGTGGCACCCGTTGCTGGCGTGGTCGCCGTCGACGCGGTGCCCGGAGCGCGCGCCGAGGTCGCGGTCGTCGTCGACCTCGTCGCCGGCCTGGACCGCGCCGGGCTCGACTCGGTGCTCGCGCAGGTCAACACCGCGGTGGCCGGTGTGGAGCTGGTAGCTACGCGGGTCGACTCGCTCGAGCTGCGGCCGCGCGCGGCACGCTAGCGGCGGCGCCTGACCGCCCACGCGAGGGCGCACGTGCTGAGCACGAACGCGGCCACCAGCTGACCGCCGAGGATCACGCGGTTGAGGTCGAGGGCCGGCCGCCAGTGGGCGCCTGCGCCGTCGACGACGAAGACGCCGACCGCCTTGACCCGCACGCCGTACCCGCCGCCCCCGCCGTGCCCGACCTGGGTGCCCTTGGGCACGGTGTCGCCCTCGGGCTCGTCCGACGCACCGCTCTGGCCGGAGCCGGCCCCGGACCCGGTCGCGCCCCACACCTTGGCGACCGGGATGACGAGCGTTCCCTCGCGCTCGTACGCCTCACCGAACACCCGTCGGACGGACAGGGCGTCGTTGGTGGCACGCGTGACGGTCTCTGGGTCGAAGCGCGGGACAGGCATGAGAACCTCCGAAGGGTCAGCCGGTACAGGGTGCGGCGGGTGTGAACGACGCCTCGTCGTCCAGCATGGACCGCAGCGTGCTCACGGGCACCACAAAGCTGTGCCCGTCTGCGTCCTTGGCGTACACGACGCCCACCACGCGGCCGTCGGCGTCCAGCACGGCGGAGCCCGAGCTGCCGTGCTCGACGGGGGCGTCGGTGACCAGGACGGCGCCGAGGTTCTCGTTGAGCGGGTCGGTCTCGCTGGACAGGACGTGGCCCGTGGTGACGGTGAGTGCCTGCCCGAGCGGGTAGCCGACGACCGTGACGGCGTCGCCGATCGCCGGGTCGGCGCTGGCGAGCTCCGGAGCGGCCGGCAGCGCGTCCTGCGTGTGCACGATCGCGAGGTCCGCCAGGTCGGCGGTGCTGGCCGCGGCGGCCGCGACGTCACGGCCGTCGTACGTGGCGATCTGCAGCGTCGAGGCGTCCTCGACCACGTGCCGGTTGGTGACCAGCGTGTGGTCGTCGATCGCGAAGCCCGATCCCGTCGACAGCGCCCCGCAGCCGATGTTGCGGATGCGCACGGCCATCCGCTGCGCCGAGTCGAAGCCGTCGGGGGAGAGGTTCCCGCTGGACGTCGGGGTCGGCCGGGGGAGGTCGGTGGGCACGACGCTGGTGGGCACGGGTGCGGGCATCGCCGGGAGCACGCTGCACCCCGCGGTGAGCAGCAGCACGGCGCCGACGAGCACGACGCGGCTCCTCATCGCTGGAGCTCGCCCTGGAGCGCCGCGTTGGCGTCGGTCGCCTTCTGGCACACCGTCTGCACGTCGGAGGTGAACCGCGCGAGGTCGGCCTGGTCGTACTGCGCGGAGTTCTGCAGGTACCCGATGAGGCGCTGCTGCCCGTCGACGCAGGCGGCCAGCGCGGTGGCCACCTGCCCGGCCGCCTGCGACACGCGTGACTGGTAGTCGGCGAGCTGCTGCTGCGACGCGCTCGTGTCGCCCAGCTGCGCCTTCTCGTCGGCCAGCTGTGTGATCCGCTCCTGGGCGGTCGCCAGCTGCCCCCGCGCGGCGTCGAGCTCGGCCTGCGTCGCGGCGAGGTCGGCCTGGGACGTCGCGAGGTCCTTCCCGGTCGAGCGCGCGAGCGTCTCCCAGTCCTGCGTCGAGGCCTGCCACGCCTCGTTCGTCCGGAGCATGTGCGCCAGGAGCAGGCCCCCGCCCACGAGGGTCGCGACGAGCAGCACCGCGAGCACGGTCGTCGTGACCCGAGGCCCGCGCCGACGGGTCGGCGACGGGGACTCGGACGAATCCGGCACGGCCGGCAGCCACGACGGAGGCGCGGGGGTGATCTCCGTCACCGGGCGCTGCGGCTCCGGGGGCGTCCCGGCACTCGCGCGGGGGTCGTCGGGCTGCATCGCCCCAGGATAGGAGGCCATCAGCCGCTTTCAGGGTGATGTTCGGCCCCGGCCGGCGGACGGCGACCGCGCCCGGGACACCGCGAGGCAGCGGCGACAATCGTCGGATGCCCTCGACGACCTACGGAGCCGTGCTGCGCCTGCCCGGCGTCGCGCGGCTCTTCGGCGTCTCCTTCCTCGCCCGCATCCCGTCGGCCATGGTCGGCGTGGTCCTCACGCTGCACGTCGTCTCCACGTTGGGCCGCGGCTACGCCCAGGCGGGCATCGTCGTCGGCGCCGCGACCGTCGGGATGGCGCTCGGCGCGCCGTGGCGCGGCCGCCTCGTCGACAAGCTCGGGCTGCGCCGCGCGGTCGCCCCGTCGGTCGTCGTCGAGTCGGCGGTCTGGCTCGCGGCTCCGCACCTCACCTACGGGGCCCTCATCGGTGCGGCGTTCCTCGCCGGGCTCTTCCTGGTGCCAGTGTTCTCCGTCAGCCGGCAGTCCCTGTCGGTGCTGGTGCCCCTCCAGCACCAGCGGGCCGCGTTCTCGCTCGACTCGGTCGCCGTCGAGCTGACCTTCATGCTCTCGCCGGTCGTCGGCGTGCTGCTCGCGACGCAGGCGTCGACGTCGGTGGCCCTGACCGTGGTCGGCGCGCTGACCGTCGGCGCCGGGGTCCTCCTCATGTGGGCGAACCCGCCCACCCGCAGCGCACCGTCGGCCGGGCCGGTCGCGGAGCTGCCGAAGGGCCGGCTGCTCAGCCCGGGGTTGGTCGTCGTGCTCCTCGCGGGCCTCGCTGCCGCCTTCGTGCTCGTCGGCACCGACGTGTCGCTCGTCGCCACCCTGAACGACGCCGGCCGCTCGGCGGACGTCGGCTGGATGATCGCGCTGTGGGCCGGCGGCTCGGTGGTCGGCGGGCTCGTGCACGGGGCCACGCACCGCAACCCGTCACCGCTCGTGCTGGTCGCCGTCCTCGCGCTCGCCGCCGTCCCTGCCGCCTTCGCCACGGGGCAGGTCTGGCTCGCGGTCGCGATCGTCATCGCCGGCCTGCCCTGCGCGCCCGCGCTGTCCTCGATCAACGCGACGCTCGTCCGCCTGGTCCCCGAGCACCGGCGGGGCGAGGTCATGGGCTGGAGCGGGACGATGGGAACGGTCGGCAACGCGCTCGGCGCACCCCTGTGCGGCGCGGTGATCGACCGGACGACGCCGGGCGCCGGGTTCCTCACCGCCGCCGTCGTGGGCGGCGCCATCGCCGTCAGCGGGCTCGTCGCGCTCGCGACCGTCCGCCGCCGGAGCGAGCCCGAGACGGCCGACCGTGAGGTGCCGCGTCACGTGCCCGCCACCCGCACCAGGGTCCGGCTCGTCCGCCACCGCGGCGCCGGCGCCGCCCGACGCGAGCGGGTCAGACGACCGAGCCGGTGAACTTCTCGCCGGGGCCCTCGCCGGGGGCGTCGGGGAACGGTGACGCCTCGCGGAACGCCAGCTGCAGTGAGCGCAGACCGTCCCGCAGCGAGCGGGCGTGCTGGTTGCCGATGTCCGGAGCCGAGGCCGTGACCAGCGCGGCGAGCGCGGTGATGAGCTTGCGGGCCTCGTCCAGGTCCATGAAGTCGGCGCCCGCACCGGTCGGTCCGTCCTCGGCGAGACCACACTTGACGGCGGCTGCGCTCATGAGGTGGACGGCGGCGGTCGTGATGACCTCGACGGCGGCGACGTCCGCGATGTCGCGGGTGGCCGCGGTGGTGGGGTCCGTGCTGGGACTGCTCTCGGTCATGGCTCGATCCTCTCATCGGGCCATGGGTGCTCCGGCGCCGGTTCGGGCGCACCCCGCTTCTCTGGTAGTCTTGGCAGTCGACTGACCTGGGCTGTGCCTCGCTCTCACGAGCGGAACACGGCTCAGGCGCACAAGTGGAGTCTCTCCCACCTGGGCCTCGACCGATCGATGCGCTGGATGCGCACCGACGACAGAGACCGGGTTCCAGTCCGCACCGGACGGCGCAAGCAGGTCCCGGTGGCGTGAGCATGGCTGCGGCCGTGGGCACGTGGCGGACTTCGAGGCCTCCTCCTGTGCTCAGGACGGGGGCCTTCCTCGTTCCTGACGGTCGCCACGACGAACCTGAGGAGCACCACATCAGCGAGCCCCGCATCAACGATCGGATCCGCGTAGCCGAGGTCCGCCTGGTCGGCCCCAACGGCGAGCAGGTCGGGATCGTCCGCGTGGAGGACGCACTGCGCCTGGCTCAGGACGCTGACCTCGACCTTGTCGAGGTCGCACCTGACGCTCGTCCGCCCGTCTGCAAGATCATGGACTACGGCAAGTTCAAGTACGAAGCAGACATGAAGGCCCGCGAGGCCCGGCGGAACCAGACCAACACGGTCCTCAAGGAGATCCGTTTCCGGCTGAAGATCGACCCGCACGACTACGGCACCAAGAAGGGCCACGTCGAGCGGTTCCTCACGGCCGGCGACAAGGTCAAGGTCATGATCATGTTCCGCGGCCGCGAGCAGTCCCGCCCCGAGATGGGCGTGCGCCTGCTGCAGCGGCTGGCCGACGACGTCTCGGAGCTCGGCTTCATCGAGAGCATGCCGAAGCAGGACGGCCGCAACATGATCATGGTGCTCGGCCCGAACAAGAAGAAGGCGGACCAGAAGCAGGAGCAGCGCCGTGCGGCGCAGGCTGCTGCGGCACGCGAGCAGAACGCTGCGGCAGCCGCCGCGGCCGCTGCTGCGGCGGCGAACCCGGCTCCGGCCGAGCCCGTCGTCGAGGCGCCCGCCGCTGTCGTCGAGACCCCGGCCGTCGTCGAGACGCCCGCCGTGGTGGAGACGCCGGCCCCGGTCGAGGCTCCCGCCGCTGTCGAGCCCGTCGTCGAGGCGCCCGCCGCCGTCGAGACCCCGGCGCCCGCGCCGGTCGCGCCTCGTCCGGCCGCTGCTCCTCGCCCGGCTGCCTCGCGTCCGGCCGC